>NZ_JBRIMD010000013.1:0-131498 GCF_052977325.1 Shewanella sp. 0m-6
TGGCCCATTGTCGCTAGCTCAATTACATCATCATAGATTGTAGTGATTCTTGGCTAGTAAAGCGCTTATGTTATAAAGCTTATGTTATAAAAGAGGTCTAAAAACACACTGATGTTAGTGGCCCATTGTCGCTAGCTCAATTACTTCATCATAGATTGTAGTGATTCTTGGCTAGTAAAGCGCTTATGTTATATAAAGAGGTCTAAAAACACACTGATGTTAGTGGCCCATTGTCGCTAGCTCAATTACATCATCATAGATTGTAGTGACTCTTGGCTAGTAAAGCGCTTATGGAAGAAGTCTAAAAACACACTGATGTTAGTGGCCAGCTGACGCCTGCTCGAATACACACCGTATACTTTAAAGGCCTCCATTGGCCATTCTTGTAATAAGGGGACTAAAGAGCCACTTGCGAGTTCGTTCTTACACACTGAGTTTGACAGCATGGCAATGCCAAAGTCGTCCATAGCGAGTTGCTTGACCATCACCGCGCTGTTAACGCGCACTTTTCGCTGAAAGTTAACCATGGTTTTTCTGGTGCCTTTACCCAGCGGCCAGATAGGGGCAGAGCGTGAGGTCCCTAATAAAATACCACTATGTTCAGCCAAATCTTGTGGTGTTGCTGGCGTGCCATGAATTTTTAAGTAACTAGGGCTTGCGACCAAGATAGGTTGGCGCTCAAATAACAGTCTTGCGACTAAATCAGATGACTGTAATGGGCCATATTTGATGGCGATATCGTAACCTTCTCCTACGAGTCCAATATCACTATCGGTAAATTGCACGTCGAGCTCAACATTGGGGTATAGACGTAGAAAGCCACTGCATAATGTGGCAATTAACTCTTGGCTAAAAGAGACGGGAATAGCAATACGCAATAAGCCAGAAACGTCGTTATGGGTATTTTCTACTGTGGCTTTGGCAGCCTCTATTTCATCGCTTATACTGGAGCAATGCTGAAAAAACAGCGCGCCGACCTGAGTCAGGCTTAAATTACGGGTATCTCGTTGTAAAAGTCGCACGCCAAGCTGCTCTTCTAGTTGAGCAACTTTACGACTAATGGTTGATTTTGGCATGCCTATTTCACGGGCAGCTTGAGAGAAACCTTTGGCTCTAACTACCGCTGCAAAGAGCATCATACCGTTTAAATCAGGCATGTTATCTCCACTGTCTCAAATATGGAACAAAGCGTCTAGTGCAGTTTAATAGCAATTGACGGGATAACAAAGTTATATTTACGGGCTAAAAATTTCAGAGGCTAAAGCAGAGGATCTTTCGATGACCAGCAAAAATCAGCCCGCTAACATGACTCAAGTGCAAACTGCCGACCCGCTTTTTCTAAAAGCAGAGCAGTTAGCAAAAGACTTTTCACTGTTTCCTGAGCACAGTAAGCAAACGCTTTCAGAGGAGATTAAAGGTCTTTTAGACGATGACGCGATTCAAGCTAATCTTAAAGACTTGGCTCAGTTAGACGTTGATGGTTATGTCACTAAGGTGATTCAACCAACTCAAGATAAAAATCGCCCGGGTGCTAAACGCATCATTGCGGATCTTAAAGGTAAGCTCATTACCGAAACCCATATCGGCCCTTTTTATAGTGCAGAGATTGAACTGAATTTTGGATCTCGTACTCGCCGTATCGGTTTTGTCGCGCAAGAACGCACAACCGCAAACGGAGCATGGATGCCTGAGCATCATATTGCTTGCTGTAAAGCGATTCGCCACTTTGCTGAGCTGTCTATGCCGATTGTTTACCTTATCGACACGCCTGGTGCCGATGCAGGTGAAATAGCTAACAGCCAGAACCAAGCACACTCTATTTCTAAAGCGATTGCCGAGAGCGCGAACGTTGACGTACCTACTGTGGGTATAGTTATCGGTGCGGGTTACTCTGGTGGCGCGATTCCACTTGCTGCTGCAAACATCTTGTTATCGCTACGTGATGGTATTTTTAACACCATCCAGCCACAAGGTTTGCAAAGCATTGCCCGTAAATACAACTTGTCTTGGCAGGAATGTGCTAAGTCAGTTGGTGTATCGCCTGAAGAGCTTTATACCTCTGGTTGTATCGATGGCATTATCGATTTCTCGCCATCAGACCGAGATGAGCGTCAGCACAATTTACGCCGTGCAATTATTAGCAGTATCGAAGCGGTAGAAAAAGCAGCGGTTAACTTTGTGCGTGAGTCAGAAGATCTACGTGAGCATTATGACCGCAGTTTAGCGCGTTTCCTAAGCCCGTCTAAGAATCTTGAAGCGTTAGAGCTTAACGCTGAGCTTGCGGTAGCTAACAACCCTACAATGCACTTGAACTTGTTTGGTAGTACATACCGTTACTTGCGTTATCTAACGTTGCGTAGCCGTATCCATTCTATCTCGCAAGAGCAGTACGGTCGTCTATCTAAGGTCAGCGTGCCTGAAGGTGATTTGTTAGCGCGTATTCAGCAAGAGCAAGACCGTGTATTCCAGTCTTGGTTATCAAGCCCTGATAAACTGGTTTATGACGAAGAGCTGAACAAGCTATGGGGTAACTTCATCGCTAAGCGTGATGATGTGTCTACCGAGCGTAATATGCTAACGCGTTTGATTTTGGGTGAGCCAAAAGAGAACTATAAGAAAGCCCGTAAGGCGCTTATCTTTAACATCAGCTGGTCGCTATACCACCGCTGGAAAGGCAACGCAGAGAACAACTTCAAAGGGCTGATTAATTATCTTGAGACGCTTCCATCTGAAGTGACGCAAGCTGATTGGCCTGAACTGAACAAGCTAACCGTGTTAGATGTGATTGTTCATGATGAGCTGCGTGAAGATTTCATCTGGCAATGTCATAACATCTTGGTATTCGATGCGCTTTACGACAACGTTGTGGGTAATCTTGCGTCTATCGCAAAAGAAGCCATGATGTCTAAGAGCTTGTCACGTAACTCGGTTGATAACTTGCTGCATGACTCTATTGACCGTGCACTATCGACGCAAAACGTTGCTAACGATAAGAACAAGTTCTACAAGTGGCTGAAGTACTTTATGTCACAGTCAAACCGCGCAGAACTACTGACTCGTACTGAGCAGTGGAAGAGTGTTGGTTTCCCACAACTGAACGACAGTCTATTTGTTATTCTGACTTACTTTTTCGAGCGTTTACTGCCTGAGTATTTTGACAGCGAAGAAGAAAGCGGTGAATACACTGGCGCAATTAACCCTGTTCGTATCGGTCGTCGTAAAGACTTCTGGAACCGTTTGACTATGGGTTATCAAGATTTGTTAATCCAGAAAGTACTTCGCGACGAAAAACGTGCAGGAAAAATGGGTTGGGAATCAATTGTCGCTAAGTTCTTCTCTGAGTTTGAAGAGATTAACGGCGATAAGATTTCAGCTAACTTGCTTAACTTCCCCGGTTTCCGTCTTTCAATCGAAGATGCATTAGACAAGGGCATTCGCCCATGTGGTTTAATCACAGGTCTTGCTGATTTTGATCATAACGGTCAGCCAATGCGCGTGGGTGTTGCAGTATCAAATACGGCGTTCCAGGCGGGTGCATTCGATATGGCGGCAGCTGAGAAGTTCAGCGCGTTATTGATTGAGTGTGCTAAGCGCAGACTACCGGTTATCTGTTTCATCAGCTCAGGTGGTATGCAGACTAAAGAAGGTGCAGCCGCGCTTTTCTCTATGGCAGTGGTGAACGATCGTATTACTCGCTTTATTCGTGATAACGAATTGCCAGTATTGATGTTTGGTTATGGTGATTGTACCGGTGGTGCACAGGCAAGTTTTGTGACACATCCACTGGTACAAACTTATTACCTGTCTGGCACTAACATGCCGTTTGCGGGCCAAATGGTTGTTCCAGCTTACTTACCGTCTACGTCCACGCTGTCTAACTACTTGTCTAAAGTACCTGGCGCGATGGATGCATTGGTGACGAACCCATTTAGTGACACGATTGACGAACAATTACAAAGCATCGATCCGTTAATGCCTAAGCCGACGGCTAAGATTATTGATGTGATTGGTAGTGCAGTATCGACGTTGGTTCCTGAAAGACTGATTGCTGAAGAAGTGATTGTTCAGGATGATCCGCGTCAACTAATGAAGCCGATTGAAAAAGTATTGGTTCATGCTCGTGGTTGTACTGCGGTTAAGCTTATCCGCAAGGCTCATGACAATAATATCAATGTGGTATTGGTTGCATCAGATCCTGATATGACGTCAGTTCCAGCTGATATGCTAAAAGGCAACGACAAGTTAGTTTGTATTGGTGGTAACACTTCTGATGAGAGTTACCTAAACGCGTATTCTGTACTTAAAGTGGCTGAATACGAAAATGTGGATGCATTGCACCCAGGTATTGGTTTCTTGTCTGAAAGCCCGCAATTTGCTGCACTTTGTGTCAACAACGGTATTAATTTCGTTGGTCCAAGCGTGCATAGCATGACGACTATGGGTAACAAGTCGAACGCGATTAAGACATCACAAGCGCAAAACGTGCCTGTTGTACCGGGTAGTCACGGTATTTTGACTAACGCAGAGCAAGCGGTAAACGTTGCTAGCGAAATCGGTTACCCAGTACTGCTTAAGGCGGTACAAGGTGGTGGCGGTAAAGGTATTCAGGTTGTTGAACGTCCAGGTGACATGATCTCCTTGTTCCAAAAGACCTCTACTGAAGCAGCTGCCGCATTTGGTAACGGTGACTTGTACCTAGAGAAGTATGTAACCTCGCTACGTCACATTGAAGTCCAGTTACTACGTGATCAGTTTGGTAATACTAAAGTACTCGGCCTACGTGACTGTTCTGTACAGCGTAATAACCAGAAAGTGGTTGAAGAGTCTGGTTCAACTATGTTGCCAGATGAGCTTAAGCAAAAGGTGATGGAATACACCCGTCTACTTGGTGACGCAACCGATTACATGGGTGCTGGTACGGTTGAATTTATCTATAACTTAGACGCGAACGAAGTCTACTTTATGGAAATGAACACTCGTTTACAGGTTGAGCATCCAGTTACTGAAGCAACATCAGGCATTGATATCGTTAGCGCTGGTTTTGATATCGCAGCAGGTCGCTCGATTGCCGAGCTTGAGCCACAAGATATTGGCTATGCGATGGAAGTGCGTGTAACGGCTGAAAAAGCGGCTCTTGATAGTAATGGCGTATTACAGTTATTACCGTACCCAGGTCTAATCACTGAGTACCAGATGCCAGAGCGTGACGACATCGAAATCATCTCAATTGCAGGCGAAGGTAAAGAGGTTTCTCCTTATTACGATAGCTTGATTGCGCAGATTATCTGTCGTGGTGAGAGCCGTGAAGATGTGATTGTTAAGCTACACGACTACCTAGCAAACCAAGTGGTGATAAAAGGTATCGCAACTAACATTCCGTTGCTCACGCGCATCCTTAAAGATGGCACCTTCAACGAAGGCGTATACGATACTAATTATCTACCACGCTTTATGGCAGAGCTAGACGTGCCAGAGATGATTGCTGAAATGGAAGCGGCGGCAGAAACGGTAGGTGTTGATACTGCATCACTTCGCGTTGGTGAAAGTAATGAGCTTAAAGTGATGGCTCAAGGCGCAGGTATCTTCTATACCTCTCCAGCACCGGGTGAAGCTGACTTTGTTAAAGAAGGCGACATAGTTACTGTCGATCAGACTTTAGCGCTTACAGAAGCAATGAAGATGTTCTCGCAGGTAACCTTAGCAGGCTTTAACCGTAAGAACGCGATACTTTACCCTGAAGATCAACAGTATCGTATTGAGCGTATTCTTAACAGTAACGGTCAGCAAGTCTCTCAAGGTGAGTTACTGTTTGTTGTGTCTCCGGTAGCCTAGCAACTTGGTGTACTTCTTCGCAGCCTAACTTAAGGTCAGTTAAGATGAGTGAAAGCGTAGCGAATTAGACCTAAAAAATACCCACATAATGTGGGTATTTTTTTGTCTAAAATTCGCTAGGCATTCATATCTTGATACTGATTTGGCTTGATACTGACTAGCGCTATATCGATTAACTTTATACCGATTAACTTTATACAGATCGGATATAGTTGCTTTCAGGACTTATCGACCCCCTGATAGCGAATTAAAAATGCTAACAACAATGGGGTGATAATGCTGGTTGCTATCGCCATGATGACTATGGCGGAAAATAGCCCAGATATGATGGGCGGTGTAGGGTCTGGATGATTAAATAGCCCGGCTTGTAACGCGACTCCCGCTAAAACGATTTCAACTGCTCCGCGGCCACTCATTGCAACGCCTATTCGCAGTGACTCTTGGCTACTATGACCCGTAGCCCGTGCACATAGCCCAGCGCCAATGAGCTTACTGAGCAAGGCTACAGTAATCAGTAGAGCGACAAACCCAGGGATTGATGCCAGTGACGTCAAGTCTAAATGAAACCCTATCGACACGAAAAAAATTGGCGCGAGAAAACCTGAGGTGATACCCGACGTTTGTCTCTCAACGCGGTCATATACTTTTTGCTCCACAACCGCAGGATGGAAAAACATACCTGCGACAAAGGCACCGATAATAAAATGTAAACCCAGTATTTCGGCGAGTACAGCGTATCCCAGAGAGGCGATTAATAGCATACTAAAATCAATATCAGGGATATTGGTGTACTTGAGATAGCGACCAACAAAAGGAAATAAATAGTAGCCGACAGGTATTGTGATAACGAAAAAGAGCAGTACTTTAGCTAAAAGTGGGCCCCATAAATCTAGAGTAAAAGATAGGGTGCCCCCATTACTAATAGTGGCTAACAATAAGGAGAGAATAAATAAGCTGAGTAGATCGTCCCACAGCGCGGCGGCGACAATGGTTTTACCCTCTTCGGTATCTAAGCGGTTAAACTCCATCAGCATGCGAATGGTGACAGGCACCGCCGTAACGGCAAGAGCCGTTCCCAAGAACCAACTTTGAACTGTTTTAAAGGGGGATTCTGGAAACAGCATAAGCCCTATTAAGGTACCAGAGATAATAGGCACTAACATGCCGCCGACCGCTACAGCAGGGGCTGAGCTTGAGGTCTTCTTAAAGTCGAGTGGGCTCATGCGTACGCCAGCCAATAGCATCAGGAAAAACATCCCTAGATCGGCCAGCGCTTCAAACGCTTCTCCTTGAGTCACTTCCCACAGCAATGGAAATGTGTCTTGAAAACGATACAGGAATAACCCCAGTGCGATCCCAGACACTAACTCGCCTACAATCGGCGGTAAATTTAAGCGTTTGGCTATAACCGCAAAAATCCGGGTAACAGCCAGCAATACAAGAACTAAATAGAGAAAACGCATCTGTATTTTACCCCCAGCTCGACTAGTATGAGAATAGTTGTCTGGCTGTATAAAGTCTAATATCTAATCGAGCCTTGGTGATGGCCAAGGCCTGTATTTTGTACTTACCGTGAGTCCGATTTAGCTAAAGTGCTAGTTCTAAAGCTAAGCTGCAAAATGAGTTAAGAGCTAATGATGACTGCTGCTAGCTGACTACTCTTGTCGTTGACTCGCTATGGCCGCAGCGACCTTCGGATGATGCTTGGTACGCCAATACCTTTTATGTAGTTCATCTACAACAAAGAGTACTGAGGCGGTAGCGAGCAAAATCAACCAGTGACCGAGGCTAATTGGACTGATTTGCAGCGCATCACTGAGTCCTGGTGTATACATGGCACCAATATGGATCCCCTGTGCAACGACAATACCGATAAGTAATATTGGGTTACTAAACCAAGGGATCTGTAATATCGACCTGTGTTCTGAGCGGCTATTGAGGGCATGTACATTTTCAAACAGCACCATCAACATTAACGTGAGGTTACGGGCTTCTGCTTCACTGGAGCCTGTTTGCAGTAATATGGTAAATAAACCAAATGCGATCAGCCCCATGGTGAGTGCGCTCGAACAGACCCTTTCGAGCATCAATCGATCGAAAATAGGCTCCTTAGGCGACCGCGGTGCTTGAAGTAGTTCTTTGCCTTCGGCAGGTTCGAAGGCGAGTGCAACATCCTGTACCCCATTGGTGACAATATTTAGCCAGAGGATCTGCAGCGGGAAAAGTGGGATTGGCAATGCAAACAATACGCTGAGGATAAACAGCAAGATCTCTGCAGCACCTGTGCTGATCAGTAAGTAGATCACCTTGCGAATATTGTTATATACGACGCGACCTTCAACAATCCCCTTTACAATGGAGCTAAATTTATCATCGGTTAGCACCAATGAGGCGCTCTCTCTTGCGACATCAGTACCTCTAAGTCCCATGGCTATTCCCACATGGGCGTGTTTTAAGGCGGGGGCATCATTAACGCCATCGCCTGTCATGGCGACAAACTCTCCCTGCCTGATAAGCGACTGAGTGATCTCCATCTTCTGTTGCGGTTTGACCCTAGCAAACACTCTATGATTGGCGACAAGCCGGTCAAATGTATTGATATCCTGCAATCTTGCTTGTTCAAGTGCAGGCCCAGTAATCGCACTATCAGTTTCATCTGCAATCTTAAGTTGTTTGGATAAGGTGAGGGCGGTGGCAGGGTGATCGCCAGTTATCATCGCGACTTTAATGTGCGCTTTTCGGCATGCTGCAACGGCCTCGATAGCGTCGGGTCTAAGGGGATCGCTCATGGCGACTAAACCGAGAAGTTTCAGCCCACTAAAATGATCATCTATAGGAGTACCTAAGCCGTGAGCGACAGCTAGTACACGATATCCTTGCTGCGCCATTATGTGGGCTTGATTAAGTACCTTTTGTCGTAACGTTTTGTTAATCGAGCACATGGGGATAAGTTTCTCTACCGCTCCTTTTACTGAGATCATAGGGCCTAACGAGCTATTATCTATGCTGGCACTAAAGCCTTTTTCTGACTCATAGGGGAATAAGTTCAGCCGTTGCTGTACTGGATCGAAAGGGAGTTTGAACTTGTGGCCTAAGACAAGAAACGCAAGATCGACGCCATCACCATCGGCGTGCACGTGATGCTCCTCAAAAACTAAGTGCGCTTCATTAGCGAGTGTCCCCGCCGTGACTAACTGCTTAAGTGTGGATTCACTTGTTAAGCTGCCTGCCACTAAGTGATTGCTCTCTGAATTAGGTTGAATTAAGTCAACCTGAGTCTGTTCTCCAGAGGGATACACACCACCTATGGGGCTGAGTCCTTCGCCGGAGACAAGGTAAACCTGCTCATTAGTAAGCCAAATTTGACCAATGGTCATCTCGTTGACCGTTAATGTGCCAGTTTTATCGGAGGCGATAAACGTACAAGAGCCGAGTGCTTCCACTGCAACGAGTTTGCGCACAATCACGTTAGCTTTAGCCATTCGTTTCATACCGATAGCAAGAGCCACGGTAATGGCAGCCGGAAGCCCCTCAGGGATCGCAGATACAGCTAATGCAACGCCGAGTAAGAACACGTCAGAGAGCGGCGCGCCTCGAAGTAGAGTCAGGCCAAATATGAGCGCGATGATGATGATTATGGCTATCGCGATACGTAGAGTGAATAGATCGATTCTTTGCATCAGCGGTGGCTTGGTGCTACCGCCCTGGTGGACTAAATGGGCTATCTGCCCTATTTGAGTATTGGCTCCGGTCGCAATGACCTCGCCTTCGGCTCGCCCATGGGTGACTAAGGTTCCAGCAAAAGCCTGTTTTTTATTGCTAACAGAGGCGGACTCTCCTGTGAGAGCTGACTCATCAACTTGAAATAAATTTGCTTGTTTTAAGCTGATATCTGCACCGATACGATCGCCGCTGTTGAGTATGACCCAGTCACCTGCCACTAGATCTTTGCTATCAACAAGCATTGGGTGGCCATCACGGATAACGCGGCTCTGCTGCGGCACCATATGCGCTAATGAGTCGGCGGCTTTTTGAGCTGAAAATTCTTGAATCGTGCCAATAAGCGCGTTAATAAGTAAAACAATGGAGATAAAAAAAGCATTGATAAGTTGCCCGAGGAGTAAGCAAACAATCACTGCAACCAATAGCACATAGATAAATGCGCTACGAAATTGGATAAGAAACAGTTTAAAAAAACTATTCCTAAGCGGCTTAGGCAAGCAGTTTGCCCCATTTTGCTTTAACCGCTCCCGTGCCTGCTCGGTTGTCAGCCCCTGAATTGCCACATAGCCTCCAGCAGTACAGCTTTGCTTCGTCCCTTTATCTATAGTCAATAATTATAGGGCAAGATATGTTTTCAGGCGTTTAATTGACCAGTATCAAAGGTACACGGTTGTCGGGGCTTCCACTTTAACTATGGTTAAATTTGGCGTGCTTTTTAGCTCTGTGTTTGGCAATGACTCTTTGATATTTTCCTCTTATGCTCGCCAAGATTGAGGAACACTGGCTGGATTGCGAGATCTGACTATAAACTTTAAATTTATTTGGCCCATGACGACGACAGATATTGAACTGCGGGTATAAGCTTTGTAGCTGCAGCGCGTCTTTCTCTGGTGATAACTCAGGGTTAAGTTTATACAGCTCACCACCGACTGGACGAGTGTGAATAACGGGCGTTGCATCAATAACGGCGATACGTTTGAAGTCAGTATTAGCAATAAGGTGAGGCCACAGGGCATCGAGTCCCCACCCTGATGGACTTTGGCCCAAACTCTCTTTTAGGGTGATCAACGCACTGGGCGAAAAAACGGGCACCATCACCTCTACAAAATTACTGTAGCGCAAAACTGAGTGTGGTTGACGCAATAAGCTTGAGTGCGAGAAGTAAGAATCCATGGTCAGTGCCGGTTGTGCCAGCGCTAAGCCAAAACCATCAAAAAGACTGAACATCTTATTGATAGTATTAGCGTCAGTCATGATGTCATCATCGGGTAACCAGACTGCATCATATTGCGATATGATCGCCCAGTTGGCTTCAACGAGCTTATGGATTATTGGCCACTTGCCACCTTTTACTTGCTCATAATAAGTCGCTTCAGCTTGGTAATGATTAGGCTTATCGCCAAAGTAACTTAAGAATAAGTCAAAATTAGGGACTGCATTTTCTAACCAATGCGGATGCAGGGAGTTATCGCCTACACGGGCAATGACTAAGTATTTTTTCATATCAAATGGCTCTATAAATGTCGCTATTGCGCAGTAAAAGCTGGCATGGTTTGTTTGGTTGCGAGTGTATTTAGGAACACTTGGCTGGCCGTCAATGCTTCATCAATTGTCACGTCCATATCTAAGTAGCGATAAGTGCCTAATCGACCGACAAAGGTGATATTTTTTTCTTGTTTAGCCAGTTGGATATAGCGCTCAAGTAAGGTGTTATCTTCACTAAGCCTCACTGGATAATAGGGAGTGTCATCTGCGGTTGCTTCGCGGCTGTACTCTTTAAAAATCACTGTTCTTGAGTGTGTCTCCCAAGGGGTAAAGTGCTTATGCTCACTGATCCGTGTATAGGCTTGGCTATTATCGCAATAGTTAATAACAGCATTGCCTTGATAGTCCCCTTCATGGGTTTCTTTATCAAAGTCTAAGGTTCGATAGGGGAGTCTACCGAGCTTAAAATCAAAATACGCATCTAACGGCCCTGAGAAAAAAACATGATCGTACTCGGATTTCATTGTGGCGCAAAAGGCCGAATCGAGTTGCAGTGCAATGTTAGGGTGATCGAGTAACTTTTCTATTAAGGGGGTATAGCCCTCAATCGGCATTCCCTGAAATGGGTGGTTAAAATAATTATCATCGTAATTAAATCTAACAGGCAGCCGTTTTAAAATACTCGCAGGTAGCGTATCTGGTGAACGTCCCCACTGCTTAATGGTGTAGTATTTAAAAAAAGCTTGGTACAGCGATTCACCAATCATTTTTTGCGCTTGTTGTTCAAAATTCTGTGGTTCGATAATGCTGCTATCTGCTTGTTTAGCAATAAATTGCTCAGCTTCAGCGGGTGACATCCGCGCATTAAAAAACTGATTTATTGTATGCAGATTAATTGGCAATGAGTAAACCTGCCCTTGGCTCATCGCCTTCACTCTATTGGTAAATGGCATCATTTGCCCAAGTTGGGTGACATAGTTCCAAATGTGCGCTTTATCTGTGTGGAAAATATGAGGGCCAAAGTGGTGCAGCATTACATTGCTATGAGGATCTCTTGAAGAGTAGCAGTTACCAGCAATGTGTTTGCGAGGTTCAAATACTGTTATTTGGTGGCCAGCTTTGGCGAGCTCATTGGCAATAACAGCACCAGAGAACCCCGCTCCAGCGATTCCGATCTTAAGTATCATATATTCAGCATTAGCTATCAGTTAACTTGGGGTAAGTTTACATGACTCAAACCTGATGTGAGTAAGATTTATCGCTTCGAAAATAAAAAGTGGCGTGGGATGTATACGGGGATGGGGTGTTATGTTTTTATGTTGCAGACTTGTTATCGTCGTGGGTTGGTGTAGGTTTAAAACCGCTAAAGCTAATCAGTGGACACTTAGGAGAGGATTATTACGACCTCGATAGATAAAGACAAAATACTGGCAAATTTAACAGCTGAAAACGCGTTAATAGAACAAGAAAATGCCTCGTTACGTGAACAAAATAAAGTCTTACAGCAAAAGCTCAATGCTGCGTTAGATGGAACCGGCTTGTGTTTGTGGGAGCAGCATATTCCCAGCGGTAATTTAACCATGTTTAATATGGAGTGGGGGTCACTGCTCGGTTACACCATAGATGATCTGGCAGCCCATATCGATAGCTGGAAAGGTAATCTTCATCCAGAAGATCGTGATTGGGTGATCGCTAACTTTGATGATCATATCAAGGGGAGAACTGACTCCTACGATGTGACCCATAGAATGTTGCATAAAGATGGCTCGGTAACTTGGGTATCAGATCGTGGGCGGGTGATTGAATTTGGCTTGAGAGGGGAACCATTACGGATCATGGGGACGCATGTTGATATAACGAAAGAGAAACGCTACGAGCAGGAGTTAGCTAAGCTTGCTCATCGCGATCCTTTAACTGAGCTGTTCAATCGACAAGCTATCATTGAGGTGTTTAATAGCTCGCGTCAATCTTCAATAAAGGGTGCCTTAATGTTTATCGATTTAGATGACTTTAAGGCTAACAACGACCGCTATGGACATAAGTTTGGCGATAGCTTACTAATTAAAATCGCAGAAATGCTGCAGCTGCAGGTGCAAGAGTCCCAAGTAATCGCAAGGCTTGGAGGTGATGAGTTTGTTGTGCTGTTTGAGTTTAGTGATAAAGCATTACTTGCTTGTATAGCAGACAGGATCTTGAGTGCTTTTATGGGGTCTATCGAGGTCGAAAATAGGCATGTGACAATTGGGATGAGTATCGGGATCAGTTTATTTTCAGATCAATCTTTTAGCTTTGCCTATGAACAAGCCGATCGTGCAATGTATGAGGTAAAGCGCCAAGGAAAAAACGGCTACCGTTTTGCTTGACGCTACACAGGCGTTATACCGAGCTGATTATTAGGGCTGAGCTCCCGACTTAAATTGATGAAACTCTCAGCTGCGGGGGTAAGTGGTAAGTTCTTACGCCAAATCAGTGCTAAATCCCATGTTAGCGCTGGTGATAGTGGTCGGTATAACAGTTCTTTTGAGGCGATTTTATCGCAAATTGGCTTAGGTAATATGGCTATGCCCATCTTAGCCTCTACCATCGCGGCGATAAAATCCCATTGGCCACTCTGAGCGGCAATATTAAGCTCTACATTGGCCTTACGGCTTAGCCTATGGATAAGCTTTGACAGAGAAAAATCATCGTTATAGAGAATAAAAGGATGAGGCTCAATAGCTGACCAGGTAATGGCTCTGGACTTTGCCAGCAAATGCTCTTTCGGAATACAAGCAAGTAGGGGATAGCCTTTGAGGTTATGGCTATCAAACTCGTGTGAATGAGTTGTAGGTAATGCGGTAAAGGTTAGATCTAGCGTGTCATTAAGCAGAGCTTGCTCCGCACCATATCCGCCGAGCTCGACAATACTAATCTCTATTTTTGGAAAGCGTTTTCGATATTCTGATAAGAGATTGATGATCATCTCTCCCATCATAGGACATACCCCTAAGCGAAGCTGCCCTGTTTGTAATCCATTTAAGTTGTTTAAATCTTCTTGTAACCTATGCCATTGTCCCACTATCTGCTTCGCGGTACTTTCAAGCATTCTGCCTGCTTCTGTAGCAATGACTTTTTGGTTATTTCGGATAAGTAGAGGTTGTTCTAGGTGTTCCTCCAAACGCTGGATCATCTTGCTCAGTGTCGGCTGAGTGAGGTGTAACTTTTCAGCAGCTCGGGTGTAATTTCCCACCTCAAGTAACGTAATAAAGCAGTGTAAGCTCTTAATTTGTACGTTCATGCTTTTATGGAATCCAGTTGATAGTTATTATTCATTTTACTAATAATAGGATAAGGATTACTTTGACCGCAAGCACACTGTTGTGTCTATTTTTGTTGCAATTAATAGGAAATAAAATGAAGGCATATCAAGGTTTATTCGCTCAAGCACTCTATTTAGCTGCCAAGCCATTAGATAAAGAACAGAAACAAAAACTCAATGCCAACTCTGGTCAGCGTCAATGTTCTGCGCAAAAAACCAAGAGTAAGGTGCGCTAATCCTAGGCAAAGTATCACTGCTAGAACCGTTTTACTTCCAACCAAAGTTCCAATTTCTTTGCTGCATTAGCTCGCGCCAATTAATTTGATATTCGGTGCGAGTCAGCACTGCTTCAATAATGCACAAGCTGACTTCCCCCTCTTCATCAAACTCCACCTTAGTGACCATAAAATGCTTCTGCTTTTCTTTAGGTTTAATGGCTGTCCATTTACTATGAAGCAGCTTTTTTGGGTTTAATCTATTCATACCGATTAATTACGTTGGCAGTGTAGGATAAAGATCACTCTCTATGCATAAATAATACTAAAGGAGTTGAGGGATTGTAATAAGCGTTCTGCGCTGCAATAAGCTGCACAGAACTGAATATATGAATGATGATGTTAATTGAGTAACTCATGATTGGCTGGCAATTGACGACTGATCCATAATACTAATTTGTGCTTCATATTGGGGCCATCTTCTTTATCTTTTGATAATGCTTGGATCAGATTATCTTGCACCAGTAATCGATAGATACATTCAACTTTGTCTTTGGGAGAGATCCCTTGACCAAAATCGGCAAAGCCTCTTTTCTTGGCATAGCCAACACCAATTTCTAACGCGAGTTTGAGTAGCTGTGCATCGTGCTTACCTGACTTCATAGTAATGCTCTTTTTTCAATTGATGTAGCTATAACGTTACCTGAAATAAGGCCGAAGGCAATAGTTATCTTTCAGATTCTTATAGGTAAAACGCGACTAACTTTGATGTTTTATTTTTATTTATCATCGCCTTTTACCATTTGACCTAGGTCATCAATCATTCAGTTTTCACGGCATTAACAATTAAATTTGTCTAAGCTAATACTAGGTTGTTGTAACCGGAGATAGCGATGGACAAAGTATTTATTATTTCCCAAAGAGAAGAGGCCCATGTCAACGCAATATCGGCGGGGATAGAACTTGCTAGAGTGCTAGGAAAGCGTGCTGAGGTATTTGCCTATAGTTTTGAATACTTTGGTAATGCTGAGTATTACAATCCCAAGTTTGTTGCCGTGGCGCAAAAACATGTGATGAAGCAGCGCATGGCGAAAGTTGAGCAAGAGTTAGAGTGTATCGATGCCGCAGACACGCCAGCCCATAGTGTGTGGAGTAAAGATCTGTCAGAACATGCATGTCATCACTCTAAGCGACATGGTTTCGATTTAATGGTTAAAGGAGTGCATCACGTTGATCATTATCTTCCATTGGACTGGAGTCTTATTCGTCATACCCGAATACCATTAATGCTGTTAACGGATAATCCGCTACAGAACAATAATACTGTGATGATGGCGTTAGATCTTGGTAGTAGCAAAACGATAAAGAAACAATTAAATCATGCCGTTATTCGCCAGGCTGTTGCTTTGGCTGAGGCCACAAGCTGCGAGCTACATCTTGCATTTGTTATTCGATTGCCGCAGGTGATCCACGATATGGAAATTGTCGACATCCATGGAATGATAAGAAAAGCTCGGGAAACACATCAAGAATTGTTTGATGAGCTCAATATTGACCCTAAATGTATCCATATTACTGTGGGTGAACCGGATCTGTGTATTTATCAATTAGCCTGTAAGCATAAGGTGCGTTATTTAGTGCTTGGCGCGGTTCAGCGTCAGGGCGTTTATGCTTATGTGGTGGGAAATATGGCAGAATCAATACTCAACCGTATTCGCAGTAATGTACTTATCGTGCCTGCGCGTGAAGGTGTTTTGCAACCTCTAACGTAAAGCTCACATAAAAAAACCACCTAGGTTAAGGTGGTTTTTAAATGCGATATACCAATGAGTATTAGCCGTGAAAACAGCTCAGTACTTACTGAGTTGAAAACTCGTTTTCAACTAAATGCTGCTTGTTTTCTGCTTGTGGCGTATGACACTGAGTACAGTTGTAATATTCGTTGTTTAGTTTGCCATCAGCTAACATATGCGATGGGTCCACTGCAGTCGCTTTCATACGTTTAGCTTTAGCAGGGCTGTGACAACTGATACATCCATTTCTCTTTAGCGTGATTGGATAATCTGCCTTGTGTGGGATCATCGGCGGCTGGTGTACAAAAGTACGCTCGATAGATTTTCCACGCTTTGGATAAAGCGGCGCTGGGTCGGCGGCTCGAATATCTGTGATCTCAGACTTACCAAGTGAGCTGATGTTTACCGGCTCTGCTTGAGTGTTCGCTTGCTGACCAGTGCAAGCACTAAGCGCCATCACTAGCGCAGCTAAGGTGAGTAGTTTTTTCATTGGGTGTTCTCCGCCTTTAGGGCAATTCGATTTTGATATTTTCGATTTTTAAACTGGAAAACGCGTTGAGCACAAACATCGATACATCGGCCACATTGAGTGCAATCACTGCTGATTATCATAGGTTGTTTTCCTTTAAGTGCAGGTTTTAAGACCTGTCTTTCAGGGCATACAACAAAGCAATCCATACAGTTGTCACACGCTTTTGCATTGACGGCAGATACCTTTACCGGACTGACTTTGCCGAGTAGGCCAAAGAGTGCACCTGTTGGGCACAAGTGTCCGCACCATGCTCTTTCACTGATAAATAGATCCAGTAAGAAGATAGCTGCTAAGATCCATAAACCGCTGCCAGCGCTAAACAATGCGGCGCGATACAAAATAGGTACAGGGTTAACCCATTCCCATACTGTAAGGCCTGTAAGGACTGGCAGAACGAGCACAAGTGCTAGCAGATAGTAACGTAAGTTTCTAGGCATCTGCGTTGTACGCGGCAAGTTCAGTTTGCGTCGTAACCAGCTTGCAAGATCTGTCACTATGTTCACGGGACAGACCCAGCTGCAAAATACTCGCCCGCCTAGCACTGCATAAAACAAAGCAATAATGGCGGCACCGAGTATGAGGCTAAGCTCGGGTAGATGCCCTGTCAGCAACACCTGCAAAGTGGTAAGTGGATCAGATAAAGGCACCACACCTAAGGCTTCACTGGTAGAGAGGTTGCCTTTAAGCAACCACAATCCTAATAAAGGTGCTAACAAAGGACTAATGGCAAACAGTGCAAAGACACTGACTTGGCTTAGGCGGCGAAGAAATAGGAATTTGTGGGCACGCCACCATCCTAGCTCTTTAATTGCCGCCTTCGCAAAACCATGTGTTGTCGGTTTTTGCTTTAGTGGTTGGCTCATAATGCAAGCCCCTTGTTTAACATCTCAAGTGTGGTGGATTCGGTATTGATATATGTATCGTGTGCTGCCGTTTTACCTAAAGCAACATGAGTCGGTAACACTTTGATCGCAGCTTGCTCTAGCACGCAAGCATGTTCGCATTTACCGCAGCCTGTACAGCTATCGCTGTTGACTGTTGGTAAAAACATGGCGTGATGACCACTACGGGCATTGTGTTGCATATTAAGGGTGATAGCGTCATCAATTAGCGGGCAAACCCGGTAACAAACATCGCAACGTAGCCCTTTAAAGTTCAGGCAATTTTTCTCATCGATAAGTACCGCAATTCCCATTTTAGCGTCTTCAATATCCGTTAAATTGTGATCAAGCGAACCCGAAGGGCAGGCCTTAACACAGGGGATATCTTCACACATCTCACAGGGTATTTTGCGCGCAGTAAAGTAAGGCGTGCCCGTTGGCGCACCCTCAAACCAGCGAGCGAGTTTGAGGGTGTCGTAAGGGCAAGCTTCTACACATAAACCACAACGCACACAGGCCGAGAGAAAATCATCTTCACTTAATGCTCCTGGCGGTCTAATCGCGAAGGGGTCTAATTGAGTTGATTGTTTTGCAACTGCCGTTAATCCCATTCCTAGTAAGCTCATCGCACAGCTAGCTTTAGCCGTGGTGGCTAAAAACTGACGGCGATTAACGCCTTTTGCTTTGAACTTACTTTGATTGACCGTACTCATTTGCTGCCTTTTCTCCGCTTTGCTCAAGCGATTAAGTTAAATTTGTTTGTGAAAGACTTACGCTTTCATCACTTTAACTGGACACTTCTTGAAGTCTGTCTCTTTTGACAGCGGATCCGTCGCATCAAGTATTAACTTGTTGACCAGCTGGCGCGCATCGAAGAATGGCATAAATGCCACGCCTCTTGGTGGTTTGTTGCGGCCTTTAGTTTCAACACGGGTTTTCACTTCACCACGAGGTGAAGCCACAATCACTTCATCACCACGCTTTAGACCACGTGCTTTAGCATCCTCAGGATGCATAAAGATTTGTGCATCTGGGTAGGCGCGATAAAGCTCTGGCACGCGAGCTGTCATCGAACCTGTGTGCCAATGCTCAAGTACACGGCCGGTTGATAACCAGATATCATATTCTTCGTTTGGTTCCTCTGCTGCAGGCTCAAAGGGGAGGGCGAAAATAACCGCTTTACCGTCTGGCTTACCGTAGAAGTTAAAGCCTTCGCCAGCCTTAACATAAGGATCGCTACCTTCAACGAAACGGCGTAGGGTTTCTTTGCCATTCACCACAGGCCAACGTGCACCACGGTTTTCATGATAAGTATCAAAGTCCGCTAAGTCGTGTGCATGGCCGCGACCAAACTGGGCATATTCTTCAAATAGTCCTTTTTGTACGTAGAAACCAAATGCATCAGACTCATCATTTAGCTCAGATTTACATTCAGAAGCAGGGAACTTGTCCACAACGCCGTTAGCATAAAGTACGTCGTAAAGTGTCTTGTCAGCGTACTCAGGCTTCTTAGCAATCAGCTCAGCGGGCCATACTTCAGATACCTTAAAGCGCTTTGAAAACTCCATTAGCTGCCACAAGTCAGATTTTGCGCCTTCAGGTGCTTTAACTTGCTGGTGCCACATGTGAGTACGACGTTCAGCATTACCATAAGCGCCTTCTTTTTCTACCCACATTGCCGTTGGTAGAATCAAGTCCGCCGCCATAGCTGTAACCGTCGGATAGGGGTCAGACACGACAATGAAGTTTTCAGGATTACGGAAACCAGGATACATTTCATCGTTAATGTTTGGACCGGCTTGCATGTTATTGGTACACATAGTCCAGTAACAGTTCAGCTTGCCATCTTTAAGCATACGGCTTTGCAATACAGCGTGGAAACCAGGCTTTGGCGGAATAGTGCCCTCTGGTAATTGCCACAGTTTTTCAGCTATTTCACGGTGTTTAGGGTTTGCTACCACCATATCGGCAGGTAAACGGTGTGCAAACGTACCCACTTCACGCGCAGTACCACAAGCAGACGGTTGGCCTGTTAGTGAGAACGGACTGTTACCCGGCGTTGAAATTTTTCCGGTTAGCAAGTGAATGTTGTACAGCATGTTGTTCGCCCAAACACCACGTGTGTGCTGGTTGATCCCCATGGTCCACAAACTCATCATTTTCACGTTTGGATCGGCGTACGCTTTAGCCATAAGCTCTAGCTTTTCTGGCTCTACACCACTCATTTGGGCTGCGTATTCAAGCGTGTAGGTGCTCACAAACTTGGCGTACTCATCAAAGCTGATTGGCGCAAACTTACCATTACCTGGGTTTTTCGCTTTTTGCTCTAATGGATGCTCTGGACGAAGACCGTAACCGATATCCGTTGTACCTAGAGCAAACTTAGTGTGCTTATTAACGAAGTCTTTGTTTACCGCATCGTTTTGAATGATGTAGTTAGCAATATAGTTAAGAATAACTAGGTCAGACTGTGGACGGAAAACCATGGCGTTATCGGCTAAATCGAAGCTACGATTTTCGTAAGTTGATAATACGTGTACGCGACTTGTTGGGCTGCTCAGACGACGATCTGATAGGCGAGCCCACAAGATTGGGTGCATTTCTGCCATGTTGGCGCCCCAAAGCACAAACTGATCAGCAGCTTCTAAGTCATCATAACAACCCATAGGCTCATCAATACCAAATGTACGCATAAAGCCAACAACCGCAGATGCCATACAGTGACGGGCATTAGGGTCGATGTTGTTAGTTAAGAAACCCGCTTTGTGTAGTTTAGAGGCAGCATAACCTTCCCAAACTGTCCATTGGCCAGAACCAAACATACCAATAGCGGTAGGCCCTTTGGTGTTAAGGGTGTGCTTCCACTTCTCAGCCATGATATCAAACGCGCTATCCCAGCTGATTGGTGTGAATTCGCCTTCTTTATCATATTGACCATCTGTCATGCGCAAAAGCGGTGTAGTAAGGCGATCTTTGCCGTACATGATCTTAGAAAGGAAGTAGCCTTTAATACAGTTAAGGCCTTTGTTCACAGGGCTTTCTGGATCACCTTTAGTGGCAACGACTTTGCCATTATCTGTACCCACGAGAACGCTACAACCCACGCCACAAAAACGGCAAGGTGCTTTGTCCCACTTGATGCTATCTTTTTGCTCTGCAGCTTCAACTATCTTAACTGGCAGAGTTGCACCGACGGCTGTTGCAGCTGCAACGGCGGCGTTGGCTTTTAGAAACTCGCGACGGCTAATGCTCATGGTGTTCCTCACTCTTCTCTTCAACTGGATCGACTTGGTGATAAATCAAACTGCTATTAATAACGCCTTCTAAGGCGTTTATTGCTTCAACGCTATCGAGGATGGCACGCTGGGTCTCACCTTCAACGGTGACCACAAACTTGCCTTCGTCAGTAACGGCATGTATTTCGGTGCCTGTTAGAGCAGATATTTTGCTCTTAATCTCTGTCACAGCATGGGGCGCGGCATGCACCACTAGACTGGTAATATGAAATTCTTGGCTCATCTTGTTACCTTTTATAATGGGGTAAATAACGCTGTTCTTTAAGTAGTGCAGTTGCTATCTACCAAGGTTGATATCGAGTCTAGACCTCATAGATTTTGTGGGTATACCTCACAAGGGGTATTGAGGTTTTTTGTCGACAAAGATCAACTTTTTGATGGTGATCTAGTTCGCAAATTTACCATTAAACACTATAGGCTTGTTTGAATTTCATCCATACGAAATGTTAGCTTGCGCTACATTAAAAACTCAAAACATTCAGAACCTTGGTTAATGATAATCATTCTTGTTTGGCGGGCGGAAAGGACAGTTTGTAAGCCGTGTACTTGCCCAATAAAGGCAAAGATTAGTTGTTAATATCCAGTGAGTTCCATATAGCCCAAGCCATTGTGGCTACCCGATATTTTGATCGGGCCTTCCCAGTAAGGGATAGACAGTGGCATGCTTGAGTCGCTATTGAGAGCTTGAGTGTTAAGCTTGATGTTTTCCGAGGGGATCGCTATCTGCCAAGTGACAGGGTAGCGCCCTGACGGGGTTTGCTGCCATGCGGTTGCAGTCATTGATATTTGATCTGTGCTGATGTTATGACCCCTGCCGTCAGAGTACATACGTCTGCCACTATAAAAGTGCTGTTTGTCACCACTGTTATCCCTTAGCTGAAATAACATTAATGCAGAGCCATCATCTAGCTTTAAGGCGAACCAATCCCAGCCTTGCTGAGTTTTTGATAAAAACTGCGAACTCCATTCTCTATCAAGCCAGGCATCACCCGAAACATGAGTGGTTTTACCATCTTGCTCGATAGTGCCAGTGACCTTGATAAAAGGTTGACTATAGTAGTAGCTAGCAACAGTGCCGCTGGCATTTTTACGACTATAGCCTCGCTCGCCTTGCAGTTGAAAAGGCGACTGACTATCTAGGGTTAACTGGTAATTAAAGTCAGCAGTGACTACCGACAGTATTGCAGGAAACAGTTGCTCGTTGTCGCTGCGCCATTGCCAACCATCTTGTTGAATAATCAAGGGCGAGGTTTGTGTGCCGGCAAAGTATTGATTACCCCTTGACCACTTTTCTTCGGTTAGATGTAGTTGCTTACTGGTGAGTGCAGTGTGCGACATATATAACTGCTGAGTCTGCCAAGCTGATTGAGTGGCTTTGTTATTGCTGGTTTCATTTTCATCAACACTGGGTGGAGCAAGCGCGATACGAAACTGTGTCCATTGCAGGCCAAGTTCTTCACCTGTGTCTGTTTTTAGATTCGCGGTTAAATACCACCATTCCTGGCGAAAATCATCATGTGCTTGATGGTCCGCCGGAAACGTGAGTGCTACGCCGGGCAACACTGGCGCATAACCTTGAGTATTACCATCTAATAGCTGTCCCATACCGGGTGTACTGCCTGGCTCTGAGTCACAACCGCAGAGTGAAAACAGAAGGAGTAAATAACAGAACAGTTTCATAGTGCTTCCTGTTGTAAGCTGCTAATGAGTGGTTTTCTGGTCTGCCAAAATAGCGGCAATATTACTGCAATCGCACTGGCAATCATGGCGATAACAAGCACTCTAAAGTAGGCCTGCCAGTCCCAAACCATGGCAATACTCCAGCCAAAGGCCTGTAAAGTGACTTTGTTAATCAGTAAATAGCCGAGTAATGCGCCAGTTGGCAGAGCAAGTAAGCAGGTAAATAGTACGATAAGCAGCATTTGGCCACAGACTAAAGTACGTAACTGATAGCGGCTCACTCCAAGGGAGTAAAGCCGCGCTAAGGGCGCTTGCCTTGCTTGAGTTAACATTAGGCAAGCGCTGAAAAGGCCAATTGCCGCGACCACTAAGGTCAAGCTATTGAGTACCAAAGTGATAGAAAAAGTGCGTTTAAAGATCTCAAGTGCGCGCTGCTTTATTTTAGTTTGGTTATACATCTGTGCGGGTGACAGTGGCACCTTTGTTTGCAGTATCAATTCAAGTTCAGTGATATTGTTAGCATAACTAGCTGCAATGCTGGTGGGCTGTGTGGGGAGCTTGAGCTGCTGCCAAGTATGTTGACTTACAATGACCTGACCCAATGGATTACCGTAATCATAGAAGATGGCACCAATGGACAAGGGGGCAAGCGATACCTTGTCAAACTCAGGTAGACTGATTTTATCACCCACATTAAGTTGGTATTTGATTGCCATCGGCTCACTGATCATGAGGTTATTACCACTGAAAAAGTGCTGCCAATGATGATCCGATTGCGCTTTTATCTGGTTGCTGTTTCTGAGTGAATGCGCATCGCGGGTCATTAGGCTGACAGGGGCCTTTTGATAATGGCTATTATGGATCCACTGGCCATATATTGCGGTAACCTTAGGTAGCTCGGCTAATAACGCTTGTGTTTGGGTAACTTTATCGCTGGGTGGGCGGATATACAGATCGGCATACAGTCTGTCGTCGAGCCAGTGTTTTAAGGTGATTTCAAAACTGCCGACTAAGGTATTCATCGAAATGTTGGCGGTTAACGCCAGTAGCATGGCCATCATCGCCAGCGACAGTGGCGCAATAAGCTCTTTACTTTCAGCCACGGCATACTGCCACAGGCCGTTACGTGTAATACGCTCCACCACCGATAGCCCCATTTGCAGCGCCAGCGGCAATAGCAGTGGTATGGCAATGGTTACTACGCCTAATAATATCAGGCTATGTTGATAATCTTGGGTAAACGGAAACAAAACCGCGCTAATCAAGAGTAGAGCGATCGCGATAAAAAATAGCTTTCTTTGCTGCCTCTTAGCGTGACCTTGCTGTTCATAGCGGCTCGCACTACGTGCTAAAGGTTGTTTCGCTAAGGTGGTAAACAGTGGAAAACAAGCAAGCAGGGCGGCAAAGAAAGTCAACCCAACGGCTTGATATAGCCAGCTCCACTGCCAAAGCCCAGGCATCAGCCTTGCGCCATAAAGCTGCTCGAGTGTGAGTGCAATCATAGGTTGTAACCAGTGACTTAACTGCAAGCCAAGAATAAATCCAGCAAGCGAACCGAGCAGCACTAAACTGAACAGCTCGATGAGTAATGCAACCAGTAATGCCCGTTGTGGCACGCCTTGCTGCTGTAATTGCACTAACAGCCTTTGTCGCTTGAGCAGGCTATAGCGCACGCCGTTATAGGCGATAAAGAGTCCGACGACAAATGCCAATAAGCTCATGGCGGTGAGATTTAAGTGAAAACTACGGGTTAAACTGGTGAGGCCTTCACCGTCATCTTGTACGGCAAAATCAAAATGCTCACTCGTCTGCTCATTAAAGGCTTGCTTGACCTGCTCGGTAAGCGTGTCGGCTTGACCAAATAGGGCGATATAGCTTAATTGACCGGGTCGATTGAGTAGCTGCTGTGCAAGAGAGATATCCATTAAAATGGCGTTGCCGAGACCTAGGCTATCATCGAGTGAAATAACATTAAGCGTTTTGCCGTTAAGCTGTATTTCCCCCTTGGGAGCAACGTTGTCGGCAAAGCTTTTACTCATCAAAATATACGGCGCAGCAGATAACAACTTTGCTAAAGGAAGGTTGGCTGATAATAGCGAGCGGTGGCTTTTATCTGGGCTGCTTATCGCCGTGCTTGAGGTGTGATTCTTGTTTTTACTCTGACTCTGAATTGATAAGGCGGCGACTAAATCACTCGCTTGTATATCCCAACGTCTGCCTTGCTCATCGGTGACGGTATCGTTTATTACCGCTAAGGCTTGATTTATACCTGCTTGTTTTAAAGTAAAATAAACTGACTCATCAATTGATTTTTTGCCTGTGATTGGCGTGAGTAATAACTGCGCCCTTTGGCTTAGTAGCTCCGTCGCTTCAGAGTAACTGCGCACTGCGTTTTCATTGGTGGCTCTAACACCAATAAGCAGGGTTACCGCCAGGATAATACCGAGTAAAATAGCCCCCGCTTGCAGAGGCGATTTTAAGTAGTGACGAGCAAACACGCCCAGACTTAAGCGTATCGTTAGGCCAAAACCTGAACCGTTATTTGAGCCGCTACTCATGGATTTGCCCTTGCTCTAGGTGCCAGCGCCTTTTCATAAAAGCGGCGCATTCATTGCTGTGAGTCACCATTAAAATACTGGTTTGTGACTCCTCGGCGAGTTGGGTGAGGAGCGCCATAACTTGCTGACCGGCTTTCTCATCGAGGTTACCTGTCGGTTCGTCGGCCAATAATAGCTGCGGCTTATGAGCGAGTGCGCGCGCAATAGCGACCCGTTGTTGCTGGCCGCCTGAGAGGGTTTCTACATGTCTGTTTTTTACTTCATCAAGCCCAAGCTGGGTAATTAAGTAATCACACCATGGGCTCCATTTCTGTTGGTTCAAGCGCAGTGAAAAAGCGATATTGTCACGAACATTGAGCGGGGTTAGCAGATTAAATTGCTGGAAAACAACACCGAGGTGTTGGCGTCGAAATTGGCTCCACTGTTTATCTTGCCAGAGGGTGGTGTCATTTGAGTTGAGAAACAATTGGCCTTGCTTGATAAATTCAAAACCGCCAATGATGTTGAGTAAGGTACTTTTACCACTTCCGCTAGGACCTGTCAGTGCGACTGTGTCGGCGACATTGAGCGTTAAGTTAATATCGGCTAATACCTGATGATATTTATCACCATCAGTAAAGCCCTTAGATACGTGGTTCAGGCTGACAATTTCTGTACTCATGACTTCCCCTGTTACAAGAACTACTTTCTCTAGCCATAATCAATTTAACATGTTTCATGTGTCATGTTTAATCTTCCCTAGTGATTACGCATTTTGTTATTACGTATTGGTATCTTAATAGGATCGTATCCTTACTGACTTATTTGTTTTTCGGCTCGTAGATAGCAATATTGACTGCAGAATGGACTAAAAACCGACACTGCATTGCTCAATAAATAAACTGGCTTTGTGTTGAATGCTGATGCTTGAGGTGATTTAATGAAGTCGTTATTTCAAGTTCATCATAGAGTTAGTGCCTAATAAGAAGTAAATGGGTCTCTTTTATTCGGTGCAAAGTCACAGCCTTGCCTACACTGTGTTTGAGTGTTTTTGCTAAAGAGCGTGACAGGCCTTTCTAGCAAGATAGTATGGCCGCTCTTTGTTGTAAGCCAATAAAACGTTAACCACTGTGGATTATGGATATGAGCAGACTTCGTTCTTTTCGTAGTAGAATTTTATCGCAAATAGCGCTGCCTCTTATCGCTATTATGACAGTGGTCTTTAGTATTAATGCTTGGCTGAATTATCAAGATGAAGAGCAAGATATCTATGAGCAGCTTGGCCAAAAAGCGCAGAGCGCTGCCCTGCATTTAGAGTATTTCTTAGAAACCGCAGAAACCGATACGCGCTCTATTGCCGATTTTTTGTCTGAAGCGGATGACGATGACTTATACGCTGATGAAATGACGCTTAAACAGCTGCTAACCCGTCGCCTTGATAGGCATGCCGATTTCTACGGCAGTGCCATCGCGTTTAGCAAATTCGCTATTGATAACCGCGAACTGTTTGCACCTTACGCCTATCGAGAAAATGGCAAAGTTTTGACCTTAGACATTGGCGCCGATAGCTACGATTATACCAACGGTGAGTGGGACTGGTGGAGTAAAGCCATCAATGATATCAATGGTTATTGGTCGCAACCTTATGTGGATGAAGGGGCGGGTAATGTGTTGATGGTGAGCTTTTCTCAACCCTTTGGTGAACAGCCCCCTTTCTTGGGCGTCGTGACGGTTGATTTAGCGCTAAATGAAATTCCTAATATGGTTGGGATCTCGCCCAAACGTATCGTTGTTATAGATGAAAAAGGTCAACTTATTTATCATCATAATCAGGGATTGTTGCTGCAAAGAGGTGCAGATAAATGGCTGGCTAAAACAGCTGATAACCAAGGGTTTATCGATTTAGTTAACCGAGGTAGTGCAGGTTATTCCTATATAGAAGACAGCTTAGGAGAACGATATCTAGCCAGCGTTGGGGTGGTACCTACGTTGAATTGGCGGGTGGTGATTATGACCGCTGAAAGTCATCTCCATAACGAGTTTCTTCGTGACTTTTCCTCTTTAAGTCTCAACTTATTGTTACTGTCAATTTTGCTGTTATTAACGGGCTATATAACCTCTCGGCGCTTAACTCGGCCTATTGAAGAGTTAGAAGCGGGGATTGTTGCCTTCGGTGCGGGAAAAACCAAACGGATAAAAAAACCCCACGGAGCCGCCAGTGAAATCGCGACCTTAACCAATAAATTTAATGATATGGCTGAGGTGTTAGAAGAGCGTGAAGAAGCGCTGCTTGATTCTCGCGGTAATCGTTTTGCTAAGTTGATTGATGGTATGAGTGATAAGTCATTTTATTGCTCGGTTGACCCAAGTGGTCAGATAGATCAGGTGAGCGAAGGGGTCGAGAAAGTCTTAGGTGTCTCAGCTGAACTACTCAAACGTAAATATCAGCGTATGTTCTCCGACAATCCCATAAACGAAGTTAATTGGCAGTATATGGACCGAGCATTGCTCGGTGAAAATGTACCGCCACACCAGATAGAGATGATTGATGCTTCGGGTAAATTACGTCATTTAGATGTATTTATGCAGCCGTTATTATCTGACCAAAAAGTGCTGCTTTCGATTGAGATATTATTTAACGATGTCACTGAGCAGTTTTCTGCCGCGGCATGGTCGAATGCGGTACTCGAATCTGCACCAGAGGCGATGCTTATTGTGGATGAGTCGGGCAAGCTGGTGTTTACCAATAGCCGCTGCCAATTGCTATTTGGTTACAGTGAGCAGCAGATGCTGGCGATGTCAGTAGATGAATTGGTGCCAGAGGCAATCCGCGCCAATCATGCCGATTTCCGTTCTCAGTTTGTCGCCGAAGGACGCGACCGAAAAATGGGCTTTGACTCATCCTCTATCTTGATGGCAGTGAAAGCAGATGGGAGTGAGTTTCCGGTTGAAATAAGCCTAGGTTTACTCCCCGTAGATGCCGATGGCAAGCGTCAAATCGCGGCGTCAGTGAGAGATATGACGGTCGAACTTGAAGTCGCTCAGCGTATAAAAGACAGCGAAAATCGCTTTAGAGGTTTAGTCACTAATATTCCTGGCGCTGTTTATCGCACGCGTATTGGTGAGTTATGGGTGATGGAGTATGTCAGCGAAAACATCATCGATATTACCGGGTTTCCTGCATCGGATTTTATTGAGAATGCGACTCGTAGCTTTGTCAGCTTGATTGTTGAACAGGATTTGGCATCCACCAGTCAAACGATAGAAGATGCGCTATTAGCGCATAAAAGTTTTGAAGTGCAATATCGCATAAAACATCGCGATGGCAGTATCCATTGGGTGCATGAAAAAGGTAACGCGATATATGGCGATGATGGGCATGTGCTGTGGTTCGATGGCAGCATCAACGACATTACCAGCAGTAAATTAGCCCAAGAAGAAATTGCCCAATCCCAGCAACAACTTGAGACGATTACCGAGTCTATCCCTAGTACGGTTTACCAGTTACATTGGTGTAGCAATACCGAACGTAAATTTACTTTCCTATCTAACGCATGCATAGCCACCTTAGGTCTTCATCGCGATGAAGTGCTCAATAACTTTGATCAAGTTGCAGAGCGCATCATCAGTGAAGATCATTCACGCATTATTGAGGCATTGGCGGGTAAAAGTAGTAAGGGTTTACGCTGGACCGAAGAGTTTAGGTATCGTCATCCCATCGGTGATATTCGCTGGCTACAGGCTGGTGCTCACGGCAGTGTACTCGCCGATGGTTGCATTACCTGGAATGGCTATTTAATGGATATTACCGATCGTAAGAAAATCGATAAAGAGCTCGAGGATCGCGAAGCTCACTTTAGGGCATTATTTGATAATGCTGGGATCGGCATTGTCAATGTTGATGAACGCGGGAGCATACTCGACTGTAACGAGCAATTTAGTCAATACATGCAAGTGGCGACGTCTGAGCTCAAAGGACGTTCTTTCTTTGACTATCAATACAGCGAAGATCGTGATGATGCCAAGGCCTTGTTCCGGGAGCTTACTGAAAATGGTAATGACAGCATTACCACCGAAGTGAGATTACTAAACGATTCTGGCGAGTTAATGTGGATGGATCTCACTTTGACCCGATTACAAGATAAACAGGGCGAGTCAAAGTCAGTCGTGCTATCGATGGCTGATATTACTTCGCTTAAGCAGCTATCGGTTGAGCTGCAGCAGGCTAAGGACAGTGCTGATGCAGCCAGTAAGGCTAAGAGCGACTTTTTGGCGAATATGTCCCATGAAATTCGCACTCCGATGAATGCCATTATCGGCATGTCCCAGCTTTGCTTACAAACCCATCTTGATAAAAAACAGCTGAACTATGTCGAGAAAATAGATCGAGCCTCTCAATCTTTACTTGGCATTATCAATGATATTTTGGATTTCTCTAAAATTGAAGCCGGAAAACTGGATATCGAATCCGTACCCTTTCAGCTCGATACCATGCTCGAAGATCTCAGTGACATGTTCTCAGCGAAAGCGGCAGACAAGCAGCTAGAGTTATTGTTTGCGGTTGCTCCCAACATTCCTAGGCATTTAGAAGGTGATCCGCTGCGTTTAAGCCAGGTGCTGATTAACTTAATGAATAACGCCATTAAGTTCACTGAGCAGGGTGAAATTCTGCTGTCTATTAGCCAGCTCGCACAGGCTGACGACGACATATTACTCAAGTTTAGTGTGCGTGATAGTGGCATCGGGCTGACAGAAGAGCAGCGCAATAAACTGTTTAAATCATTTAGTCAGGCCGACACGTCAACCACACGTAAGTATGGCGGCACAGGGTTAGGCTTGGCCATTAGTAAACAGCTGGTGGAATTGATGGGCGGCGAAATTGGCGTCGATAGCCAGTTTGGAAACGGCAGTACTTTCCACTTTACAGTGCGCTTAAATATTGCGGATAAAAAACTACTAAAAGTCAGTCAAGAAGTCGAAGGCATGCGGATCTTAGTTGCTGATGATAATGCAACTGCGCGAGATATTTTACGCTCAACCTTAGAGAGCATGGGCTTTGAAGTCGACACGGTTAGAAGTGGTTTGGAAGCGGTAGAGCGCTGCAAGAATCAAGACTACCCGGTGGCATTAATCGACTGGTTAATGCCAGAGATGAACGGTGTAGAGGCGGCGACTAAAATCTTATCTGAAAACAGTAATCCGCCTAAAGTGTTACTGGTTTCTGCCCACGCTAATGAGGCGTTCATCGAGCAGATAGAGCAAAGTGATATTGCAGGTTATATCACTAAGCCTATCAGTGCTTCGCGTTTGCTCGACGGTATCATGCTATCGCTAGGCAAGAATGGCGCCATGCCAGTTAGGCGCAAGGGCTGTGATGTTAATCAGCAGTTGTTGGCACAATTGCAGGGTAAGCGCATCTTATTGGTTGAAGATAATGAGATGAATCAGGAGGTGGCAACAGAGTTTCTTGAGCAAGTCGGAGTGGTGTTATCGATTGCAGAAAATGGTCAAGTTGCCCTAGACAAACTCGCTCTACATACCTTTGATTTGGTGTTGATGGATTGCCAAATGCCAGTCATGGATGGTTATCAAGCCACTCAAGAACTCAGAAAAATCCCACAACTTGCCAACTTACCTGTGATTGCCATGACCGCAAATGCAATGGCTGGGGATCGTGAGATGTGCCTGCGCGCCGGTATGAATGATCATATTGCCAAACCGATTGAGGTGTCGCTGCTTTACACCACTTTGCTTGAATATTTGGGCGAGGGTAACAGTGAATTTGCCCCTGCCGATTTTACAGCAAGAGTTGTAGGCGACGCGGTGCTGTTTTGGCCACAGCATCAAGCATTAGATATCGATAAAGGCCTCCAGCTGGTGCAGAATTCGGTGCGCTTATATCGCAGGATTTTTGAGCGCTTTTATCATGGTCAAATCCATACGGCTGAACAAATAGATCTCGCCTTAAGCCAGGGAAAAAGCAATGATGCGATTCGATATGCGCATACGTTAAAAGGGGTTGCTGGTAATTTGTGTTCGCCCCAACTTGTAGAGCTTGCTAAGCAAATAGAATCCAAGTTACTCGACTCAACGACTGCAGATATTAACGCTGAATTAGTAGAACTTGGCGAACTTATCGACTCGATTTGTAACGCCATTGCAAAATGGTTATCACGCCTTGAGCAAGATGATGTAAAGCTGCCAGAAAAGAGTAAGACCTTATTGTCTGAAGCAGAGTTGGCAACTGCAGTGCGTGAGTTATTAACTATGCTAGAAGAGGCGGATTCAGACGCCGTGGATAAAATGACTGATATTCGCGAGCAGGTTTCGGAGCCGGTGTGGCAAAAAATGAGCCCAGCGGTAAACATGGTCAACAGTTACCAATTTGATGAGGCCGCGGAGCTTATTGAAGCACTGTTTAGCACTGAATAATGCTCCTTTGACGGGATAACCGTTTAGCACTGAATAATGCTTCTTTGACGGGATAACCGTTTAGCACTCAATAATGCCCTTTGACGGGGTAACAGTTTAGCAAATAGATTGATAAATACGCCTCTTCAATGAGCACTAAAAGGAGAACGGGTTTAATGGATAAAGCCACCATTTTAGTAGTGGATGATACCCCTGAGAATATTGATATTTTGGTGGGGATCCTAGGCGGAGATTATAAAGTGAAGGTGGCCATTGATGGCCCTAAAGCGTTGGCTTTAGCGGCTAAAACCACACCGGATCTTATTCTTCTTGATGTGATGATGCCGGGAATGAATGGCTATGAGGTGTGTAAACGGCTTAAGCAAGATCCATTAACCTGCCATATCCCAGTGATATTTGTGACCGCTCTCGCCGATGTTTCCGACGAAACTCAAGGGTTTGAGCTAGGCGCAGTTGATTACATCACTAAACCTGTTAGTGCACCCGTTGTGAAAGCGAGGGTAAAAACTCATTTAACCTTGTATGATCAAAAACGTCTGCTCGAACAAGAAGTGAAAGTGCGTACAAAAGAGTTAGAAGAGACTCGTTTTGAAATCATTCGTCGCCTTGGCCGGGCTGCAGAATATAAAGATAATGAAACTGGCCTGCATGTTATAAGAATGAGTCATTATGCTCGATTGTTGGCGATAGAGTCAGACCTGCCCGATAAGTATTGCGAACTTATTTATAACGCAGCACCTATGCATGATATCGGTAAAATAGGCACGCCTGATTCTATTCTAAAAAAGCCTGGAAAACTGGATGAGGATGAATGGGTTGAGATGCAGCGCCACGCCGAAATTGGAGCTGAAATCATTGGTGATCACAGTGACCCCCTGCTAGAAATGGCCCGTCGAATAGCATTAACGCATCACGAAAAGTGGGATGGTAGCGGTTATCCTAATGGATTAGTGGGAGAAGAGATCCCGATAGAAGGTCGCATTGTAGCAATCGCGGATGTGTTTGATGCATTAACTTCTATCCGCCCCTATAAAAAAGCATGGAGTGTGGAAGAAACGGTTGCACTCATTGAGAGCGAGGCGGGTAAACAGTTTGATCCTGAGTTGGTGGAACACTTTAAACAGATAATTGATGAGGCAATTAAGATCCGTGATGCCCACAACGAAAGTGAGTAGCATTGAGCCTATGGTAAAGATTGCTGAGCATTAAATATAAAAGGCGCATAACGCGCCTTTTTTCGGTCTATTTGTTACTGCCTACACTGATAAAAAGCGACTGCAGAACTGATAGTGATTACTATGAGTCTTGCTCTTCTAGCGAGTAAGGCAGTGCAATTAAGCTCAGTTCAGAGCCAGCATCGGCAGCAACTCTTAACTTAGCATCGAGCTGGGTATCGTTGGCTAATACTGCAGTTAACAACACTTGCTCGCCACGCTGTACAGATTCGATGATAGTCCCCGCACGGCGGAAGCCTTCATCATCTTCTAGTGCAATCTCAAGTTGGCTTTCATTGGTTAATGGCGCTGTTACGGTACCGCTAACAATATAAAGTGCGCGTTTGTTACCACCGCGATACTTCATTCGAGCAATGGTTTCTTGGCCCATGTAGCAGCCCTTGTTAAAGCTGATGCCATTGACCGCCTGTAAATTACACATCTGCGGTACAAATTGACCTTGATGGTTAGCGCCTAAATTAGGGTATCCTGCAGTGATTTCAAGGGCTTGCCATGCGCTAGCATCGAAAATAACTTGCTCGATATTCGCCACTAGGCTAGCGGCTTGTTCTGCTGCAATCGCGAGGATATAACGACCAGCATCATGAATAATCATGCCGTTATCGATTAAGGTCAGCTCGTTATTTAGTTCACCAAACTGCGCGGTTAACCAAGCCTTTGCCTGTTCACCAGCCACACCTAACAATAACCAAGCATCGCTTGCGTCGCTAAGTTCAGCTTTACTAAATACGGCGTATTTTTGCAGTTGTGGTAGGTCAAGTGCCAAGGTGTCTTTTGGCATCATTAAGAAAAGGGTGTCACCTTTAGCGAAGGTTCTAAAGCTGGCCAGCATCTTACCTTTAGGATCACAATGAGCGCCCCAGCGCCATTGGTCGCTTTCAAGCGAGCTGATATCGGTGGTCACTTGGCCGTGAATGAAGCTGCGGCCTTGCTCTCCAGTGACAGAGATTAAGCCTAAGTGTGTTAATTCAGAAAAAAGCAGTTCAGGCTGTTGTCCATTAAGAGGCCAAGTTGGCTGAGAAGTTGACAGCGTCATAAGAGGATCCAAGAATTAAACCAATAAGGACAATGATTGTACCGCTAAAATCTTACTGCGCAAGCGCAGCAGTTCAAACTCATTGCTATCATCAAGACAAAACAAAGGCCGTATAATGTGATTATACGGCCTTATTCAGTGCAGCTTGCTAAAGGACTAGACGTTCAACTTCAGTTAGTGAATTAGACGTTGTTGACCTTTAATGAACTTTATTAGTGAAGCAATCGAGTTCTAATCGTGCCTTCAATCGCTTGCATCTCTATTAGCGCTTCGTCAGCCTTATCAGAATCGACTTCCATCACCACGTAACCAATTTCAGCCGTGGTTTGTAGATACTGAGCAGCAATGTTAATGCCTTTTTCTGCAAACGCGGAGTTAATCTGGATCAAGATCCCCGGACGGTTACGGTGAATATGCAGTAAGCGCGAAGTACCAGAGTGTTGAGCCAGTGACACTTCAGGGAAATTCACCGCTGTCATGGTTGAACCATTATCTGAGTATTTAGCCAGTTTGCCAGCGACTTCGATACCGATGTTTTCTTGAGCCTCTGCCGTACTGCCGCCCACATGTGGAGTGAGTATGACATTGTCTAGGCCGCGTAGTGGGCTGACAAACTCATCGTCATTAGATTTAGGCTCAACAGGAAACACGTCGATGGCGGCGCCAGCAAGGTGTTGCTCTTTTAGTGATGCCGCTAACGCATCGATATCAACCACTGTGCCGCGAGAGGCATTAATTAAAATGCTGCCTTTACGCATAGAAGCTAGCTCTTCATAGCTAATCATCTCTTTTGTCTGTGGTGTTTCAGGTACGTGTAGGCTCACCACATCGGCAATCGATAGCAGTTGCTGTAGTGAGTGCACTTGCTGTGCATTACCCAGCGGCAGTTTATCTTCAATATCAAAGAAGACAACGCGCATACCCAAGGTTTCAGCAAGAATACCTAGCTGAGTGCCAATATGGCCGTAACCGATAACCCCTAAGGTTTTACCGCGAGCCTCATAGCTTCCTGAAGCGCTTTTTAGCCAGCCGCCACGGTGAGCTAGCGCATTACGCTGTGGGATCCCACGAAATAACATGATGATCTCACCGAGTACGAGTTCAGCTACGCTACGCGTATTTGAGAATGGTGCGTTAAATACAGGGATCCCCAGTTTTTCAGCTGCAGCGAGACTGACTTGGTTAGTACCAATACAGAAACAACCAATGCCAACGAGTTTGTCGGCTTGGGATAATACGTCTTCAGTCAATTGGGTACGGGAGCGGATACCAATAAAGTGGGCATCTTTAGTCGCTGAGGCTAATTCGTCTCCAGCGAGTGATGCTTTGTGATATTCAATGTTGGTGTAACCCGCACGTTCAAATACATCTACCGCAGATTGGTGGACGCCTTCCAACAGCAGGATCTTAATTTTATCCTTGTCCAGCGAATGTTTCGCCATGATTTATGTACCCTTTTAGTTTATATGTATTATGTATACTTAGTGCCACCGCAGAGACGACTAAACTCTACGTTGTAGGAGTGGTTTGGGTATAGACTGTCAATGTACTAAGGACTGCAAAGCCTTCACAACTGATATTTACTTCGAAAGCGTAACAGAGGTAACAAAGTATCACTTTTTTTACTGACTGTGGAGGGCTAGATGGCTAAAGTGTTTATTCTTAATTTAGAACAATATGGTATATGAGGGCGATATTTTGAATAAAAGCGCTGTGTGGCTAGTGATATTCTTCGCAGTATTAATCTGGTCAGGTATTAATCCTAAAGATCAATTTACCTGGTTTTTAGAGGTTGCACCGGCCTTAATTGCATTACCTATTCTGATCTATACCCGCAATAGTTTTGCTTTAACGAGTTTAGCTTATGGCTTGATTTTGATTCACTGCATCATTTTGATGGTGGGTGGACATTATACCTATGCTGAAGTGCCGCTATTTGATTGGATTAGCGACTGGACGGGCGCTCAGCGTAATAACTACGACAAAGTCGGCCATTTTGCTCAAGGTTTTATTCCGACTATTTTGGCCCGCGAGGTATTTATACGTCTCAGTGTTGTTAAGTTAGGAGCTTGGTGTAACTTTCTAGCTATCTGTTTTGCTTTAGCATTCTCTGCTTTCTATGAACTTATAGAGTGGTGGGTTGCGGAGCTGACCGGTGAAGATGCCGAAGCGTTTTTAGGCACCCAAGGGTACGTATGGGACACGCAGTCTGATATGGCAATGGCGCTAGTAGGGGCAATATCAGCCATTCTGTTGCTTAGCCGTTTGCATGATAAGCAGTTGAGCACAAAACTTAGTCAGTAAAAATCATAGTCAGTAAAAATCATAGTCAGTAAAAATCATAGTAGGCTTGCTGGCTATACCAGTTTACCTAGGCATAGACTAGGTAAACTCTGTATACTTCTGCTGCTTATAACGAGTTACATGATGTGGCTCGGGCCAATATTTAAAATCGTGCTTTCGTTCTAAAGCTAACAAGCGTTAATCTGTTCTGGGAATACTTCAGGATCTAGATTTTAGTTTGTTCTATTTAACGGACAGGCAAAACTTTTCAGGGAGGAAAGTGATGAGAAAAATTGACGAAGTCGTCTTTCTGCATCAAATGGCGTCCCCTTGTCATTTGGCAATACTTGCAGAGTCAATCGGATTAAAAACTCGGGTTATCTCTAATGTAGAACAGCTTGAAGCCAATAGTAGTGATAACTGCTTTTATCTGGTTTCTCAACAAGGTGCAGCGCTCGATATTAATGGTATTCCGTTGGTGGCGACTCAATTGGTCAAGCATGTTCCTGTAGCGCTTTATCATGTCGAACGAGAAGGTATTGCTGCAGAAGCTGCATTGCTGCAAGGGATCCGTGGTCTACTGTTTTTGAATGAACGTATGGACCTGCTGCTAACTGGCTTACGTAAGATGTTAGCCGATGAGTTATGGTTCGATAGGCCGTTGATGAGCAGTGTATTGCGTCAATTAGTCAGCAAAATGGACGTACCTGAAGCCTTGACCAGTGAAGAGTCGGAATCACTTGAGGTGCTAACTAATCGTGAGAAAACCATTATTCAATTGGTATCGAGTGGCGCACGCAATAAAGAGATCGCAGGTAAGCTGAGTATTAGCGAGCATACGGTTAAGGCACATATCTCTTCTATATTTAGAAAAACTCAAGCGAGAAATCGTGTAGAACTGCTGCGCTGGGCACAATCATTCCAGAGCCAACTTAATCTATATGCATTGAACTAATGAATTTATCAGTATTGAGCATAAACTCACACGACTAACGTTACTCTGAACATAGCTTTAAACTGTAGTGGTATAGTTAATTTTAACATAGCTCTGAGCATGGTCAGGCTTAATTTAAGCTCGTTAACACTGTATCGGAAGCGCTAAAACTCACCTTTTAGGCGTGTTTTGGCGTCCGACTTCTGCACTCAGTGACCTTACAAGCGAACAAGCATTACATCATCCATTCACCTTAAATACGTTTGCTAAAAACACGCTAAGATTTAATCTCCGCTTAATATCTAGCATTTTTAATAGGTGCGTAAGTAAGAGATTGCGTTAAACACTAAGTTAGCCATCAAATATGATAATTTTTAGTCATTAGTAAAGTTATAAACTTTCAGTTTTGTATTTTTTGGATCTGAAATTAGTCGTTTTGTGACTAATTAAGCTTTGTTCTTGCGAGTGAAACCTTTGGCTTTGTTGTTGCTTTAGCTGGTTGCGTGAGCCATTCCTGTTGGGTTTGTGTATTATTTATGTTTTAAGATTATTTCTATTTATATGCTTTTCTACCGTTTCGATTCAATTAGCTGCTCTAACCGATAAAAACTTACTTTATCTTCGTCAATCTCAGCCAATTTCCTTGCAGCAAAATACTGCCTGTATACACTGCCGTCATATCAAGATTTAAATGGTAATAAATGTATGGAAGTTTTCATCAGTTTGTTCGGCATGTTCTGTCTTATAGGATTAGCGGTAGCGCTATCTGAAAATAGAAAAGCAATTAATCTTAGAACTGTACTCGGCGCATTGGCGTTTCAAGTCGCCTTTGGTGCATTCGTTATGTATGTTCCTATGGGACAGGCGGTGCTTGATGGTGCATCAAATGGTGTGATGCACGTTATCGGCTATGCGAATGAAGGCTTAGGGTTTTTATTTGGCGACCTTGCTAAGTTTGGTGTTGGCTTTATCTTCGTGATTAACGTGCTATTTGTGGTGGTATTTATTAGCTCGTTAATTGCCGTACTTTATTACCTCGGCATTATGCAATGGGTTATTGGCCTTATCGGTGGCGGTTTATCTAAGCTACTGGGTTCTAGCCGCGCAGAATCATTGTCAGCAACAGCCAATATATTTGTAGGCCCAATCGAAGCGCCATCTATGGTGCGACCTTTCGTTAAGCATATGACTCGTTCAGAGTTGTTTGCGGTAATGACGGGGGGCTTAGCGTCTGTGGCTGGCGGCACCATGATTGGTTATATCCAGATGGGTGTTGACGTTAAATACGTACTGACTGCCGCGTTTATGACGGCGCCTGCTGGTCTACTGTTTGCCAAATTGATGTGGCCAGAGACGGAAACCCCGCTAAACGACATCAAGAAAGTGATGGACGATATGACTGACAAGCCAGCTAACGTGCTTGATGCCGCAGCTAATGGTGCGGCAATGGGTATGCAGCAAGTACTGTCGGTATCTGCACTGCTATTATCGTTTGTCGCACTTATCGCCATGGTCAATGGCATGCTAGGCGGTATCGGCGGCTGGTTCGGTATCGAAGACCTAACCATGCAAGCTATCTTAGGTTACATACTTGCCCCACTAGCATGGGTGATGGGCGTGCCTTGGAGCGAAGCGACACAAGCGGCATCATTTATCGGCCAAAAGATGGTGATTAACGAGTTCGTCGCTTACATCGATTTCTTAAAAGTGGCTGATCAGCTATCAGAAAAGACGCAAATCATTATCAGTTTCGCATTGTGTGGTTTTGCCAATATAGGCTCTCTAGCCATGGTGATTGGCGGCCTAGCTGCACTTTGCCCTGAACGTCGTCACGACTTAAGTGCATTAGGTATGAAGGCGCTTATTGCGGCGGCTTTAGCTAACCTAATGAGCGGTACTATTGCAGGTTTACTTTATAGTTTAGCGAGTTGATCCGCTGGGTAAATAACCTATTTTTTAGTTAGTTTTTTAATGAGAAATGCTTGTTTAATAGCGCAAGCAAGCATTTAATTTTGAGTAAGGAAAGTATCATGACTCCACATATCAATGCCGCTGATGGCGCATTTGCTAAAACCGTATTAATGCCTGGCGACCCACTACGAGCTAAATACATTGCTGACAACTTTTTAGACAATGCTGTGCTCGTGACTGACGTTCGTAATATGTTGGGTTATACCGGTGAATACAAAGGTAAGAAGATCTCTGTAATGGGTTCTGGTATGGGTATTCCATCAATCTCAATCTATGCCAAAGAGTTGATCACCGAATATAGCGTTCAAAACATTATCCGTATCGGTTCATGTGGCGCAGTAAGTAACAAAATCAAGTTGATGGATGTAGTGATGGCGATGGGCGCGAGTACTGACTCTGCGGTTAACAGAACCCGTTTTGCAGACACCGATTTTGCTATGATTGCCGATTTTAACTTGCTAAAGCGTGCTGCTGACTCAGCAGAAAAGTTAGGTGCTAACTACCACGTGGGTAACCTGTACTCTTCTGATCTGTTCTACAGCAGTGATGAGAACCGTTACGACTTGATGGAAAAGTACGGCATTTTAGGTGTCGAAATGGAAGCCGCTGGTCTTTATGGTGTTGCCACTGAATTTGGTGCTAACGCATTGGCTATGATGACGGTAACCGACCACCTGCGCCAAGGCCTGCATTTGACTGCAGAAGAGCGCCAGCAAACACTAAACGATATGATCAAGCTCACGTTAGATGCAGTGGAAGATCTTCTTTAATAAAGAATTAAGTTTAGCAAGATAGGCTGCGCGATCACTAACAAGCAAAGAAACATAGAACAGCTTATCTCTTTACCCTCTGGCCCGCGATTATGCACACTAAGTTGGACGTTTCTAGCGTAATCGACAAAAAATATTAAGTATTCTCGCGGGCCAACTTTAACTCTTCACTCTTACTCTATAAGCCAACATCATATCAACCGATCGTAAATACACATCCTGCTCGACAATACTTTCTATGCCTGTTTAAACCACTCATCTTACAGGTTTAAAGATCCTGCCTGACAAAGTAGACTGTGCCCAGTAATAAGTATAAACAACAGCTAATAACAACTAATAACAACTAATAACAACAGTGGAAGCACAATATGTCGATTTGGTTTAAGCCTGTCAGTTTGGAAGTATGCGCGAAAATGGATGCGGGGATGCATGGAAAAGGCACGCTAATGCAAACAATGGGGATCACTATTTCTGAAATCGGTGATGACTATATGAAGGCCACTATGCCGGCAACCCCAGCAGTACATAATCCACTTGGTATAGTTCATGGTGGGGCGAACGTGGCCCTAGCGGAAACGGTAGCCAGTTATGCAGCTAACTTCGCGGTCGACTTTGAAAACTATTATTGCGTTGGCCAAGAGATTAACGCCAATCACTTAAAAGCCTCGCGTAATGGCATTCTTACCGCCACCGCAAAAGCGATCCACTTAGGCAAACGTAGCTCGGTGTGGGAAGTGCTAATCCATAACGGTGCCGGTGAGTTATGCTGTATCTCTCGCATGACTGCAGCTGTGGTTAAGCGCTAAAGACTAAACGGACAGAGGCTTTAAACTACGGCTTAGTCGTCGCTATAAAAGGTGTTGTTTCAACGCCGTGCCAGTGAGCGATGCTTTATTGCAAGATCACTCGCATGACTGCAGCTGTGGTTAAGCGCTAAAGACTAAACGGACAGAGGCTTTAAACTACAGCTTAATCGTCGCTATAAAAGGTGTTGTTTCAACGCCGTGCCAGTGAGTGATGCCTTATTGCAAGATCACTCGCATGACAGCAGCTGTGGTTAATCGCTAAACTTTTATTCGGCTAGGGGCTGTTTTAATGGCTGATTTTTGCGCATACTTATTGCACATTCAAGTTATGTTTGCTGCATAACTTGGTTCGACAAAAACCAATGAGGATAGCGCATGGATAACGCAACAATTTGGGAATGGGTCGGCTATCTAGCGTCGGTTGTCGTCGCGATATCGCTAATGATGTCAAACATCAAAAAGCTTCGTTGGTGGAACCTTATCGGAGCGGCGTTATTTGTAGCCTATGGTTTAGCTATTGATGCGATTCCGGTGGCATTGGTTAACTTCTTTATTGTGCTTATCGACGCCTATTATTTGGTGAAGTTGTACAAAGCTGATTCACATATAAAAGACTCTACTGAGCTATAGTCTACAAACTCTAATTTACAGAGCTTTAAAATAGCTTTGATACACTAATACACAGTTCATTGAGGAGGAAATAAGCTGTTTTCCTCCATTTTTACAAATGTAAATCACGTTAAAACGCTTAATTTAAGCAACTTCTACTATTTTTCATCAGCTTAAATCGCCATTGGTAGCATTTAACGCTTACATCTTTGCTACCCGGTAGTGATTAAATTCAAACATTTCATTTATTGATTAGTATCAATGTTGTTATTCATTTTCAACATTACTCTGCAACGCCTTAATTCAGTTGCAGTTTACTCCAGTCTTAATTTTTCCATTTATATTGTTTTAGCTACCCATCTCTTAATCTGTTATTTGATTTAAGGTTATCTGTTTTAATCGTTTTAATGTTTTTGGTTGTGAGCCTATTATCTGTTCATCGACATACGGCATCCATGCCATATCGCCATAGCGTATCGCACATTGCAAATTGGGGATAAACCATGGCCACACTATTTGATTTAATTGAAACTTGGCTCGAGTCCAGCCAAGATTAAGGAATACTTTATGAGTCAGCAAAATCGAGTTCTTACTGCACAAAACGGCGCACCTATTAGTGATGACCAAAACTCACTATCAGCAGGAGAGCGTGGTCCGCTGCTACTTCAAGATTGGCATCTAATTGAGAAGCTTGCACACTTCAACCGTGAGCGTATTCCAGAGCGTATCGTGCATGCAAAAGGGACTGGGGTTTATGGTACATTTACGCTGACTCGAGACATGAGTGAATTTACGCTAGCAGACCACTTCAATGGTGTGGGCAAGCAGACTGAAACCTTTGTACGTTTTTCAACGGTAGGTGGTGAGATGGGATCTGCTGATGCAGAACGTGATCCTCGCGGCTTTGGTTTACGTTTTTATACCGAGCGTGGTAATCACGATATCGTAGGTAATAACACGCCAACGTTCTTCTTGCGTGATGGTATTAAGTTCCCAGATTTTATCCATACTCAAAAGCGTAACCCACAAACAAACCTTAAAGATCCCCATGCGATGTGGGACTTCTGGGCGCTAAACCCTGAAGCTATGCATCAGGTGACAATCTTAATGTCAGACCGTGGAATTCCAGCTAACTACCGTCAAATGCACGGCTATGGTTCGCATACATTCTCTTTTTGGAATGCAGCGGGTGAGCGTTTCTGGGTTAAATTCCACTTTAAGACTAAGCAGGGCATCGCGAACTTAACGGCGGAGCAGGCAGATATTCTTAAAGGTATCGATCCTGATTCATCGCAGCGCGATATGCTTGCTGCAATTAATGATGGTAACTTCCCTAAGTGGGCGGTAAAAGTACAGATCATGCCAGAAGCTGAGGCGAATACTTATAAGATCAACCCGTTCGATTTGACTAAAGTATGGTCGCATACCGATTATCCACTGATTGAAATTGGTGAGCTTGAACTTAACCGTATGCCGCAAAACTACTTTGCCGAAGTTGAGCAAGTGGCGCTAGCACCAAGCAACTTAGTCCCAGGTGTGGGCGCCTCACCAGATAAGATGTTACAAGCACGTTTGTTTGCGTATGCTGATGCCCAGCGTTACCGCATAGGCGCTAACTATAACCAGCTACCGGTTAACTGCCCACATGCAACGAAGGCAAACCATCACCAACGCGCTGGCGCAATGGCCGGCACACAATGCCCATTCTCTGGTGGTCAGACTGGTGGTGATGCGAGCAGCAACTATGGTCCAAATAGCAATAACGGTCTGCAAGACCAAGCACAATTTGCCGAGCCACCACTGCGTTTAGACGGTGAAGCAGACCGCTATAGCCGTTATGACCAAGATGACTTTAGCCAAGCGGGCGACTTATACCGTCTTCTACCTGAAGATGAAAAAGCGCGATTGATTGCTAACATCGTCGGCAGCTTGAGTGTAGTGAATGAAGCAACGCAAGCTAAGATGGTTGAGCACTTTAGCGCTGCCGATAGCGATTACGGCCAGCGAGTCAAAGCGGCGTTGAAAGTAGGGTAAAGCTGAAAAGGTTCTAGGAAAAAGCAGGCCCTAGGTTCTAGGAAAAGCTAAGAAAGATCCTAAGGACTGAACAAGCATAAAGTTAAAGGCAAGACAGCAGATACTGTTTTGCCTTTTTTGTTTTGATAGAACCTAAAAAGCCTAGAGCACTCGTAAGCTCGTTGCTAGGTCGCTTTGCGGCGAGAGCAGACTTCGCCCTGCTATACCATCAAAAGATGGCATTGCGTTTCTCAACGTAGGTTGGGCTTTAGCCCATCAGTTTATATAGCCTTAATCATGCTAATAAATTTGACGGCATAAATGCCGACCTACAATTGGTTTTTCCTCAGTCAGCTCTGTTTTACTAACATCAAACATCAAACATCAAACATCAAACATCTTTGATGTAGGTTGGGCTTTAGCCCATGAGTTTATATAGCCTTAATCAAGCCAATAAATTTGACGGCATAAATGCTGACCTACAATTGGTTTTTCCTCAGTCAGCTCTGTTTTGCTAACATCAAACATCAAACATCAAACATCAAATATCAAATATCTTTGATGTAGGTTGGGCTTTAGCCCATCAGTTTATATAGCCTTAATCATGCTAATAAATTTGACGGCATAAATGCCGACCTAAAATGATGATTTGCTATAGCTTTTCCTTGAACCTAGGACCTTGAACCTAGAACCTAGAACCGTCTTAGCTTTAACTTCCTAAAATACTAAGGTCACGACACCAAGTAACGCAAACAAGACGGCGCAGCCGCGGTGGATCCAATTTAACGGTAATTTCTCTGCGCTGAAGTGCCCAGCGATGACAACGGGCACATTGGCAATCAGCATGCCCAAAGTGGTTCCCATCACAACCATGGCTAAGGCGTCATACTTAGCCGATAACACAACGGTGGCGATTTGGGTTTTATCGCCCATTTCGGCAATGAAAAACAGCACAAAGGTGGCGAGGAACGGCCCCATCGCATAAAAGCGGCTCTCTTCGGCATCGACTTTATCGGGAATGAGTACCCACAGGGCGATAGCAAAAAAGGATGCGGCAACAAGATAGCGTCCTACTTCAGGGCTTATCCAGGATATGGCCCATTGACCGAGCCAAGCTGCAGCAAAATGATTGACCAGCGTCGATAGAAAAATACCCAGAATAATGGCAGTTTTGTTTTTAAAGCGTGCGGCTAAAATTAGCGCGAGTAGTTGCGTCTTATCGCCGATTTCAGCAATCGCAACAGTGAATGTTGATGCGAGCAGTGCTTCCAAGAGGTATTCCTATGTGGGGATAGCAATTCTAAGCACAGCAACTCTTCCCCAAATTAAGAGGTGCGGTGCTCAGGTCTTGCTGGGCAAACTCAACGGCTAGTGCACATTGAGCTGCTGTATGTACCATGGCATCTGGCCAATTATGTTGATACATACTCAGTAGAAGACTTAAATCATTGTGAGTCATTCTACTGATAGCTACTCCCCTGAAGCGGAGGCGGCATTATAGCGATTGCGTTGTATTTTTCAACGCCGTTGGCGTGGAAATAGCCTATATTTTTGTGAAAATTAGCAGCGGGTCAGCCTAGTGTTGCTTAAGTTTTGTGTGCAAGTTAATAACTCGTGCCAAGTTGGTTTTTAGTGGCTTAGATGGCTTGCTAGCAAGGGACGCAGCTGGTAATGTCAACTCAGTCAATTTTAGAGTAGAGCCGTAATGAAGCAATTCACACTGTATTTTCCACGATTTATCCAGCCTCAGTGGCTATGTTGATAAGGTGAATACACGTATTATTTAACTAGCCGTTGGGGCCAATTGGAATCGCAAGGTCGATGATGACCAGATTCGATTGGGGGCTGTTAATGTTATTGTTAACTTGCAAAATCCTCTCCCTCAAAGTCGTTCTAAATCTGACCTACAAAAATAAATTATAAAATTTAACAGGACAATTTTGTGAACTCAAAAATACTTGGCTCAGTTGCCATTGTCGCCGGAACGGCAATCGGTGGCGGCATGTTAGCCCTGCCTCTGGCAACCGCTTCACTTGGTACACTTCCCGCACTGCTTTTACTCATCGCCATCTGGGGCGTATCAATCTATACCTCTCTATTGATGCTTGAAATTAACCTGCGCACGGGTGTGGGTCTTAATATGCACTCTATTACCGGCAAAACATTAGGCCGAGTGGGGCAGATTTTTCAGGGAGCGTCATTCTTAAGTTTATTATTCGCCTTAACCATGGTGTATCTGATGGGCGGCTCATCGCTGCTTGAGTCTAAGATGGACTTGGTTGGTATGAAGATGGACAACCAGCTTGCTGTATTGATATTTACCGCTATTTTCGGTGGTTTGATTGCGGTTGGTGTGCGCTGGATTGATAAAGTTTCACGGGTACTGTTTACCTCAATGATCGCATTACTTGTGATTGTGGTCGCTTACTTGCTACCAGAAGTGGATATGAGCCTACTGATGCGCAACTCGACTGAAGGCATGGTTAGTAGTGGTGACTTAACCAACCTGTGGTTAGCGGCAATTCCAATTGTATTCACCTCATTTGGTTTTCATGTGTGTATTGCCACGATTGTGCGCTACTTAGATGGTGACGCGATGTCATTGCGTAAGGTATTGATTATCGGCTCAACCATTCCATTGGTGTGTTATATCCTGTGGCTGTTGGTGACACTTGGTACCTTAGGTGGCAAAACCGTGTATGAATTTAGCGGCTCATTACCTATGTTGGTTAGCGCACTGCAAGGTGTGGCTGAATCATCAATTTTGCAGCAGTTCATCGATCTATTCGCTAACCTGGCATTGGTGACCTCATTCCTTGGCGTAACCATGAGCTTGTTTGACTATATTGCCGAACTCACTCGCGCTAAAGAAGGCCTAGCTGGCCGCGCACAAACCTGGCTGCTGACCTTTGTGCCACCGCTATTGTGTGCACTTTATTATCCAGATGGTTTCTACAAGGTGCTTGGTTACGCTGCGATTCCGTTAGTGGTGATGATTATCTTCCTACCGATAGCGATGGCACTACGTCAGCGTAAGCAGAACCTAGGCGGTTATCAGGTGTGTGGCGGTAACACGGCACTTGCTTTAGCTGGGGTTGCAGGGGCAACCATTATTCTAGCCCAGCTATGGGTGGCGCTATAATTTGCCAAGATTAATCTACTTATAGACAAATAAGTATATCAATTAGATTAGGTAACAGCTTTGTAAGAGATTAATTCTGAATCTGTTATCAACATAGCATCTTATGATAAAGTCGAGCTCGATTATGAAAATAATGGCTCGGCTTTTTTGTTTTTCGGGCCCAACAAAATTGACTATCGAAGCACAAGCAATCAACAAAAAATCTTAAAAATACTCATAATAAATGCTTTTAAAAATAATATAAAAATGGACTTATAAAATGAAAAAATGGCTTTTGACAGCAGCTATCGCCACCTCTTTTGGTGCCGTAGCTGACGAAGGTATGTGGCAGCCTCATCAACTTCCTGCCATGGCAGATGAACTGAAAGCGAAGGGATTAGAAATCGACGTTAATTCGATTTCAAAATTGACCGAATTTCCTATGAATGCCGTGATCAGCCTAGGTGGCTGTACGGCATCATTTGTATCACCAAAAGGCCTAGTGGTGACTAACCACCACTGTGCTTACGGCTCAATCCAGTACAATTCAACGCCCGAAAATAACCTGCTACGCGATGGCTTTTTAGCTAAGTCGTTTGGCGAAGAGCTAGCGGCAACACCGGGCTCACGCATTTTCGTGACTGAAAGTGTTACTAACGTGACCGACAAGGTGAAAAAAGGCCTTGAGGGCGAAACCGGTAATGCATTTTACAAAGGCATTGAGCAGAAAGAAAAAGGCTTAGTCGCCGAGTGTGAAAAAGAAGACGGCTACCGCTGTAAAGTTTATAGCTTTCACGGCGGCCTTGAGTATTACCTCGTTAAGCAGCTAGAGATTCGCGATGTGCGCTTAGTGTATAACCCAGCCGCTAGCGTTGGTAAGTACGGCGGCGACGTTGATAACTGGATGTGGCCACGTCACACAGGTGATTACTCATTCTACCGCGCGTATGTCTCTAAAGACGGCAAGCCTGCAGATTTCAGCAAAGACAACGTGCCATACGAGCCAAAGAGCTTCTTGAAAGTGTCGGCTAAAGGCGTGAGCGAAGGTGATTTTGTGATGGTCGCGGGCTACCCAGGGCGTACCAACCGTTACCGCACCGCCAACGAAGTTGAAAATCAATTTGAGTGGGCATATCCAGAAGGTAAAGTCTTACGTGAACGCTTAATTGAAATCATCAAAGAAACTGCGCCAGAAGGCAGTGATGAGCGCATTAAGTATGAAAGCTCAATTGCAGGCCTAGCAAATTATGCTAAAAACTTTACCTCGATGATCGAGTTTTACGGCAAATCGCCCATGCTTGACGACCGTAAAGGCTTAGAGCAAGAGTTAGCGAACTGGATTAAAGCGGACAAGAAGCGTGAGCAGCAATACGGCAAAGTACTGGCTGAGCTTGATAAGTTAATCGCTAAGAGCCAACAAGGCCAAGAACGTGATTTACTGCTGAGCTACATGGGTTACAGCACCATGCTGAGTACAGCTAACCGTTTGTATCGTCTAGCGAACGAAAAAGCATTGCCAGATATGCAACGTGAGCCAGGTTTCCAAGACCGCGATATGACCCGTTTTACCTCTGGTATGGAGCGCATTGAGCGCCGCTATGCAGCCAGTGTTGATAAAGCCATGCTAGCGGATCTCATAACCCGTTACGCAGCGCTGCCACAAGATCAGCGCCTACCAGCATTTGATAAAGCGTTTGGTATTACTAACAACTTTAACGCGGCCGAGCTAAATAAGACGCTGGATAAGATGTATGCCGATACCCAGCTTTCAGACAAAGACACTCGTTTAGCGTGGATGGACAAATCAGTTGCTGATTTCAAGCAATCAAATGACCCGTTCATTCAGTACGCAGTAGCAACTTTCGATGAGCGTATGCAGCGTGAAAATGACAAGAAGCAGTTAGCAGGTAAGCTAATGAAGGTGCGCCCTATGTATATGGACGCCATCATCGCCTATAACCTTGAGCAAGGTAAGCCGGTTTACGCCGATGCCAACTCAAGCCTACGTGTTACCGTGGGTCATGTGAAAGGGTACTCACCAGAAGATGGTCTTAAAGCGGTGCCGTTTACTCGCCTTGAAGGTATCTTGGCCAAAGACACAGGTGTAGAGCCATTTAATGCACCGGCTAAGCAGCTAGAGCTTATCGCAAACAAGCAGTACGGTGATTACTATGTAAAATCACTAGACTCAGTACCAGTTAACTTCCTATCGACGCTTGATACCACAGGTGGTAACTCAGGTTCACCGACCTTAAACGGCCGTGCTGAGCTAGTGGGGCTACTGTTTGACGGCGTATACGAGAGTATTATCGGTGACTGGGGTTACGATCCACAGACTAACCGTTCTATCCAGGTGGATAGCCGTTATATGCTTTGGGTGATGAAGTATCTGGATAATGCAGATAACCTGCTAGAAGAGATGGAAATTGTTAATTAACCTTATAGACCAAGGTTAGATAGGTCTTTTGGATGCAAAAGCCGAAACATTAAGGTGTTTCGGCTTTTTTGATCTTGTGGTTTGGGTTGAGTTTCATGCTCAAACTTTTCTGTATGATACCAAGCTGCGCTTGAGCTTAAAGTTAGACTGCGTCTAACAATTAAAGTCGTGAGCTTCCAGCTCACACACGGGCAAGAAGGGGAAAAAGAGTCAACAGCTACCCCCTCTTGACCATTTCATTTATAAAGAGTCCCTGCCGCCCCGGCGAAGTTACATGCATTAGATACGGGCCTCGTACTTATTCGAAATAGTCTAACGCTTCCGATGGGGCATCTGATGTGAATGGATTCACAAATGCCGTGATGGCATGGACGCCAAAGAACGGCCTGCCCCGCGAAAGCTACGCCGATATCCCTGTCGGCATTACGCGATTTATTCCAACACATTTCGGCAACGCCGATGGGGAACTGGTGTTTTCTGTGAGTTTCGTAACTCATTTTTGCCCCAAAACAAGTTATGAGTCGAGAAATTATGTCGTCTGTTGAGTAAAATTTGCATTAGATGTACTCATGGTCAAGAAAAAGGCAAGACTCGGTCCCGTTTGCGTTCATGATAAAAATTAGAGTGATTAGTGGCATTTCCATATGTTGTATTTGAATCTCTGGAGTCTTTCACGTAACCTGCTGTTATTATGGATAATAGAGAGATTTATAAATGGGCGCAATGATTCGAACAATTCTTAAGTTTGGCCTAGGTATTGCTGGGCTATCTGCACTTTTCTTTTTCATGCTAATGAAGCAATGGCTATCCGTACCAGCCTTTCAGGTAATGACTCCAGATCAGACTTTTTATGCATTGATTGCCTCTTTAGTCGCAATATTTTTATTCTTCGTGATTTTGGTTTCTATGAGCTCATCAAGCAAAGGGCACGTTGCAACAGCATCTGGTAGTGGTCATGCAGTAATCACTACTGGAAAGAATAGTAAAGTTGATATTGGAAAATAGCATGCAACTAGGTAATACAGAAGCCAGTAGCTCGGGGTGTGGACATGCTATTGTGACGAAGGGAAATAACAGTCCAGTAAATATCACTGTCCTAGCAAAAATACCATCTACCCTGACACCATTGCTTAAAGGAATTTTGGGTAGCTATGATCCCATGACTTCTGAGCCAAATGAAGATTATGAAATGCCTCCCAAAACGGAGGATAAAATGGAATACAATGATCTTAAATTATACTCAGAAGATATACGAGAAGCTGCTGGTTTCATGTTTATTGTTGAGTCGTCTATAACCTCTATTGAATCTAACTCAGCAAATGCTAGTAACAGATTCTTATGGGCGATACAGCAAAGGTATAAAAAGGTCAAAAGGACTGTACTACTTGAAAGTGGTCTAACTAAATTTGATCAAGATTCCATATTAGCGTTTGTAAAAAGCAATGCAGACTTGTTTTTTCAGCGAGTTATTGAAGATTTTAGAGAGGAAGTCCATACCAGTGAACGGTTTGAACAAGAAATTATAGATGCTTCAATATTTCTTATTGTTGTATACGGATTTATTAATTGTAAAATATTAGAGCGCCCTACAACATGATAATAAGCAATAATCAATCACAAAAATTAAGCCTTATTGTTATTGGTGCAAATATTCTAACAATCCTAAACTCAAATAGTAATATATGCCCTCTTGCTACGTTCAACATATACAGGGAGAAGTTTGATGATATTACATTTACATACTTTTCTTATGGTCTGGATTGGATCTTTATATGTGGCGCAATTAATATTGATGAATTAGGAAATATAGAGAAATGCAGCTAGTCAGTTTAAAGCTAACAAATAATAACGAGGTCATTCGAGATTTAGTTTTTAATAATGGCCTTAACATAATCACTAACTCTGGTACTAATGGTAATCAAGTTGGTAAAAGTTCTGTTTTAAGAGTAATTAAATACTGCTTCGGCTCTTCCGGTGAAGGGCTTTGGAAAGATCCTGACTCAGGAACAACTAACGAGAAAGTAAAGAAAGCCCTAACTAGCGGCGAGATTAAGTTTTTCCTGACTATTAAAAAGGGAGAGTCCACTATTGTTATTGAACGATTTTTCTCTGAAAGCAATGGGCGGATTTATAGGTTAGGGAAAATTAATGGGATTAGTTTTAATTCCGCTAAGAAATTTAAGGATAAAGTTGCAGAGTTATTTAATCATACGGTTGAACAACCAACCTTAAGCACTATATTTAATAGGTTTTTCAGGCTCGATAAATCAACAGTAAATAATGCTTATAAATTTAATAATACATATACTTCGAATGACATGTATGGGTTGATTTACTCATATTTGCTAGGTTTTTCTGGTCATGAGTTTCTAAAAAAAGACTATGATTACAAACTAGAAACTAAACTTCAGGAAGATAGAAAGAGATCATTGTTAAACGGTGAGGATATAATATTCTATCATAATAGATTAGGTGCAATAGATGATCGAATTATGACTTTACAAGAAAAAGAAGAGGCATATGAATTACAAGGTGTTCACGAGGACGTGCTTGTAAGGCTAAGAATTATTCGGTTAGATATTTCAACGCTATCTACGAAAGTAGCAAACTTGGAAGTTCAACTTAACTACAACCAGAAAACGATTGATGAATACCTTTCTAAATCGTATGAATATGATCAGAATACAATATCAAAAATATACAAAGAAGCCTCAATACTGATACCTAATTTGGAGAGAACTTATGAGGAGTCAGTTAACTTTCATAATTCGATTCTGAATTGTAAGGTTGAGTATGTAAGGGGCAGAATGTCTTCTTTGGAGAAACAGGTAGAGTCTTTAAAAATCGAACTTAATTCCAATCTATCAGAAGAGCAAAGTATATTTAAATCACTTACATCGCAATCCAACCTTGGTTCATTTTTATTGGTAGAAAAAGAGATTCAGAATGAAAAAGAAGAACGAGGTATGGTTAGCTACATAATTAATGAGATTAAAACTATCGAAACTTCGTTGATAAGTATTGATGAAAAAAGGAATATCAACGCAAAAATTCTTTCTAAACATATGGATAACTTCAAGGTAAAGTTGAACTCATTAAATGAGTCATGTAAGAAAATAAGTCAGTCTACCTTCAAAGACTTTAACTTGTTTTTTACTTCTAACTTTGATGAATACCAGAAAGAGTTAAAATTTTCGATTGTAAACGCAGATAAGGTTTTTGGTGATGGTTCTCCTAGAGCTGCGACGATGTGTATCGATATGTCCTTTGCAAAGTATGCTAAAGATAACGCTCTTGATTTGCCTTATTTCACGCTTCAAGACTATTTAGAGTCAAGTGATGAAGATAAACTGGGTAGCTTATTTAAGACAGCTAACGCCCAATCAATACAGACAGTTGTATCTATATTAAATGATAAGCTTTATAAGCTAAAATCAAGTTTTGATGAAAAAGATACGATTCTGACTTTATCACAGGAAGATAAGTTTTTTGGACTGTAAATATTGCTTGCAGCTCGATTCTTGAGCAGTTTAAATTTAGTGGGGTTAGTGTAAACTTTATCTGATTACTATACATTTCCTAATCCCACTACCCAGCTTTAGACCCTTTGTACTAAAACGTTTTTGTCCAAAAGTGCGTTAGAAATGTTTTAGTCTCAGCCATTATCCAAGCTTCCAGTCCATTATTAACTTACAGAAAACACCTATTCCCCATCGGAGTTGCCGAAGGTATTGAAGAACAATCGCGTGAGCGAGTCATGGATGACGAGGTAGCCTTAGGTGAGCCATGGACGGCGAATATGAGGCGATAGCGATTTTCGAAAATAACTGAGGATCAACAACTTCGTCGGGGCGGCTCGGACTCTTTATGAAAGACTTTAGTTGTTAGACGAAGTCTAACTTAGAAGTCAGGCGCAGCCTGATTGAAAAAGTTTAATGGTTAACTCTAACCTAGAACCTAAGCAACAGAAGCTAACAATTCCGTTAGCTCAACGTAACTCAAAGGTCGCATAGAACCCTCTGACAAATTCCCAAGCTGCAAACTTTGAATCGACACCCGTGTAAGGTCGATAACCTTAAACCCCAACGCCTGAGACATACGCCGAATTTGACGGTTTAACCCCTGAGTTAAAGTAATCTGGTACTTATCAGAGTCCAAACGACGCATCACACACGGCAAAGTGGTGACATCTTTATAACTCACCCCAGCGGCCATGCTTGCAAGAAAAGCATCATCAAAATCGCGGTCAACTTGCACATGGTAAGTCTTAGCATGACCGAAATCGGGGTGCATTAACTGGTGAGTGAGCTCGCCATCGTTGGTTAATATCAGTAGGCCGCGGCTGTCTTTATCGAGACGGCCGATAGGGTAGAGGCGGGGTGACGCAGGCAACAGATGCAATAGGCTGTTGGGCAGGTCTGGCAGTAGGCGACTGTCGGTGCCAACGGCTTTATTAAATAACCAATACGCTTTAGCTTCAACGGCGCGAACAAGCTCTTGGTTTACATAAATCTGCTCTAAACATTGCTGGCCATCTGCAGTATCAATAATCGTGACACTATCAACATGGTTAGCAAGGCGGTCGTTAATACGAACTTGTCCGTCTCTTATCAAGCGGGTCGCGGCGCGGCGGGAACAACAGCCGGTTAAGGCAAGGTATTTTGCAAGTCTCATGGATGGGCTTAATGCTCTCCAGCTAGGTAACGCTGTGACAGTTCGAGGTAATTATTAATTGCAATTTTACGTATGCTCCACGCGAATGCAAGGCACCAAAGCATGACGATATTGATCAGGCACCACATGGTAATGGCGGGCCAACAAAAATGCAGTTTGATATTGTGATTGATACAGGGATCAAAGTCTAACGTGCGCCAGTTAAGCTGAAACACTAGCGCTGATGCGGCGATAAATCCCAGTACGCTGAAAAAAAACACTGGCCAGCTACAAATAGAATGGCGGTTAAATTTATCGCTAATACAGAGGAAAAACATCAACACGGTGCCAAGCAGATAGCAAGTGGATACTAATCTATGTAGCTCAAGATAATTAATCGGAAATACGCCCATTAAAATAATGGCAAAGCCCACGACGGCCCCAATAAGCGACAAATAGTGACTAAAGTAACCAAGGCGAAGTAAGTATAACCCTAGCATCGACAGTAAAATGCACAGTCCAGCGATCATTAAGGACATATTGTAAATAAAGGCGTAACGGGTGGCGGTGTAATCACCGAGAAAGTCTGCGCGGCGGTTTAATACATCGAAGCCGATATTTTGATATTCAAACCAGACGGATAAAGAGACGCCTGCTGCCGCAATTGATGCGCCAATAAAAATCATCACTACCACTAGGCGGTGAAGGTCGTACTGCATTGATTGTTCTTGTAATTTATCGTCCATGTGATCCCGGCTTATTGTTATTTTCGAACAATAAAAAAGGAGCACATCTACATGTACTCCTTGATTAATAGAATAGGGTCTTCCTGACCCTATCTTTAAACTGCCTGATTAATGACGTTTACGCAAGATGACTATCGCAATTGCGACCACAGCTAAGATCATGCAGTACCAGGCGTGAGTGACAACATCTAGCGGAGATAGGCTAAAGGTTGAAGCCACTAATAGCGCCTGTGCACCGTATGGGATAAGCCCTTGAATGATACATGAAAATATATCGAGAATACTGGCGGCGCGCTTTGGTGTTACGCCATGCTTCTGCGCGAGATCTTTAGCAATATCGCCTGTAACTACAATCGATACCGTGTTATTAGCCACACAAGTGTTAGTGGTTGCCACGATAGCAGCTATCCCCAGCTCTGATGCGCGGCATGATGCTTCGCCCTTAGCTTTAGAGAAACGACCGATCAGCTTTTCAATTTGTTGGCTAACAAAAGCTAAGCCACCTTGCTGCTGCATTAGTGCGGCTAAACCGCCCACTAACATAGACAAAATGAAGATCTCTTGCATGCTACCAAAGCCTGCATAGATATCTTGGCCGAACTGGATCACGCCGTAATCCATGGTGGTTATGCCAGTAATACCTGCGAGTAAGATACCGATTGTGAGTACAACAAATACGTTTACACCAGCAACGGCTAAAAACAAAATGGTTAGATATGGGATGACTTTGATGAAGTCGACATCTTGCGGTGCAACCTCAGCTTGACCTTGTCCGGCAAGAGTAAATATCACTAAAGTGATGATAGACGCCGGAATAGCGAAGATAAGGTTTTCTTTAAATTTATCTTTCATATGACAGCCCTGAGTACGAGTGGCTGCAATCGTGGTGTCAGAGATAATAGATAAGTTGTCGCCAAATAGTGCGCCAGAGATCACCGCGCCAGCCATAATGGCTAAGTCAATTTGCGCTTCGTTGGCGACACCGAGTGCAATAGGGGCTACTGCTGCGATGGTGCCCATCGAGGTACCCATGGCTGTTGCGATAAATGCCGCTATCACGAAAAAGCCAGGTAGTAATAAGTTAGATGGCACTAGAGACAGACCTAAGGCGACAGTGGCATCAACACCACCGGTTGCTTTAGCGACTGCGGCAAAGGCACCTGCTAACAAATAAATCATACACATGGCAATGATATTTGAGTGACCGATGCCTGCGATAAAGGTTTCAATCGTTTGATTAAGCTTTTGCTTTGAAATCAAAATGGCAAAGATAATGGCCGGTAAAATTGCCACTACGCTGGGTAGCTGATAAAACGCAAAATCTACGCCTTGGCTTTGAAAGTAAACGCCAGCACCAATAAATAGCGCTAAAAACAAAAATAGCGGCGTAAGGGCTAAAAATGATGGGGCCGTGGCCGCAGCGGTGTTTTGGGCTTGTGGGGCATTACTGGAAGTCGTCAATGTTATCTCTCTTATCTTCAATCAGTCTTTGAACCATTGTTCCCATCGCCCTCCTAGCTGGAACAGACTCGTCATTAGTGTTAGCTAAATCATAGAATGGTACATCTCAATAGTTGAGAGGATATGAGATTGAAAGACGTCTGTCAATTTAGACGTCTAGATGTTTTTACCGCTAATCGAGTAATTAATGAAACTTGTGAACTCGGTTGGGTTATTTAGGTGTGGCTTAAGTAGCCGAGGCTCGTTACCAATTAGACACTGCTCCATATGATGCTGGGTATATTGCTAGCGTGCTTTCATTTAGCATTTTAATATTTAGTTTTAGCGGCTAAGCGCTACTTGCAATATACTTTACTCATCGCGGCCATGGCATTATTCATCGGCTAAATAACGACTTTAAATAAGAGAACCCATATGCAATTGATGGAAGTGGATAAGCAAAGCTACCGTAAGAGCACTAACCTAGTGATCATGGGGTTCGTGGCAAGTTTGGCAATATTGGCGCTAGCTTTTGGCGCGTTGCTGATCCACTTTTTTGGTGCTCCAGTGTCAGCGAGTGGTGAATCAACCGGGAATTTTCATTTAAACTTTATTGGTGTGCTTTTAGCACTCGCCACCTGCAGTGCGGTGCTCAATAGTCAAAAGCAAAAGCCGTTTTTCAAAGAAGTGTATTACGTTTGGCGTTTAAAGCAGTTACATAACCAAATTTATCGAAAATTAGCCAAGATAAAAGCAGCAGCAGACAATGATGACACCAATGCGTTTATCATCTTGAGTTTTTACTTTGCTAGCTTAAAGCAGGTTTACACCCTCGATGACAACACACTGACGATATCCAAAGTAGAGCAAGATCAGGCGCAGCTAAATGAAAAGATAGCAGCGTTAGGGTTAACCATTACGCCTGAGCAGTTTGAGCCGGAAATACTCGATAAGATTTAAGATTGCTGTATTAGCTCTGCACCATTGGGGCAGCTTGGGCCATCGAGTCGCGTTTACAATGCAGGCGACTTTGAGTTTAAGCCCAAGCTTTAAAACTCTAGCTTTAAAACTCTAGCTTTCAAACTTTAGCTTTAAAGTTCGGGCTTTAGAATTATTTAGACTTCTAGATGGCTAACTGTTATGTTCGTATTTCAATCAAATGGAATAGGACATGACGCGATGAAACTCGAATCTTTAGCTCTGCACCACGGATATAAATCGGAAGCGACCACCAAGGCTGCAGCGGTTCCAATTTATCAAACGACCTCTTATACCTTTGATGATACCCAGCATGGTGCAGACCTCTTTGACTTAAAAGTGCCTGGCAACATCTACACTCGCATCATGAACCCAACGACAGATGTGCTTGAACAGCGCCTTGCGGCGATAGAAGGCGGCATCGGTGCCCTCGCACTTGCATCGGGTATGGCGGCCATTACCTATGCGATTCAAGCGCTCACCGAAGTGGGCGACAACATCGTTAGCACCAGCCAGCTTTATGGCGGCACCTACAACTTGTTTGCTCATACTTTGCCGCGTCAAGGTGTTGAAGTACGTATGGCAGGCTTTGATGATTTCGAGCAGCTTGATGCATTGATTGATGATAAAACCAAGGCGCTATTTTGCGAATCGATTGGCAATCCTGCGGGCAATATTGTTGACCTACAGCGTTTAGCTGCCATTGCTCACAAGCACGGTGTGCCCTTGATTGTAGATAACACGGTTGCCACGCCCGTGCTGTGTAAACCATTTGAACATGGTGCAGATATCGTTATCCATTCTTTGACTAAATACATCGGCGGCCATGGCACCACTATTGGCGGCGCAATTATCGATAGTGGCAAGTTTGACTGGACAGCGCAGCCTAAGCGTTTTGCGCTACTCAATGAGCCCGACCCGTCTTACCATGGTGTGGTTTATACCCAGGCATTCGGTCCGGCAGCCTTTATTGGCCGTTGCCGCGTTGTGCCGCTGCGTAATACTGGCGCCGCATTAGCGCCTCAGAGCGCTTTCTTGCTGTTACAAGGGCTAGAAACCTTGGCGTTAAGAATGGAGCGTCATTGTGACAACGCTTTGGCCTTAGCTCAGTATTTAGCGTCGCACCCCAAGGTGAGCTGGGTGAACTATGCTGCGCTTGAAAATAGCCCGTTTCAGGATAACTGCCATAAAATTACCGGTGGTAAGGCATCAGGGATCATCAGTTTTGGAATAAAGGCCGATGATGGCAAAGTGGCTGGGGGGCGCTTTATTGATGCACTGCAGATGATTTTGCGATTGGTTAATATTGGCGATGCGAAGTCTTTAGCCTGTCATCCTGCTTCAACCACTCATAGGCAATTGGATGCAACAGAATTAGCCAAAGCTGGGGTGTCAGAGGATTTAGTGCGTATTTCAGTGGGCATCGAACATATTGATGACATCATTAGCGACGTGGCGCAGGCACTAGATAAAGCGAGTTAATGTACAGAACAAGCTGTAGTGAAGCGTTAATCCGTCATGTTCTTGCTGGTGTCGATTCAGTACAAAAGGCTAGCGCAGGTCGCTAGCCTTTTGTGTGTTTAATATTGATATTTACCGTTATCTTCACTGCTTATTGATATTAATATGAAGCGATTTTCTGCTGTTTTAGCATAAAAAATATGGGCTATGTAAAGGGGGGCTTCTAATGATAAGTCCTTATTAAATCAAGCCTATATACAGGATAGGTGTTTGTGTTAAGCTGGCTGAGGATTTTTGTAAAAGAACCAGGGTTGGCAGTGCTTGTTGCAACAAAATGGCTAAAGACAATGATACTTTTTACAGTGGCTTATTTGGCCTCTGTAGCGGGTATATGCGCGCAAGTATCACAATCATTACAATCTTTAGAGCAACAGCTTGCTGACGCTTCTACGGCCGATGGACTGACCCTTCTTGATAGTTTCGATTTAAATTTTACTCACGCCAGTATTCAAGACCAAGCCCAACTGCATTTTTTGTATGCTCAGCAATATGAAAAAAACCGTCAACTTGATCAAGCGATTGCCCGCTACGATCAAGCTATAGCCATCGCAAAGCCGCTTGGTGCATCTAACGTTTTGATCGACAGTTACCTAGAGCGCTCTTTTGCTCTCTACTTAAAGAGCAACGATCCCCTGGTTTATTGCGTCGACAGAAAAAAAGCCTTGGTATTGGCCCGACAACAAAGCGATAAAGAGCTCCTAGCCAAAACACTGACCCAAAATGCTTTTTGCTATAACAAGGTTACCAATGTTCATCAAGGCATTGCCTTGCTTGATGAAGCTATGCTGCTTATTGAAACTGAAGCCAATACTAATTATAACCGTAAGGCGATGATTTATAACGCAACAGGGTCGCTTTACCGTACGGTCGGTTTACATAAACGTGGCTATAGCAACTTTGAAAAAGCCTATCAAACATGGAGTGAGATAGACGATATTCAAGATATGTTTAACATGCAGCACAATATGATTAGTGAAGCGGTTAAGCTCGGTGACTGGGACAAGGCAAAGCATAATATTGAGCAGCAATTTAAATTAACGGAGTCGGCGCCAGAGTTTATCGACTTTGGTTTTTTTGCCCAGCTTAATGCAGGTCGAGTTGCACTGGCAACACACCAGTATGTCACAGCGATTGAGCACTTAGAAAAAGCGTTATCTTTGCAACAAACCACTCAAGAACAGTACTTTATTAGTAGTGGTTACCTGTTTTTAGCCGAAGCCTATTTGCGAACCGGAGATGTTGAAAGAGCAGCGGCGATGGCGCGTATTTTTAAACAAGACCGTAGTTTCCCTAAAAATATGACCAGTTTGACGCTAAAGGCTAATGCGATTATTGCCTTGGATGAGCAGCATTACTTAACTGCGGTAAACATCTTGCTAGAAGTGATCGATCAAGAGCGGCAAACTAATAATCAGATTATTGATAATGAAGTGATTGATTTAGCCTTAGATCATAACTCTAAAGTCGCTGAATTCGAGAATCTACTGCTAGCGAACAAGCTAGCGATTAATGAGCTGAGTTTAGCGGCGGTGGTCGATAAAGAGCGCATCTATGACTTAAGGTTAAGCATCTTCTTCTTAGTGGCCACAGTCCTTCTGATCGCAATCTTGTTTTTGTGGCAATCACGCAAAGCCTTTAAGCTTAGTGCACAAACCGATTTTCTAACGGGGATTGCTAATCGCGCGCATACCTTTAGCCTTGGGCAGCGTATGGTCGATAAAGCGCTTAAGAAGCAGCGACGTTTAGCGGTGATCATTTTCGATATCGACAACTTCAAATCCATTAATGATCAATACGGCCATTATGTTGGTGATCTCGCCATTCAAGCGGTGGCGAAACGTGGTGCTCGTTGGCTAAGAGAGAGAGACTTAATTGGCCGAATTGGTGGTGAAGAGTTTTTAATTGTCTTGCCAGAGACAAGTCAAGAGGAGGCGATGCAGATCTCCGACCGTTTGCGTGAGGGGATTGCCGCTCAAGCGTATACATTTGACGATGTGACTATTGAGTTGACCGTGAGTATTGGTGTTACGGCGTTAACTGGGCAGCAAAGGTGTTTAACAGAGCTAGTTAATCAGGCGGACAAGGGACTCTATAAGGCCAAATTTTCAGGCAAGAATGCGGTGTACTTTATCCAGAGTTACGCTTAAGTTCGAAACCACTATTCCCCTATCATATTCCACATGTTTCCCCGTGACTGAATGAGTATAAGCCTATTTCACTGTTTTCAAGTGATTAAGTCTGCCAAAACTTGTATTAAGTCATTTGTTTGCTATGTTTTTTATTTAGCGAGAGCTGAATTTTATTCGTGCTAGAGCGCGAGACTATTTCAGTTAGGATGTTCGCTAAACGGATTGATGAATAGATAACCAAGGTTGGAGATCCCATGAAAAAAGCGCTAGCAATATTACCCCTTGCCACATTGGCTTTAACGCCATCGGCTTTCGCTGTTGAAATTTATAAAGATGATAAAAACTCCATAGGAATTGGCGGCTACCTTGATGCACGTATTATCGATACCCAAGGACAGACTCAAGTAGTAAACGGTAGCTCTAGAGTCAATATTGGTTTTACACGTGAGATGTCTGATGACTGGAAGGCTTACGCTAAGCTCGAGTGGGGGGTAAACCCTTTTGGTGATACGAACCTGTCATATAGCAGTGAAAGTTTCTTTGAAACCACCACTGATAACTTTCTTAGCAATCGCTTAGGCTATGTCGGTGTTAGTCATGACAAGCTTGGCTCCCTCGCTATTGGTAAGCAGTGGGGGGCATGGTATGACGTTGTTTATAATACTAACTATGGCTTTGTATGGGATGGTAATGCATCTGGTACATACACTTATCAAGGAGATGGCTCCTTTAATGGTACGGGCCGTGCCGATAAAGCACTGCAGTACCGTAACAGCTTTGGTATGTTTAGTTTTGCGTTGCAGGCACAGTTAAAAGATGACTCCTTCGATGTTATCGAACCGGTAGACCAAGTAGCGGCAATGGTAACGACTCCTGCAACAGTCACTCATGTTGAGTATAACTATACCTACGGTGCAGGCCTGACTCTTGATGCAACCGATAGGCTGACCTTCACTGCTGGTGCCAACTTTGGTGAGTTTAAAGCGAGATCGTCTAATGGTTCGCGACTAACCGAAACTGATTATATTTATGGTGGCGGTGTTACCTGGGGAGCATGGGACGACGACGGGTTTTATGCGGCATTAAATGCCAATCAACAGCAATACCATGATACCGATAATATTGGGCGGATTATCCCGGATGCAACGGGTCTAGAGTCACTTTTCTCCTACCTATTTGAAGATGACTTTAAGGTATTTATCTCGTACAACATCTTAAAGGCGGGTGACGAATATGAAGACGCTTATAACGGTGATATTTTTGAGCGTGAATCACTCGTTGCCGGCGGGCACTATATTTGGCAAAACAGTGTTATTTTCTATCTTGAAGGCCGTAAAGATTTGAGTAACTTTGACAGTACTAATAAAGAGCAAGAAAAGCTGATGGGTAAACCTGAAGATGATGGTGTTGCAATAGGCGTACGCTTTATTCTGTAGTATATATACCCAAGCCACCTGAAGATGCAGGGTTCAGTGGGAATTTAATGCGCTTTAAGCAAGGCGTTGATTGCAGTTAATGGTTGTTCCCTTAGCAAGATCAATAACGCAGCAGAAAGTGCATTAAACCCCATCGAAGAAGGCTTTGCGCAAGCCCACTTCGTTGTTGCACTAGCTTAAAAGGGAGTTACCATTCCTACGCTAATACGCCTAGAATTGAACTCGCGCAAGGCCTCTGAAATGAGCATGTTCAAGTCGTTTGGGTATAGTTTCAATAACATTAAAGGCTTACCTTGTTGAAATTGAAACTGGGTAAGCCTTTTTTCTACTTCATTTAACCTAATAAGGCTATTTTAAGCGATAGGTCACTTCGACTCTATCTTGGATCACGACCTGCCCTTGCTGGTAAGTTTGAGCTGCATCGAAGCTTGCTGCTTCAGAGTTCATACGTAACATTACCGGTTGAATAGGGCGCTGCTCAAAGTAACTAATCTGCCAAACACCATCGAGTTTTTCCCCAAACCCTTCAGCCAGCATCTTCGCTTTCTGTTGGGCATCTTTTATCGCGGCCATTCTTGCTTGTTCAACATATTGCGTTTCTTTACTCGACTTTAGCGCGATGTTATTGATGCGGTTTATCCCTTGCTCAAGGGCTGAATCAAGGATGCTATTAAGCTTAGCTAAATCCATCACTGTGACCTTGATGCGGCGGCTAGCGCTATAACCGGTAAGCTGATTAGGCTTATCTTTCTCATAGCGGTATTGCGGTTGTAGGCTGATATTGGCGCTTTGCACTCGCTCTTTATTAACGCCAGCTTTTTCTAGGCGTTGTAAAAAGCGAGCCACGGCTTTATCTGATTCTGTTTTGGCTTCCAGTGCGGTCTTTGCCTTAATCACCACTTCAACATTAACTTCTGCCATATCCGCTTTTACGGTGAGCTGGCTTGTGCCTACAGTGTTGAGGCTAGGAAAATCTAGGCCGTCGGCTGCATGAGCGGTACTTATCATGCTAGTTGAAGCAATAAGGCCTGAGATGAGTGCTGCGATAATTGATGATTTCATAATGACTCCAAAAGTAAAAACGGATGAGATTTATCAAGGTTTGTTTATCTTGTTATGTATAAACGTAGTCATTTTTAAAAAGGGTTTTATTTTTTTAACTATTTTTTTAATTATTTTTTAATTAGTTTTTTTTAATGTGGTTTTTCTAGCAGAGCGGTTCTTTAGTTTATCTCGATAGTTTTATGCCGCTTGGTATTAGTTAAAGCTCTCGGTAAATATCACCTGGCTCTTGTTTTTTTGTTTTTCCCAACCAGCAGTTTTTAACTCAGGTTCAGAGAGAAAATCTTCAACATAGCCAATACATAGATAGCCAATAAGCTCACTATTGCTGGGGGCATTGAGTATTGTTTTAATGGCTTCTGGATCGACGATGCTGACCCAACCTACACCAATATTGAGTGAGCGAGCCATTAACCAGAGGTTTTGAATCGCACAAACTACGCTAAATCGCCCCATATCAGGCATGCTGGTCTGTCCCAGCACGGGCTTTGAAACTGGTTGATAAAAAACGGCTAAATTGACCGGGGCTTCCATGATCCCCTCAAGCTTTAAGTTCTGATATTGCTGCTGTTTAGTAGAGCTAAACTGCTTAGCGCCAGCGGCATTTTCTTTAACAAATGATTGATGTACTTGTTGTTTAACGTTATCAGAGCGGATGACTACAAATTGCCAAGGTTGAGAGTAGCCTACTGACGGGGCATTTAAGGCGGCGTTGAGTAGCTTATCCATGGTGTCATTATCAATATCGGTAGCTAGAAAGCGATTACCTCTTACATCGCGCCTTAGTTGAATAATATCGGCAAGTAAAAGGCTGTCATCGGCTGAAAATTGGCGGCTCATAGGGTTATCTGCATGAAATAGTGCTCTCTGCATGAAATCGAGATAATAAAAAGGCGTCGTATATACAAAATATGACGCCTTAGAACTTAACGATATGTTTGCTAAATCAGCTTTATTTTAGTTTAAAACTAATTGACCATCATAGAGATAAAGTAGCCTATAACCGTTGCCGTTACCACACCGATAAAGCCTGGCATGATAAAGCTGTGATTCACTATGTACTTACCAATATGGGTGCTGCCAGTTCTATCAAAGCTGATGGCGGCTAAGTCACTTGGGTAGAACGGGAAGAAAAAGTATGCGTAACAAGCTGGCAGGACACCGATAAGAACAGGTGCGGGAATACCTAATGAGAATCCAAGCGGTAGCATGATGGTCAGCGTTGCTGCTTGGCTTTTAAGAAATACCGAAGCGGTAAACATTGCTATGGCAAATGACCAGGGATGGGCATGAACAATATCGCTAACTGATTCAATCAAATACGCTTTGTGATGACCAATAATGGTGTCACTTAGCCAAGCAATACCGAAGATAATGATCACCGCTGTCATACCCGCGATAAACACATTGCTGTGTACGATTTTCTTCGGATCAATTTTAGTCGCCAGTAATATCACCGCACCAACCGATAGCATCATAAACTGAATTGCTACCGACATCTTGACCCCTTCAGGCAGCAGTTGTTCGCTGAATATGGCTAGGGCAATAACCGACAATATACCCAGTAGAAAAATACTTAACCCTTTCTTCGCGGTGCTGTCTGATTTAGCTACATCGTCAGTTTCAACTTCGCTATCAACTAGGCTATTTCTAAATTCTTCATCTTGAAGGCGCGCTTGAAACTCTGGGTCTTTATCCAGATCTTTACCGCGCTTAAGGCTCCAGGCTGATGCGACTAACACACCTATTAAGGTCGACGGAATCGTGACGACGAGTACGTCAACCAAGCTGATATCGAGATTGTTTTCCATCGAGGTGGCAATAACGACCGCTGCCGCTGCTGCAATTGGGCTAGCAGTGATCCCCATCTGCGAGGCTACAGTGGCTATTGCTAGCGGGCGCTCTGGGCGAATGCCTTTTTTATAGGCGATATCATAGATAACCGGCAATAGCGGGTAAACCGAGTGACCCGTACCCACCAATACAGTCAATGAATAAGTGCAAAGAGGGCCAAGAAAGACGATTTGGTTTGGGTGTTTGCGCAGTAGCTTTTCGGCGTAGCGAACCAATAGTTTGAGGCCTCCTGTGGCCTCAAGTGTCGCTGATGCGGCAACGACAGCGAGAATAATCAACATTACATTGATAGGGGGCGAGCCTGGCGCAATGCCAAATGCAAACGCTAATACCGAAACACCTAAACCACCGAGTAAACCAAAGGCCACACCACCGTGGCGGATCCCCACAAAAATTACAGTTAACAACAAGAGCATATGTATGAAAAACATAGCGGGGTTCCTTTAGGATTTTTGCGCAAACAGGCGTATTGACTGAGCGATAATGATAAAGCGTGCCATTGAAGCTCGCTGTTAAGATGGAGTTATACCGTATGTTACCGAATGCTTAAATAGCGCGATGACAGCAAGGTGATAGGGCGCAATCATTTGTCGAAGTTTTGGCAAAAACTGTGAAGTTACACATGCCCCCTGTGGCGAGAAATAGTGGCGAGAAATCACGGCACTAATCTGGTGTAAATAGTTTAAATGAGCTATGCCGCGCTAAGGCCGAGTGTGACTCAACAGATTTAAACGCGAGTTAACTGCCAAACTGGCACGCAATTGGGTAGAATGAGGCAGATTTTTCATTCATCAGAGTGACTGGTATGCACGTACATATTTTAGGGATTTGTGGCACTTTCATGGGCGGTCTAGCGTTATTGGCTAGAGCAGAAGGGCACAAAGTCACCGGCAGTGATGCCAATGTTTATCCGCCAATGAGCACGCAACTTGAAGAGCAAGGCATTGAGCTTATCCAAGGCTTCGATCCATCTCAGCTCGGTAGCAGTGAAGATGACGCGCCTGATTTGGTGGTGATTGGTAATGCGATGAGCCGAGGTAACCCTTGTGTTGAAGCGGTATTAAATCGTGGCCTTAAGTACACCTCAGGTCCACAGTTTTTAGCTGAGCATATTTTGCCTCAGCGCTGGGTGCTAGCGGTATCAGGCACTCACGGTAAAACCTCAACCTCAAGCATGCTCGCATGGATTTTGGAAGATTGTGGCTATGAGCCTGGGTTCTTGATTGGCGGCGTACCGCAAAACTTTGGGGTGTCAGCCCGTCTTGGTGGTTCACCTTTCTTTGTGGTAGAAGCTGATGAATACGACAGCGCGTTTTTCGATAAGCGTTCTAAGTTTGTACATTATCAGCCTCGCACCTTAGTGATTAACAACTTAGAGTTTGATCACGCTGATATTTTTGATGATTTAAAAGCGATCCAGCGTCAGTTTAATCACGTAATACGCACCGTGCCGGGCGAAGGCAAAGTTATATGGCCTGCCGATGCGGCGAGCGTGCAACAAGTGATAGATATGGGCTGCTGGAGCGAGCAAGAGACTTATCATCTTGCACAAAGCTCACAGGGTTGGTATGCGGTAAATTTGACCGAAGATGGTCATAAGTTTGAAGTCTTCTTCGATGGTGAATCACAAGGTGTGCTCGATTGGCAATTAATCGGCCAGCACAATATTGAGAATGCCGTTATGGCGATGGCAGCAGCAAGACATGTGGGCGTTAAACCTGAGGCTGCCATTGCTGCATTAACTCAGTTTGCACCGCCTAAGCGTCGTATGGAGCTGCTTGATACGGTTAATGGGATTGAAGTCTATGATGACTTTGCCCATCACCCAACAGCGATTACGACTTCACTTAATGGCATGCGTGCGCGTGTAGGCGACGCTAAAGTCACAGTAATTTTAGAGCCGCGCTCGAACACCATGAAAAGCGGCGTACATAAAGATACCTTGGCTAACTCATTAGCGTTAGCGAGTAATGCTTATCTGTATCAAGCTGGCAATATCGACTGGGATGTGAGTTCTGCAATGCGCTCTGCTTCAATTCCGGTCGAGATCTTATTCGATATTGATGAGATTGTTGATAAGGTCGCAGCACAAGCGACTAGCACTGATACTATTATTGTAATGAGTAATGGTGGTTTCGGTGGCTTACATCAAAAGCTGCTTACTAAGCTTCGCAGCAAACAGGTAAATAATGAGTCATGACTTCAACATACCGTAAAGCAGAAAAGTCGATCAGCCTGGCGTGGACCGGTGCATCTGGTGCACCTTACGGACTGAGACTGCTCGAGATCTTATTGAAAAGTGATTATCAGGTGTTCTTGATGATCTCTTCTGCCGCTAGGGTAGTATTGGCTACAGAGCAAGGCTTGCAGCTGAGCGCTAATGGCGATAAAGCCAAGATGCAGCTACTGGCGCAGTTTGGTGACGTCGGCGGTGAGCTGATTGTACTTGGCAAAGAGGAGTGGTTTTCGCCGCCTGCATCGGGTTCTGCCGCACCTAAGCAGATGGTTATCTGCCCTTGTAGCACAGGTACGTTAGCGGCCGTTGCCACAGGTATGAGTAATAATTTGCTTGAAAGAGCTGCCGATGTAGTAATTAAAGAGCGTGGTCAATTAATCGTTGTTCCGCGAGAAACTCCGTTTAGTGCCATACACTTAGAACATATGTTGTCACTTTCAAAGCTCGGTGTGACCATTATGCCCGCGGCGCCAGGCTTTTATCATAATCCCAAATCGGTTGAAGATCTGGTAGACTTCATGGTCGCCCGAATTCTTGACCATTTGGGCGTTAACCATGCACTAACGAATCGTTGGGGTTATGACAAACATAACGTTAGCGACATCGACTACTGAGAGTTTTATGAAACACACCACTGAAGTGATGATCACTGCTGAAGAGATCAATCAAAAATTGGATATTTTGGCTGAGCAGATCAATGCTCATTATGCTGATAGCGACCGTCTATTGATGGTAGGTTTGTTGAAAGGTTCTGTTGTTTTTATGGCAGATCTTTGCAGACGTATTAAAGGTCATGTTGAAATCGATTTTATGTCGGTATCAAGCTACGGTAATGAGATGAGTAGCAGCCGCGACGTAAAAATCCTTAAAGACGTACAGTCTGAAATTCAGGGGCGTGATGTACTGATCGTTGAAGATCTCATTGATTCAGGCAATACCTTGAACAAGGTGCGCGAAATGCTGATGCTACGTGAGCCAAAGAGCCTAGCCCTTTGTACGTTGCTTGATAAGCCTGAACGCCGCGAAGTAGATGTACCAGTTGATTTCATTGGATTTACTATCCCTGACGAGTTTATCGTTGGTTATGGTATCGACTATGCAGAGCAGTACCGTAACCTGCCTTACATCGCTAAAGTTGTCCCGTTAGAGGACTAACTAGGTATCAATTACGTAACAAAATAGGCATTGGAATTAGGCTGTGATTGCATACTGATTTGAGTGCTCATTTTGAGACGTAATTACCTTATCGACTCCCGCAATCGCGGGAGTTTTTATATATCTTTCAAATGGATTGAAATAACCATGGCAAATTCAGAAGCCGCCCTCGTTATCGACTCTCTTAAAAAAACCTACAAAGGCGGAGTAGAAGCGGTTAAAGGGATCAGCTTAACGGTAAATAAAGGTGATTTTTTTGCACTTTTAGGACCCAATGGCGCAGGAAAATCGACCACGATAGGCGTGATTAGCTCACTGGTACAAAAGAGCGCGGGTAAAGTCTCTGTGTTCGAGCACGACATCGATAAAGAGTTAGAACTGGCTAAGCTGTGTATTGGATTAGTGCCGCAAGAGTTCAATTTCAATCAATTTGAGACAGTACTGCAAATCGTGGTTAACCAGGCTGGCTATTACGGCGTAAAACGCGATGTAGCACTGGCTAGAGCCGAAAAATATCTAAGTCAGCTCGATTTGTGGGAAAAGCGCAATAGCGCTGCCCGTGAGCTTTCAGGCGGTATGAAGCGACGCTTAATGATAGCTCGCGCATTGATGCATGAGCCTAAGCTGCTTATCCTCGATGAGCCAACCGCAGGGGTGGATATTGAGTTACGCCGCTCAATGTGGACCTTCCTAACTGAGCTCAACGCCCAGGGCGTGACGATCATTCTTACTACGCATTATTTAGAAGAAGCAGAAATGCTATGTCGTAATATCGGCATTATCGACAAAGGTGTGCTGGTGGAATGCACTAGCATGAAGTCGCTGCTTAGTCGCCTAAATATGGAAACCTTCATTCTCGATTTAAGAGACGATTTGAGCATAGAGCCTCAGCTTGTCGGCGTCGAATGCCGTCTTAGCGATAGCCATACATTGGAAGTTGATGTGGCTAAAGAGCAGGGCTTAAATAGCGTATTTGTGCAACTCAGCGAGTTAGGTATTCAGGTATTATCGATGCGTAACAAGGCGAACCGTCTAGAAGAGCTGTTTGTTGAGTTAGTTGAAAAGGGTAAAAATAGCGGAGATGTGAAATGAATATGAATGCGCTGTATTTCACGGCTTTTAAAAGTATTTTAACCAAAGAGATTAACCGCTTCACCCGTATTTGGGTACAAACGCTAGTACCGCCAGCTATTTCTATGACGCTGTATTTCTTAATTTTCGGTAATCTTGTCGGTAAGCGGATCGGTGATATGGGCGGGGTGTCCTATATGGAGTTTATCGCGCCAGGCCTTATCATGATGGCGGTGATCACCAGTTCATATTCTAATGTGGCCTCATCATTTTTCAGCGCTAAGTTTCAGCGAAACCTGGAAGAGTTAATTGTTGCGCCAGTGCCTCATTATGTGATTATCGCCGGTTATGTCGGCGGCGGTGTTGCCCGTGGCTTATGCGTGGGCGCTATTGTCACCATGGTGGCGATGTTCTTTGTGGATATCACCATTCATCATGCAGGTTTAGTGGTCGTGACTGTGTTGCTGACGTCGATACTGTTTTCCTTGGGCGGCTTAATCAATGCGGTCTTTGCGAAGAGTTACGATGATATCAGTATTGTACCCACCTTCGTTTTAACGCCTTTGACCTACTTAGGCGGCGTGTTTTACTCGTTGTCACTGCTACCAGATTTCTGGCAAGGCGTGTCGGCACTTAATCCTGTTGTGTACATGATCAACGTATTTCGCTATGGCTTCTTGGGATACGCAGATATGAGCATCCCCTTATCTGTAGCTGTGATGGTGGGGTTCTGTGTTGGTTTGTGGAGTGTGGCTTACTACTTGATCTCTCGCGGCATTGGCCTTAGAAGTTGATCAGCGCTGAGCGCTTACAGCATCTCAATTGGTATAATAGCAATTGAGATGCTGATTGAAAAAACGCCAACAGTTTTGCTGTTGGCGTTTTTGTTTCTGTTGGTATTAGTATTGATCTTTGTATTGGCTTATTGATGCTCGATAAACGCGATAATCTCAAACAATGACCTTATATCCTTAGCACTGAGTTTACTGGTGCAGCAGTGTCCTGCTTGGCTAGCATGCAGACGTGTCCATTGGAGCAGGGTCTCAAAATCGATTTGAGGTGAACACAAATGCAAACATGGCGTGTGATGACTCTTATCTAGCTGATAGCTTTTGCCATCACTATCGATAAAGATGGCGTTGTGAAGCTCAGCGAGCATGCTTGTCTGCTCTGCATAGTCATCTATAGAGTCAAGGTAGAAAAGCTCGTCTTGCTGCTTTTGTTTTAACAAAATAGGCCAATTAAGGGATTGGATATCCATTTGAAAAGTCTCCTTGTCGTCGACTCGGGCGGCCATTAAAAGATGTTGTTTAAATATGTAGGTAAGAGATGATAGCAATCACTGCTTAGTTTGCTGCAGTGGTTTCTTGTTCTATCAATGATTTTCTATCACTAAGCAGGGTAATGGCATCAGCGTTAACTTGCACGAGTTGGTCGAAGTGTAGATTCATCTCTTTGAGTGATGCTACATATTCAGGATCATTAAGTGGTTTCTTCTGCCAATAACGGTCACGTTCAAGTTTTTGCAATTCGCTGGCTCTGAGTATTTCGTAATAGCTGTTTTCTTGGCGTAGGCGATACACTTCGCTATCAAGTAGTTGAAGTAAGCGTTTTTTAGAGATGGTTTTTTTGTTAAGTAAGGCTTGTAGCGGATCTTGCACTTTGGTGCGTTTATCTGAATCGGTTTCAGTGGTGATCCCTAGCTGATACTCGATTTTATGCTGACGGAATTCTTTTGGACACGACTGCTGACTAAAAACGATTTTGTCGTTTTTTATGCACTTAAAAATACTATTGGCCTGTGCAGAAGCAGTAAGAATCAGGCAAATTAAAGTGAAAATTACTCTCGCCATCCGGCTAACTATCCTTATTGACCGTCGATAACAGTACTTAGTCGATATCAGTAAATCTATGTTGATTTAGCGTGCAGGTTGTTTTTGATTAACAATAGTACTTAAAAATTAACAACGTGCGTACTATGGCTTAAGTTGACTGAAAACACCAGTTTTTTGACACTAAAAAATTGCACTTTAAAAGTATCGATAACTCCTATATAGCAGGCAGGGATGAGTTATTAACTTGATGATTTTTGGAGCTATTGCTTGATGGTTCTTTAATCTAGTGATTGGTGCTGTAACTGTGGAGAATGGCCATTTTTGGCAAGCTCTGCTGATGTTTGTGCAATAAAAAACGGCTCAAAACTAAGTTGTGAACCGTTAAATTGCACAGCATCAAAATGCTTATGGGCCGATACTTAAATTAGCACTTAAATCTAGCACTTAAACGCAAGTACTGGAACTTAAGCACTGAACGCAAGTACTGCAAGCACAGATAGATAAATGTTAGTTCGCCAAATTGACGACGAGATTGTCAATCAATCGTGTCGAGCCCATATAGGCAGCAACCAGAATGACCAATTCGCTATCATCCGCAGTCGCGCTAGCAAAAGTATTGGCATTTCGTACATCAAGGTAATCGTTTTTAAAGCCTACCTCGGTTAACTCGGCTTGCGCCTGTGCTATAACATCTTTAATTGCTAAGCCAGCAGTGAGCGCCGTGGCCATCTTGTCTAAGCTGCGCTTAATCTGTGATGCCTGAGCTTTTTGCTCCTCGCTTAGGTAACCGTTGCGCGAGCTCATGGCAAGGCCAGAAGCTTCACGTATGGTATCAACGCCGACAACCTCAATCGGCATAGAGAGGTCTTCAACCATAGTGCGGATCACTAATAACTGCTGAAAGTCTTTTTGTCCGAATACCGCAATATCGGGCTGTACTATGTTAAATAGCTTGCAGACGATAGTTGCCACACCTCTAAAGTGACCAGGGCGGCTAGCGCCACAAAGCTGCTCTGAAATACTCGGTACTTCAACATAGGTTTGTGCATCCACTCCTTTTGGATAGATGATGGCTGGCGTTGGGGTGAACAGCAGTTCGGCTCCCGCTGCCGTCAATGCGGCTTGGTCGTTGGCCAAGGTTCTTGGGTAGGCATCTAAATCTTCGTTTTGACCAAATTGCATCGGATTGACAAAGATAGAGGCAACGACATGGTCGGCACGGGTTTTAGCTTCTTTGACTAAGGTGATATGGCCTAAGTGCAAGTTACCCATAGTGGGGACAAATGCAACGGTTTCACCTTTTTGACGCCATGCTTTGATTTGCGCACGGATATCTGAAATAGATTGAGTCGTGATCATGGTTTTACTGCTCTAACACTCAATTTGAAAATGCGCTCCCAGTGGATGGACTAGGAGCAGATAATTAGTTAAAGGTATGCTCTTCGCCAGGAAAAGCGCCTTGAGCCACTTCGTCAATATAAGCACGAACAGCTGCGCGGATCTCACCGGTCTGCTTGAGGTAGTTTTTAGAAAAACGGGGAATATAGCCGCTAGAGATCCCAAGTACATCGTGCATAACTAAGATCTGGCCATCGGTGTCTTTACCTGCACCAATACCAATCACCGGAATAGTAAGTGCTTGAGTAATCGCTTTTGCTAACGGTGCTGGAATACATTCTACAACCAACAACTGTGCGCCTGCGGATTCTAAGGCTTTAGCCTCATCAAGAATACGCTGGGCATTATCGGCGTCACGACCCTGTACTTTGAAGCCACCAAAAACATGAACTGATTGCGGCGTTAGTCCTAAATGAGCACAGACTGGAATGCCGCGCTCAGTCAGCATCGCGACACTTTCTAGCAGCCACTTACCGCCCTCAACCTTAACCATGCTAGCGCCAGCTTGCATCAGCGTTGTGGCATTAATCATGGTTTGTTCAGGCGTGGCATAGCTCATAAATGGCATATCAGCGATCAGCAGTGAACGCTCAATACCACGACGTACACAACGAGTATGGTAGGCAATATCGTCAACCGTTACTGGCAGGGTGTCGCTATGTCCTTGTAGTACCATTCCCATTGAATCACCGACTAATAACACGTCAATACCTTCACTATCGAACGCGCTAGCAAAGCTGGCATCATAGGCCGTTAATGCAGTGAATTTCTTACCTTCTTGCTTAAAGGTACGCAGTGTAGAACTTGTAATTTTGGACATAATGGTAATTTTAAAACCCAATTTGTGAGGTTGTTATATGCCAATAAAGGCTCAACTTCAATGATCTCGGTGTCGAATATTTATTTAAACAGATGCTCGCCATACTAGCAGAAATCAACATTGACTGAATGTCTGTTATTTCACAGTTGACGCTTGTGCCAATACTAACTCTGCTTTTAATGACTTATTGATAAGACTCGATAGCGGCGTATTATCTGGCAAGATGAGCTCTGGGGCGATATCGCTCAGAGGTACCAGTACAAAGCTGCGTTCACGCATGCCATAGTGGGGCACCACTAGGCGAGGAATATCGATGTGTTGATCGTCATAGAGTAACAAGTCGAGGTCGAGTGTTCTTGGTCCCCAGCGAAGTGCGCGTAAACGGCCTTGCTGGTTTTCAATATGTTGCAATGCATCGAGGAGTTCAATAGGAGGCAAGCGGGTGTGAAATCCAGCAACAGCATTAACGTAATCAGGCTGCTCGACATCTCCCATAGGGGCTGAGCGATAGTAGGGAGAAATGACAAGAGAGCCCGGACTTGCCAAACTCAATAATGCTTCACAAGCACTATTGAGCTGGCTAATCGGATCGGCTAAGTTTGCGCCTAATGCAATATATACTTGAGCCATTATTCTGCAGAATTTGGCGCCGGTTTTGTACCAGGCTTGCGGCGTCGGCGTTGATTAGAATTACGGTTACGGCCGCCTTTATTGGCTGAGCGAGCAATCACATTGCGCTGATCTTCATTGCCTTCGACAAAGCTCTTCCACCAAGCAGCATTTTTAGCGGTAAGGCCGCCTTCAGCATTGCCACGTAGCAAGAGTAGATCGTAAGCGGCCCTAAACTTAGGGTGCTCCATAAATCGATAAGCTTTGGTGCCCTTGTTACGCTCGAATCTAAGTTGTAACTGCCAAATGTCTTTGGTTACAGTGCTAAAGCGGCGCGGAATACTAATCGAGCGGCATTGCTGCTCCATAATATCACCCATAGCTGCAGTGTATGCATCATAGGTTGATAGGCCACTTTCTACTGCAATATCATCGGCACGCTGGCTCAATGGATACCAAAGCAGTGCTGCATAGAAAAATGCTGGGGTAACCGGTTTATCCTGGGCGACCCGCTCATCAGTACTTTGCATCATCTCTTGCATTAACTTAGCGGTTTCACCGTTTGGATATTCTTTTAGCAGTGTTTCTACTAATGGGAATAACGGTTCGAAAAGGCCAAATTCACGCATCATATTAAAGTTTTGCAGCGCTTTTCCGGCGAAAAACATCTTCAGTACTTCTTCATACATGCGGGCAGCTGGAATATCTTTAAGCAAACCCGCTAAACCTTTAATCGGTTCTGCGGCTTTCGCTTCAATAGTCATATCCAGTTTAGTGGCGAAACGCACTGCACGTAGCATACGCACAGGGTCTTCACGATAGCGCGTCTCAGGATCGCCAATTAAGCGAATAGTACGAGACTCTAAATCTTGTAATCCACCGCCGTAGCTGTGAATAGAGAAATCGCTGATATCGTAATACAGGGCGTTGACGGTAAAATCACGACGCTCGGCATCTTCATCAATACTGCCATAGACATTGTCGCGTAATAGACGACCCGACTCATTAGTCTTTGAGATTTTTTCACCGCTATCAACGTGATGGCCACGTAAGGTCGCAACTTCAATGACATCGCGTCCAAAAACGATATGCGCGAGACGGAAGCGACGGCCAACTAGTCGGCAGTTACGGAATAAGCGTTTAATTTCTTCAGGGGTGGCATTGGTAACAACGTCGAAGTCTTTTGGTTGCAAGCCCAATAAAATATCGCGTACACCACCGCCTACCAAGTAAGCTTTAAAGCCTGACTTGTGCAGTCTATAGAGTACTTTGATCGCATTGTCACTGATCTGTTTGCGAGAAATAGCGTGCGCATTTCTAGACACGACCTCTAAACTAAGACCTGTCTGTGTGTGTTCTTCAGCTTTTGGACTATCTTCAAATAGCTGTTTACAGAATTGGCTAATACGGCGAAAAATGGGACACCTCTGATTTGGATCTTAATTTGGGTAAAAACAAGTGCGCTATGATAACTCAATTAAAGCTTAATGAGTATACGATTGATCTCACGTATCAAGCAGTATTTCCGATTGTTTTGGCACCTTGGCCAAATCAAACTGACTCACGGCCTGTTCAATCATCTTACTTACGTGAGACTCCATAGTCACCGGACGTTGGCCTAGAAAAGCTAAGGCCGCGTTAATACTGGCTTGCGGGTGTAAATTATCGATCGCAGCAGCATGATTTTGCTTAGACAGTTTTCTGCCTTTTTCTGCACAGGCTAACGGCAAGTGTAGCCATTTGGGCACCGGTGCTTTTAGGATCTGATATAAGCTTTCTTGACGACAAGTCGGCTCCAGCAGATCACATCCTCTTACCACCTCAGTAATTTGCTGATGAATATCATCGAGCACGACTGCGAGCTGATAAGCATATAATCCATCGCTACGCTTGATAATAAAGTCTTCACTAGCAAAGCCTTTATCAACTGACACTCGCCCCATATGCTGGTCGACAAAATGCTCGATTGCGTACGGATTACGTACTCGAATCGCGCCTTGTGTCAGAGGCTGTAATAACGTGCCACATCGGCTGTCGTAACTACCGCCCATGCTTTGGATCTGTTTGCGTGTGCATTGACAATAATAAGCTTGATTATCAGCAAGTAACTGCTCAATTTTAGCTTGGTATGCATCAAGGCGTTGACTCTGATAGAGCACGCTGTCATCCCACTCTAAGCCATAGGCTTCAAGGGTTTTCAAAATAGCACTGCTTGCGCCTAAGATTTCACGTGGTGGGTCGATATCTTCGATACGAACCAGCCATTTTCCGCCTTGCGAGCGGGCACGCAAAAAACTGCCGAGGGCAGCGATTAATGAACCAAAATGAAGAGGACCAGATGGGGACGGCGCAAAACGGCCTATATAGGGAGTCGTATTAATCATGTGCTGATAATAAAACGAAAGAGCGGAGCCTAAGCTCCGCACTTCAGACAGAAATTAACCTGCCATTTGCTTTTCTTTGATTTCAGCAAGCGTTTTACAGTCGATACACTGATCGGCTGTTGGACGAGCTTCTAATCGACGAATACCGATTTCGATACCGCAAGATTCACAGAAGCCAAAATCATCTTCTTCAATCTTTTGCATTGTCTTTTCGATCTTCTTAATAAGCTTACGCTCTCTATCTCGAGCACGTAATTCTAAGCTGAACTCTTCTTCCTGAGCTGCACGGTCGACAGGGTCTGGGAAATTCGCAGCTTCGTCTTGCATGTGATTAAGAGTGCGATCGACTTCTTCACGCAATTGGTTACGCCATGCTTCAAGAATCTTCTTAAAGTGACCCAATTGAGCCTCGTTCATGTACTCCTCACCTGGTTTTTCCTGGTAAGGATCTACACCTGCGATAGCGAGCACGCCAAGTTTTCTAGTGCCTTGAGGCATAACGCATCTCCTGTTAATCATTTGCGTTGTAGGGCGTCATTTAATAACGGCCGCTATCTATACCAGAAAGCTTTATACTAGGCAAATAATTTGTGTTAATCGGGGTCTATTCTTTGACTATGTCCGCTATTACGGACAATTTCAACCCTATATTTTGAATTAAAGCCTAACTGGACAGGATTTAACCAAACGTGTCTCTATAGGCGATGAGTCGGCTTTATAGGCGATTATCTCTACACCTTTTAAATGAGCCTCGCTAAGTAGTGCGGCATAATCTGGGTCAATATGCGCCGCAGCTTGCACACTATTTATACCCGAATGCTGAACAACAAATAGTAATACGGCTCGTTGACCTTGCTGGACCATTTCCATCAGTTCTCGCAAGTGTTTTTGCCCACGTGTAGTGACAGCATCTGGAAAGTAACCTTGCCCCTCTTCTAATAAAGTACAACTTTTGACTTCTATATAGCAGTTAGCTTTATCAGCATCTTCGAGCAGAATATCGATACGACTATTCTCGCTACCATATTTTACTTCTCGGCGTAGTGAGCCATAACCTTGCAGTTCGCTGATAACGCCGTTGTTAATCGCTTCTTCTGCGAGAGCATTAGCGCGGCCAGTGTTAATGCCAATCATATGGCCTTCAGGTGTTTCGGCTAGCTCCCAAGTACGGCTATATTTTCGCTTAGGATTGTCAGACACGGAGAACCACACCTTTTCACCTACAAATAAACAGTTTCTCATCGAGCCAGTGTTGGGGCAGTGAATTGTCACCTCTTCACCATTATCAAGGGTAATGTCGGTTAGAAAGCGTTTGTAACGTTGGATGAGTACGCCACTTTCGAAGCTAGGGATAAATTGCATAAGGCTTCTTTATATGAATGATTTTGCGATAGGTTAACAGAGTTTTGGTTAAAGTTGGCGGTGGATGGCGAAGGCTTTGTATCAGTGGTTTTGTAGCTGTGGTTCTACAGCAGTCATTTTGTATTAAGGGCTTTAACCTGTCTTTAAATAGTTCCACTACTATAGCTGCGCAGTTTGAAGCGCTGCCTTTAGAAATAGATAAGGATCCAGTAGACTGCTTGCACTAAAAATAGGCTGGTTGTCGAAAACTCAGGCTACATAGCTACAGTCTTGGCAACATAGATTCATATAAAGGACCTAGAATGATAGATTTAATGAAAGTCACCCTAACTCACGAAGCTGCTGCAGCCCATTGGGGCAGAGCAGATGTTACCTTTCAAGGCGACGTTGCCTGTATTCATTTGATTGAGGGCGACGCCCTGCTTCATGTTCAGCAAGCCGCACGCAAACTCGAACTGCAAGGGGTCACTCAAGTGGCACTGACAGGCGCTCTATGGACGTTAGATCTGCAGTGGGCATTTGCCCAAGGCTTTGCTACCGCAATGACAACACCTGTTATTCACTGGACTGGCGATGATGCCACTCAGGCATTGCTGACTAGTCGCCTAGAAAGCGCCACTTTTGCGCGTCAGTTGATCAACGAAACACCTGAAAATCTCTCTCCCGTTGTTCTGGCAACGCAGGCGGCAAAGTGGCTCAGTGCTATCGGTGGCGACAAGGTGAGCTATCGCATTATTGAAGGCGAAGAGCTATTAGAGAAAAAGTGGATTGGTATTCATGCTGTAGGTCGCGGCAGTGATCGCCCCCCAGCATTACTAGAGTTAGACTTCAACCCATTAACTGATGACGCGCCAGTCTCTGTTGCACTAGTGGGTAAAGGCATCACCTTTGACTCAGGCGGTTATAGCATTAAAGGCTCAGAAGGCATGCTGGGTATGAAATGTGACATGGGCGGCGCGGCAACGGTGACCGCAGCCTTAGGTCTTGCGATGAAATCTGGCCTTAATAAGCGCGTTAAGCTGTTTTTATGCTGCGCGGAAAACTTGATTAGTGGCCATGCTTATAAGCTAGGTGACATTTTAAAATACAAAAATGGCGTAACAGTTGAAGTGGTGAATACCGATGCTGAAGGTCGTCTAGTGTTAGCTGATGGTTTACAAGCTGCATCAGAAACCGGTGCGCCACTGATTATTGATGCTGCGACACTGACAGGCGCTGCTGTGATGGCGGTTGGCACTAACTATAATGCGATTTTCTCGCCAAAGGCTGAAGTGCTGGCGCTTGCACAGCAAAAGGCACTGGCTGTGGGTGAGCGTGTTTGGCCATTGCCACTGGATCCTTGGCATAAAGACAATTGCCCTAGCCCATACGCAGACACGGCAAACAGTCGCCCAATGAAAGGCGGCGGAGCAGGCGGTGCATCAAATGCAGCGGGGTTCCTATGGCGCTTTGTTTCGCCACAAGCTAATTGGTTGCACATTGATTTAGCCTCGGCGTTTTCTGATGCGGGTGATCACCTTTGGTCTCCGGGCGCGACGACCCATGGGGTGTTGACTATCGCGGGTTTACTTGAAGACTAATTTGTAAGGCTGTGATCATTGCTAAAATGAGTGGTTTAAATGTGCCATTAAGATGATTGATTAAGATTTAACGATTTTTAAGATTACAACGACTTACCATTCAAGGCCTCGCAATAGCGGGGCTTTCTTTTTGTGGTGACAGTGGGTGGTTAGCGGTTAATAATCAACCACTAATACCAAAGGCCTAGCAATCAGTCTTTGCCAAATCTTGTGTTATGTTGCAGTATTGTTGCTTAACTACCATTTCAACAAAACATAGGCTCTTCTCCCAATGATGCTGAGTTTTAGTGAGTTCTCCATAGACAGTGAAGCATTAGAACTGTATATCGATGGCAATGGTGTGGCTATCGATGAACGAAATATCACTCTGTTGCTTACCTTGGCGCAGGCCTACCCTGAACATTGCAGTAAACAAGACTGTTTAAGCCTTATCTGGCCAGACACGGTCGTCTCAGATATGTCTTTATCTAAGCTTGTGTCCGATACTCGAAAACTCTTTAGCCAAGCTGGCTACCAAGGCCCACTCATTCATACGGTTCATGGTCGCGGTTATCGCTTAGAGCAGGTGCTGGGCAAGCAGCTCATGGCTCAGGCTGAGCTAGAACAGGCTGAGCTAGAGCAGGTTGAGTTAAAGCAGGCAGAGTTAGCACAGCAAAGCCAGCAACAAGCATTGTTGCACAAGCAGCGCGCTAATAAAGCAGAGCAAAAGGGAACGGTTGAACGTGCAGAAGATAAGCCGCAGCCTGCAGCTTCACATCCGCAGCGTAAGGCCGGTTTGAACTGGCTGCCAGTTTGGTGGGAGAACGTTGCTAAGCTTGTCATTGCATTTTTGTTGCTACTCGGTCTGATATTGCAGTTTTGGCATGTTAGTCGTCCAAGTCACGAGCATGGTAACAGTGTAACCCTTGAGCATAATGAACCCGTAAAGCAACTGGTTTACAGTGAACAACATGGTTCGATAGGGCGAGTGCTGTGGGTTGATGACCATCCCGAAAATAATTTGCTAGAAAAAGCTTTTTTTGAGCAAAAGGGGATCGGTGTTTATAACACTGTGACTTCGGAAGAAGCCTTAATGCTGTTATCTATGTATAGCTATCAAGCGGTGATCTCTGACATGGGCCGCCACGGAGACTCATTAGCTGGGCTCAAGTTATTACAATCGATTAGGGCGAGTGGTAATAAGACTCCATTTTATCTATACACCTATGTCGAGTCGGCGGGGGTTGTGGATGCGATTTATAAAAGCGGCGGGCAGGCCGTCGTGCTCGACTCTGAATCGTTATATAACTTGGTGCTTGCTCATTTTGAGCCTGAAAAGCGATAGGGTTGGAATGAATTCAACACTTTTCAGATTATTTCAAAGTTTGTAAGTGGGTCATTAAGGGAGTCTATGGTACCAATAGAGACAGCAAACAATCAGCAAGCGACGACAAGTTATCGTTTGTCTGCAGGCAGAGTGGCCCACAATTTTTTATGAATGAATTGAGTTGGTAACGAATTTTAGGGCTCTAACTGCTCACTATTTATCTTAGCTTGTTTAGCTTCATTTGATGATTATCAATGGTTAGACACTAAAGCTTCTTCGATTAGCCACCTAAACCAGGTGGCATTTTTTTGTCTGCTTTTTGTCAGATTTGTTAATCTGGCTAAGACGCTTAATCGATAAATCCATCATGAATAAATAGATGCTTAGTTTGATTAAAGTTGCTCTCACTGCAATTAACAAAGTCGATAGCGTATTGAGCATTGTCTAATCTAAACTTGGCGATTTTGGCAATTTCATACTCATTCATCACGATATTCATCGCTTCTTGAGTCCACTCGGCTTCACCTGTACCAATTTTCACTTCTGGTGGATCGTAGTGAGTTACCATCCAGTTTTGTAGTGCTTCGGCATCGATCTCACCTAGCTTCCAAGAAGTGAGTAGAGCAAGCAGTTGCGCTTTGGTTATTTCGGTGTTTTCCATCGTTATCTCATTAGCAAGAACTTAATACTGCATAGGGTAGCTCAGATTGAATCGATGACAAAGGCTTAAGCTAAATCCCAGTGCTGGAGTGTTGGATATTCGACCCCATTGGTGCCGGGGTAGGATTCAAACAAATGCAATTGTAACGGTTGTAAGCAGATGGGGTGATAAACGACTGTTCTTGCTTCACCTTTAGCCTTGCGCGCAAGAGTAATGTGGGGGTTATAACTGTGCTCACTACAATGTAAGCCAAGCTTTGCTGCAATGAGCTGCGCATCTTGGGCGAATTGGCGCAAGCCGTTGTCGCTCGCATCCCCTTTGAGGCAGATAATTTTGGGCTTACTCCAATGGCTCAGGGTATCGAGCGTGACGCTAAACGTAGGTTTACTCATTTTATCGACACTATCGATAAGTGCTTGCAGTTGACTTGGGGTGGCAGCGCCTAAAAAGGCGAGCGTCATATGCAGGTTAGCACTCGGAACTAATCTCACCGTATCGACAAGTTGAGCTTGGACCGCCGTTATCTGCTCAGTTTGCGCGGCATTGAGGCTAAAGCCTAAGAATACACGTTTAGTTGTCGCTGGCATTTAAGGTTCTCAAAGTTTAGGTATTAAAGCCGATGATACGTTTAGCCCTAGGTGGCTTTTAGAGTACACTAGCGAGCATGGGTTTCATTTCATTCATGCAGATTAACGGGCATTTTCCCCGAATCACTCATGGCATGAACTTATTATAACGGTATAAAAGACCTTCTCGTGACCTCATTACCAATACATGCACTGCTACAACCATTGCGTGACGCTTTTAAGTGTCAGCAGCAGGTGATCCTCGAAGCTCCTACTGGCGCTGGTAAATCAACAGCTCTGCCACTTGATATGCTCGATTGGCCAGAAATAAGCGGTAAAATTTTAATGCTAGAGCCTCGGCGGGTAGCTGCACGTAATGTTGCGCAGTTTATTGCCAAGCAGCGGGGAGGTGAATTAGGCAAAGAGGTGGGCTACCGAGTCAAAGGTGACTCGCGGGTCAGTGCTAATACCCGTTTAGAAATCGTTACCGAAGGTATTCTTACTCGTATGATCCAGCAAGATCCCGAGTTAACGGGTATTGATATGGTGATTTTTGATGAGATCCACGAAAGGCATCTCACCACAGATCTTGGCTTGGCGCTGGCGCTAGAGATCCAAGCGAGCTTTAGAGAGGACTTAAAAATCCTCGCCATGTCAGCGACGCTGTCTGGCTTGCCGCTTGCCAAGCTGATGCCTGAGGCCATAATGCTTAACAGTGAAGGACGCAGCTTTCCTGTTGAGCATAGTTATAGCAGTGTTCCGAGTCAGGGTCACTGGCTGGACCATATGGCGAAGGTGATCATCAATAGCCTTAATGAGCATTCACAAGGATCGTTGTTGGCATTTTTACCTGGTCAGGGTGAGATTAATCGCTTACACACCATGCTGAGCGCACGTTTAGACCCTAAAACGATCATTATCTGTCCGCTATATGGCAGCCTTAGTGCTAAGGCGCAAGATCTGGCGATTGCCCCAGCGCCAAGCGGGATGCGAAAAGTGGTACTTGCCACTAACGTGGCAGAGTCGAGTCTGACTATTGAGGGGATCACTCAGGTCATCGATTCCGGTTATAAACGCCAGGCGCGTTTTAACCCCAAAACCGGTGTCACTCGGTTATCACTAAAGCGCATCAGTCAGGCCTCGGCAGCACAGCGTGCGGGCCGAGCTGGGCGTCTTATGGCAGGCTTTTGTACTCGATTATGGAGCCAAGAGGAGCATGGGCGGTTATTAAAAGCCGATGAGCCAGAGATTGTTCATAGCGATCTGCTGTCAATGGTACTCGACGGTGCCTATTGGGGCGTTAAATCCTTAGGTGAGCTGCCAATGCTCACCCCACCATCGGTGGCAAATGAAAATGTAAGTTGGCACTTACTTCAAATGATGGGCATGGTGAGTGACTCACACTCAATTACCAGCCACGGCCGCGCCGCGCACCAACTTGGTTGTAATCCAAGATTGGCGCACATGTTATTGCTTGCTAAGCAGCAAGCGAAGCAACAACAAGATATTTATCTCGCCGTGCTGGCCTGTATATTGGCGGCAACCTTGGAGTCACGAAGTCGTAGCAGGCAAGGGGCGGATATCAGTCGTTACTTACATGAAGCGCTTCAGGGTGAGACACGCCAGCAGATCCGTAACTGGGTCAGCACATTAAACCTCACCGCGTTAGGCAACATTGATCTGAACGAGGCGGTGCGCCATGCCAGCAATGATGATATCGCCATGTTATTGGCTTTTGCCTTTCCAGACAGAATTGCCAAGGCCCGTGGGGTCAGTGGATATCAATTGGCGAACGGTAGTGGTGTTGAACTGGCGAGTGAAGATGCGCTAGCAGGGGCAAGTTGGTTAGTGGTTGCAGATCTGCAAGAAACTGAAGGTCGCAGCCAAGGTAAGGTATATTTAGCGGCATCGCTCAATGAGCAATTGTTTGATACCCAGTTAGCCAGCTTGGTTGAAAGCGTAGAGTATTGCGGCTGGGATGAGGTAAAAGGGCGTTTCTATGCTGAAAAACAGCGTAAAGTTGGCCAAATATTATTAACCAAAGAGGCGATTAAAGTCGTCGATAAGCGGTTAATAAAGGGCGCCCTTTTAGAGCAGATAAGATTAAAGGGCTTGGCATTAGTTAATTTCAACAGCAAATGTCAGCAATTGCAAAATCGTGTCGCCTTAGCGACGCAGTACTGCCCAGAACATGCTTGGCCAGCATTAGATAATGACTCATTGCTAAATGAGCTTGATGACTGGCTAGCCCCTTACTTAGATGACGTGCGCAGTTTGGCACAATTACAGCAAATAGATTGTTATACTCTGCTGCTTAATTTATTACCTTGGGAGTTGCAGCAGCAACTTGAGGCGTTACTTCCAAGAAGCTGGCCAATGGCGACAGGGACGCAAGTTCGCATCGATTATGATGCTAACGGCCGCGCATTGTTGAGCGTAAGGCTACAAGAAGCATTGGGTATGCCACAAAGCCCAATACTTGCACAGGGCAAACTCATTGTGACGATGGAGTTGTTGTCCCCTGCACATAGGCCGTTAGCGTTAACCGCTGACCTTGCGAGTTTTTGGCAAGGGCCCTATGAGCATGTTAAGAAAGAGATGAAGGGAAGGTATCCGAAGCATTTATGGCCCGATGATCCCGCCAATACCCAACCGACCAAATTTACTAAAAAGAAGACGTTTAGCTCGCAATAAGCTTGAGCACGTCGCGGACCGATAATGACAGATAAAGCTACACCTAAAACAGGCGCTAAAAGAGCGCCGGCGAAGAAGAAAACCGTCGCGAAAAAACCGCGAGCAACAAGAAAGCCCACTCAAAAGAAAACGAGTCGTGGTTGGGGGCAAAAAATCTGGTCCATCAGCTGGAAGCTGGGCCTTGTCTTAGCCGTGATCATCGCATCTTATGCTATCTATCTTGACCAAATTATTGCCCGTAAGTTTGAAGGGCAAAAATGGCATCTGCCAGCCCAGGTCTTTAGTCGCTCGATGGCGCTGTATCCTGGCGCTGCAGTGAGCCATGAGCAATTGATGTCAGAGCTTAAATTGCTTGGCTATCGTAAGGTGGCTAATCCGCGTCAGGTCGGCGAGTTTTCAGCATCCAAGACTAAAATCGATCTATGGCGTCGACCATTTTTGCATCCTCAAGGCGAGCAAGCTGAGCAGAGGGTGATGATTACCTTCGACAGTAATGGTGTGGGATCTGTAGCGCGTAATAGCGATCAACGTCAATTGGCCGTATTCCATCTAGAGCCTGTGCTGCTCGACAGAATTATCACTGGTGATGGTGAAGATAGACTGTTTGTGGCGACCGATAAGATCCCTCAACCTATTGTTAACGCACTTATCTTAGTTGAAGACCGCAGTTTCTATGAGCATCACGGCGTTAATCCGTTCGCCATATTACGTGCTGCTATGGTGAATATCAGCGCAGGGCGCACAGTACAAGGTGGTTCTACCTTGACTCAGCAGCTGGCAAAGAACTTCTTCCTATCGAGTGAACGCTCACTGAGTCGAAAGCTGCGCGAAGCGCTAATGGCGATCATTATCGATTTTCGTTATGAAAAAGATGAGATTTTAGAAGCCTACCTCAATGAAGTGTATATGGGCCAAGATAAAGCCCGTGGCGTGCACGGTATGGGCTTAGCTTCGCAGTTTTACTTTGGTCGCCCAATTGCAGAATTGACGGTACCGCAGCAGGCATTTTTGGTGGCGGTGATTAAAGGGCCATCTTATTACAATCCGTGGCGCTACCCTGAGCGTGCGCAGGAGCGACGTGACTTAGTATTGCGTTTGCTAATGGAAGCTGGTGACTTGAATGTGAGCCAGTATCAAGCGGCGGTAGAGTCGCCTTTGGGGCTTCGATTAGCCAACAAGTCAGTGCACCAGAAACTGCCTGCGTTCTTTTCTGTGGTGAAGCATGAACTTGCTAGCCGCTATGGTGACGCTTTACTGCAAGAGTCAGGGATAAAAGTCTACACCACGCTAGATCCAATGGCGCAAGAGGCGGCAGAAAAGGCGGTCGAACACACCTTAAAGCAGCTGGGTAAAAATGATAAAAGTCTGCAAGTGGGTATGGTTCTGACCGATAAGTATTCGGCAGGTATTGCTGCGATGGTGGGCGATAAAGTGCCAAGCTATAAAGGCTTTAACCGTGCGGTAGAAATTCGCAGGCCTATAGGTTCATTGATCAAGCCATTTGTGTACGCCACAGCGTTGAATGATGGTAAGCAATATAACTTGATGACGCCTTTAAAAGATCAGCCCATTACGCTGAAAAATGGCCAAGGCAAGACCTGGTCGCCGCAAAACGTTGATAAAAAGTTCCGAGATCAAGTGCCTTTACTGACAGCATTTAAGAACTCGATGAACGTGCCGACGGTTAACCTTGGCATGGCGATAGGCGTGAGTAGTGTAGCAACCACGCTAGATAAAGCAGGCTGGAAAGATACGATCCCTGAGTATCCTTCTATGCTACTTGGCGCAGTCAATGGCTCACCATTAATGGTTGCGCAGGTGTTCCAAACTATTGCCGATGATGGTCGTTACCGCCACTTAAATTCGGTGACTACGGTATTGAATGCCCAAAACCAGCCGCTGGCAGCCTCTAGGCCGCAAGCGGTGCAAAGTATTCCTGCAGCCAGTAACTACTTAGTTAAATATGCCATGACTCAAGTGGTTGAGTCAGGTACGGCTAGACGTTTGGGTAATGCATTCCCTTATGTGACGCTAGCGGGTAAGACTGGCACCAGTAACGACTCGCGCGATTCCTGGTTTGCCGGCTTCGATGAGCGCAATGTCGCCGCCATTTGGGTTGGCCGAGATGATAACGGCAAAACCGGACTCTATGGCAGTAGCGGCGCTATGGCGGTTTATCAGGCATTTCTTAATCATCGTGCGCCATTAAGCTTACGTATGGCGCCAGTTGATGGGGTTGTGCAGGGCTACTTTGAGCGTGACACAGGTAAAGCGCAAGAGCCACAATGCGCCAATGTGGTAAAGGTGCCAGCACTTAGAGACAGCTATCAACCTGCGGCCAATTGCGGTGAACCGCTGCCTTGGTGGAAGAAACTGATAGGTGGATAACTGATTAGATGAATAACTAATACGTAGGTGACTAATAGGTCAAGCGCTAAGGTATTAGCTAATAAAGTGAAGATGGCCAGTGATGCTTTGTATCTCTGGCCATCTTTGTTTGTAGAATCGAGTAATACTAGCCTGCTAGCGTTTGCACACGACGAGCCCTTAGTAGATAAATCAAGGGAATAATGGCTAGAGCCACCAGGAAAGCGGCCCAGTTGCCATTTTGAACGACACCATATTTTGCCGCAACGATACTGCCCAGCAAAGCGCCGCCACCAATGCCAACATTGAATAGACCAGAATAGATAGCCATAGCCACATCGGTAGCATCTGGCGCGAGCTTGAGCGCCTTTGATTGTAAAGATAGGCACATCAACATCATGCCCGTACCCCATAAAATACACAGTGGCAGCAATAACCAGATCTGACTCGCAATGAAAGGTAATATCGCCATGCAAGTACCGAGCGATACTATCGCTAAGGTAAGCAGTTGTTGAGCATGACGTGCTTGATAGCGACTAAAAAGCGCACTGCCAATTAATCCTGCCGCACCGAATATCAACAAAATCATAGTGGTGATATTGGCTGAGTAGCCAAAGTGCTCTTGCAACAAAGGCTCTAGGTAAGTGTAAACGCTGTAGTGTGCAGTAACGAGCGTCATGGTTAACAGATACAGCCAGAGTAGCGCTTTATTACGAGCCAAGCTTGGTAGGCTTCTCCAGCTACCGCCATGGGTTGCGGGTAAGTTTGGTAGACCGCGCCACAGTAGTAACATCATGCCTAGAGTGAGTAAGCCAATTAAGGCGAAAATACTACGCCAACCGATTAATTGGCCTATTACTCGTCCCAGTGGAATACCAAGTACTAGCGCCAATACGCAGCCAGTGGCGAAGATACTTAACGCTTTTGCGCCTTGTCCTTCAGGGGCTAAACGTACCACTAGCGCCGGAGCGATAGCCCAGAAGAGTGCGTGAGTTAAGGCGATGCCGATGCGGCCAGATAGTAAGATGTCGTAGCTTGGCGCCCAGACGCAGATCCCATGGCTAATGATAAAGATAGACATTAACCCAAGCAGCAGCTTTTTACGCTCAAAGCGTGCAAACAGCAGCACCGCAGGCAGTGATGCCAGCGCAACCACGGCGGCATACACTGTGAGCATCGGGCCGATAGCAACCGCGCTCATATTAAAGCTTTGGCCAAGGGCTGATAATAGGCCTACAGGAACAAATTCAGTAGAGACAAAAACGAAGGCCGTTAGTGCCAGTAGCCACACTGGAGCCCAAGCGAGGAGGCGCTGTTTCATCGGGTTGAAGATCCAAAATTGAAAGGGCGGCAAGTCTACGCCCAAATCGGATTTTTGGCGAGAGGGTTAGCGATGGTGTGAGATATAAAATGTTTAACTTGTGAGCAGTGAGACAGTTTGACTTAACGCATATTATTTTGATTATTTAGGACCTAGGACCTAGGACCTAAGACCTAAGACCTAGGTCCTAAAAGCTAAAAGCCTAGAGCACTCGTAAACTCGCTGCGAGGACGCTTTGCTGTTAGAGCGGACTGCGTCCAGCTATACTGGCAAGAGCCTGCATTGTGTTTTCAATGTAGGTTGGGCTTTAGCCCATCACGGATGAGGATTAACTAAAGGGGAAATGACGGCATAAATGCCGAGCTACTATAAAGAAGGCTCTAGGCTCTAGGAGCCAGAACCTGCTTTTCCTAGAACCTTATTTTAATACCTCTTCAATAAAAAATAGCGTTCGGGGCTTTTCGCGGTGCTAGGTACAGTGCCAATAATTTCAAAGCCGAGTTTTTGATAAAAGACCGGAGCCTGAAAAGAAAGGGTATCGAGTTGCGCCATAGTGCAACCGCGCTTTTTGGCTTCAGTCTCGGCTTGCAGCATAAGCTTGCGGCCAAGTCCTGTGCCTCGCGCTGCTTTATCTACCCACACCACGTTAATTAGAAAGTTGTCGTAAATAGTACGTCCGGCAACGCCACCAATAAGTTTGCCGCTGCCACTACTATCACTAGAGTCATGGGCAACCACCGAAAGAGCTTTGGAGGTTTCAGGCCCCATATGGGCAAAGTTGTGTTGCCTGACGCCATCAACCAAAGCATCAAATACGGACTGAGATTCGCCATGGATCACATCTATTTTAACTTTCATTTCAACTTCCAAGTTGCGTTACTATTTTAGTGTTATTACTTTAGTTTTCCGTCTCAGCTTAAACCATCTTAGCTTTGTGCTATTCCGTCTCAGCCCTTCCTATAACCTGCTTTCTCTAAGACCTAGAATCTAGAACGCTTCGCGGCTAGAGCGGACTTCGTCCTGCTATACAGTCAAAGATGTGTATGGTGTTTCTGATGTAGGTTGGGCTTTAGCCCATCAGCCTTGCCGTTAAACATACCTGGATTGACGGCATAAATGCCGACCTACATTACAAAGAAGGACCTAGGACCTAGGACCTTTCCTTGTTCTAGGCGGTTTTTGCTGTAACCAGATATAGCATCCTGTAAACGCCATAATCAATAAACTTAATGCCACTAGATCCATTATCCAAGGGCCGAGAGAACCGAAGAATCGACCGCTGTGCATATCGAGTAATACCCGCTCCCACGTTAACCGACTCGATCTAATTTGCTCTGCAACCTTGATTGTTTCTGCGTTATCTATAGGGCTAACCCAATTAATAACAGCCGAAGGCGCTACCGCAGTCCATTCGATAATATCGTTATCGGCCTTATACTGGCCACTTGTTGTTTGTAGCCACCACGCTTCGCTGTATCCAATTGCCTGAATATGATCAGGTAACCCCGTGGCTGAGCTTTGGGTTTCAAGTAATACGCCTTGAGGGGAGAGTAAATACAGGTGTTGGCTATCGATGGCGACAATCATCTCTTGGTTGACGGCGACGGCCAAAACCTCACTGCCCGCTTCTAATATTAACTTATCGTTTAACCAAACCTCATTGTCAGAGCTGGCGAGGTGATAAGGGCTGAGTTGGTATATGGCAACGTCAGTGGGTGGTTTTATCCCATAGTAATCGAGTAACCAGGTCTGCTTAACATGTGCGGTATCGAGAGATAGGTGATTGCTGTGATTGATTAACACGCCAGTGATAGCGATAAAAATAACCAACAAGGTAGAAAAAATACCGATTCTGCGGTGCCAGGGGCGAAGTTGACGTAATAGTCTAACTCTAAAATTTGGGTGTTTTCGGGTCATTTTAGGGCCTGTTGACCTTCTAGTTGTTTTAATGAGTCGTCATTGTGTTGCTTAAGGCGCATTGCTTAATTGGTTGCTTAGGGCATACTCAGTTAAGACGTTAAATACGAATGCTGCTCATTTACTTTACAGCAACCGCTGCCACTACTGAACCGTTAAATGTTGTTGCTAATGGGTTGTTTAGTTTTTCGTCGTGCTTTACTTCTCAAAATAGAGAATAAAGCAATGGGGTTGATGGCGTTGAGTAAGAATGTCGTTCAAGCGAATAGGCCAGCCTAACAGCAGGCCTACTCAAGGAAAGACTAACTTAAAGTTACTCACTTACTGACTTAATCAATCACTTAGTTGGCTATTTAGTCGGTCATTCACTAAGCCTTAAAGCTAGAACCAACTTTGTTCAATCGCGGTTGAATAAACAGAAGAATAATCAGCTAAAATAGCGCGATGACCCGTAGTAAACATCGCAAATGATGCATCGGTGGGCACTGTTACTTCACTACTGGTGACATTGACGATTAATTCTGGAAATAACAGGCTGTTGGCTGCATTAATCAGATCTTGCGCTTCAGTTAATGAATAATCATCATTACTTATTGAAACTGCAGAAATATTTGATAGCTGAGAATCAGATACACGAATTGTCACAGATAAATTATCGAGTGTTGCAATTGACTCTTTGGCATCATTTACCAAATCAGCTGTAGCAAAATCAGTGGGTTCTTGCCAAGTGTACTGATAACCATCATTGAACTGGTAAACTCGGCTGTTTTCAAATTCAATATTGGCAGTGGCGCCGTCTGCGGGCAGATGAAAAATAACTCGGCTTACAGCGGTGCTTTTGGCGTAATCATTTTTCTGAATCACATCGTTGTAAGCGTATTCAACTCTGACTTCTTGTTGACTTGTTTCAACATTAAATTGGGTGATGCATTTAACGCTAACCTTATTTGTCGCTGTACATAAACGGGTTATGGTGTCATCAGATAAACCGAGTTGCAGCGCATCATTTCTGAAGTTGTTATCGACGATCACTTCATTACCATCATCTGGGTGCAATATATTGTCGATATATTCACAGCCACTGATATTCAGACATAACAAACTTGTCGCTAGTATTTTGACTTTAGAATTCATTAGTTACTCTGCCATTGATAAGGCAAACGGTAAGCATAATTTAGCACTGTTTTTATTGGCAAGAGTAGTGATATTTACTCAGATGTACCATTAGCGCATCTGAGTATTAGCGCCGGTGCAACAGAGATCATGTCTGCGAACTGCAGTTATGTTGCGCCGTTACTGGTATGGTTTTACTCGAGGTTACTCTGGTTCACTTTATCGTTGTTATTACTTAGTTTTTGGTGGTGATATACCCATCTAGGTAAAGCGCGATACGTGATAACTTGGTCAGCGCTCTTACTGATAATGTTGCACCGGTAATGCCGTCGATATGGGTATCAAGCTTGAGTGCTGGGGTGAGCTTGGCTGACTTGAATTGGTCAGTAAAAAAATCATGCCTGACTTCATCACCGCGGCTTTCTCGGTAAACCAAGACTTTAGTTTGGGCTATTTGATGGTTTTTAACATGAATGCCGACGGTGATAGGGGCTTCTTTACCGAGTTCATTCATCACCCACACACTTTCATCGCCTTGTTGCCAATAACGCAGACGCATTTTTTTAAAACTATGGGCGAGAATCGATTCAATTACGCTTTTGGTCTCGTCATCAATCCATAGCACTTTAGCTTTAGGAACTGTGCTATTAAAGGCTTGAGATATAAAGTCTTCAGGAGTTTGATAGGTTCCGCGAGCGTGCGCCACACTTGTCAGCAGCGATAAGCTGATAGCAGTGATAAAAATGACTAAGGGTAACTTCATATATAACAACTTATTTTAACAGCTTATTCGAATTGATTTTAAAAGAGCGCCCGAGTTGGACGCTCTTTTGGTAACAGCCTGTATTAGCTTAACGTCATTTAAACTAACGTTGTTAAAGCTAATCCCACAGAAGCTAACGTCATTGCAGCTAACGTCATTGGGAGCGGGCTGTTTAGCTTAGAACTGGTAGCCAACACCTAAATTAAAACCGTCAGCATCTTTAGCGCCGCCCACGGTTTCATAGTCAGCTTTAAACACTACGTTCTCGTGCAACCAGTAGTTGATACCTACGTTAGTTTGCTCAATTTTAGTGTCTTCGTTATTACCCGCATTGTTGTCATATTCGTTATAGCGAGCAAACACACCAAAACTTTCGTTGATGCGGTAAGACGGCTCAATGTACCAACCGTTTTGCTCGTTACGACCAAGGGCTTTTGCTTCTTTACCGTCTATATCCCACTGTGCATACAGTGCTTTAACGGTGAACGCTTCAATAGAATAGATAGCATGTGCTGTCAGTAATGTCGCCGCGGCATTATCAACGCCAGCAGCGCCCTGAGTTAAATCAGATTGATACTGCGCAGTTGCTGCTAGCTCTAAACCGGTCACACCTGTGTATTTAACATGGGCGGTGTAAGCAAGATCAGAGGCGTCTGCTTTAGCAACTTTTTGACGGCCGCCACGAATATTATAAGTGTCATCCACTTTAAGACCTGAAGTGATAGCACCATCAAATACAAGGCCTGGAGCGGCTTTAACATTTAGCAGTGCACCTGCTTCCCACCATGTTGCTGGAATGATGTTCTTCTCAACAGGGTTACGCTCAACACCGTAAAATGCTGGTGGCTCGTGAGTTTCGTTAATGATGCCGACAGGGATGAGGAATAGACCCGCTTTACCTGTGAACATTTGATTGAAGTCATGCTCGATATAAGCTTGCTCTAGCTCAACTTCACCAGGCTTATCGTTACCCGATAGAGCGTGTTCAATTTCCAGCTCAGAGAAAAAACGTGTATTTTCAGTGAATTCGTGGCCAAAGAATAATACGAAGCGATGAAAATCGATGGACTTCTTATCGTTACCAGTTTTGTTATCAGTAATGTTGTTGTAGTGAAGCTCACCATAACCACCGATAGTCGTCGAACTTTCAGTGACCGATACAGAGACTGATTCTTCAACAACGTCAGCAGTTTGTTCAACACGCTTTTCTGTTTCGTCGAGACGTTTTTCAAGATCTTGAAGTACTTGCTGTTGTTGTTCGATAATTTTTCGTAGTTCTGCTGAATCATCGGCTGCAACGGCAGTTTGAGACGCAAACATGCCAACTAGCGCTGTGGCAAGTAAGGTTTTTTTCATCATTTCATTCCCCAAATGTTAAATCAATTTGCTTTATTTGTCGCAGATTGTATCAATTGCTTATCATAATGCAAACTATTCTCATTCAGCTTTGTGTTTGAGTTGGGTTTTATTGGGAGTTTTTTGGGCGATTTGTGGTTTTTTTAATTTTTATTCATGGGGTTAGAGGGAGGCTTTATTTAGACTGAAAAATTCTGTTCGACGGTGCAGGTTCATTTCATCGGCATTCACCAAGTCATCGGGTGAGTGAAAATTGAATCTTGGTATACACTGTCTGGTCATTTTTATGGCTAAATAGATTTTTGAGTGAATATGTTTCTAAGTTCTTATTTTAAAAAAGAAAATCAATCTGTATCTATCACTCCTCAGCAGGCGAGTGATTTTGCCAAAATCGTCGCGCAAGATTTTAATCCAATTCATGATGTTGCTGCCAAACGCTTTTGTGTTCCTGGCGACCTGTTATTCGCCTTAGTGCTTAATGAGTATGGTTTAAGCCAGAAAATGACCTTCAACTTTGCCGGTATGGTTGGCGATGGTGTCAAGTTGCAGTTTCCTGTAGCTGTTGCTGAAGACTTTGATATCCGAGATGACAAAGATAAACGTTATCTGGAAGTACATCGAAGCGGTGATGTGCGTCAGTGCGAGACACAGATAGAGTCATTTATTCGTAAATATGTGGCGTTCTCAGGTCTTAATTTTATGCACATTTTGGTGCCTATGATGAAGCAGCAGCAGATGATGATTAACCCTGCTCGCCCCTTGGTGATCTACGAGAGCATGTCTTTTGATTTAACCACCCTAGATTTTAACGAGGTAAGCTTGTCTCTGGTTAAGCAAGAGCTAGCGATCGAAGGCAAACGCGGCGATGTGACGCTAACCTTTGAGCTACTCAGTGGTGATACCGTAGTCGGTACCGGGGTTAAAACCTTGGTCATGAGTGGTCTGCGCCCATACGAAGATGAGCCCGCGCAGAAGATGTTTGATGCCTATGAAAGCCGCAGAATCGCCTTCGGCTAAGTTAGCTTTTTATACGACTTGGTATTAAAACTGCGCTTTATATACCTGCTTTAAGCCACTTTAAGCTTACTTGCTTGAGTGGCTTTTATGTTTTTTAGCTTTGTAGTTTTAGAACAAAATAGCGCCAGCTTGATTTAAAAGCGCTCGAATGAACGGTTAACCTTAAAAATGTGACTAAGTTCACTTGATGCCAGCGCGCAGAGGGCGCATTCTACGTGTCCCCATCACTTGCTGACCCTAATGGTTAGACAAGGATTGGGATCCGTTCGGATGAAGGTAGCAGGAGAGTGGGGAGTAACCCCACACCGACGAGGCAACTTTGTTATTGCTAATCGCAGTTAACAAAGCACTCTTTCAGGTGCCACATAGTGGTGAGGACTGTTACTGGACGAGCCTCTGGAGAGACTGTGAGCAGCTAAGTGTTCGAAGCTTAATTGTCACACAGCGCCGAAGGCGAAAGTGTTTACTCTATACACTGAGTAAACGCGAAACGCTCAGGCAAAAGGACAGAGGAGAGGATGACTGTGTTGGTTAATATTAACCACATACACCAGTCACTGTCGTTTGTCGCTGCGCCTTTTTCTACCTAACTTACGTTTAGTAATGTTAGCTAGACTCAATTGCTCGTTGCAAACGCCTGTGATGTGCAACAGCCATTTCTTTTCCTCCTCCGATTATTAATAACTCTTATTTAGAGAGTTTTGTTGTTTAATACTCGAGGAATACCATGAATTTTCACGCGCTTTTAGCCGATATCAATGCCATAGTCTGGGGACCTGTTACCCTTTGCCTATTGGTCGGTACCGGTCTTTATCTCACAGTTCGACTCAAACTTATTCAAGTCTTTAAGCTGCCTATGGCGCTGGGTTTATTGTTTAAACCTGCAAGTGGTAAGGGCGACTTATCCTCTTTTGCTGCCTTATGTACCGCGCTATCGGCAACTATTGGTACCGGTAATATTGTTGGTGTGGCCACCGCGATTAAGATTGGCGGCCCCGGGGCACTTTTTTGGATGTGGCTTGCCGCCTTCTTTGGCATGGCAACCAAGTACGCCGAATGTATGCTGGCGGTGAAATACCGCACCACAGATGCAAAAGGTAATATCGCCGGTGGTCCAATGTACTATATCGAGCGTGGTCTCGGCCTTAAGTGGCTCGCTCAAATCTTCGCTATTTTCGGTGTGGGTGTCGCGTTTTTTGGTATTGGTACCTTTGCGCAAGTTAACGCGATTAGCGATGCCATGACGATCGCCTTTGACGTGCCAGCCTGGGTGACCGCGGTCGTTCTTACCTTAATGGTTGCAGCGGTGACATTGGGCGGTGTTAAGCGCATCGCGAACGTGGCGCAAAAGCTGGTGCCGACGATGGCGCTGGGATATGTACTTGCTTGCATGTGGGTGCTGTTTACCTTTTCAGATCAGATCATGCCAGCGTTTGAGTTAGTGATCCATTCAGCCTTTACGCCTATCTCGGCAGCGGGTGGCTTCCTTGGTGCAACCGTTGCGCAGGCGCTGCAAATTGGTATTGCTCGCGGCGTGTTCTCCAATGAGTCAGGCCTGGGGAGCGCACCGATTGCTGCTGCAGCGGCTAAGACCAACGAACCGGTTGAGCAAGGTCTGGTAAGCATGACGGGGACTTTCTTCGATACCATATTGATCTGTACCATGACAGGGCTTGTGCTGATCATTACCGGCGTATGGAGTGGTGATACCGCAGGTGCCGCTATGACCAGCGCGGCATTTGCAGCGGGAGGTTCGGCAATCGTAGGTCAATACGTGGTGACTATTGCGCTGGTTTGTTTTGCCTTTACCACCATTTTAGGTTGGCATTATTATGGCGAGCGCTGTTGGTATTACCTAACCGGTAGTCGTCTTGGTGAGAAGGGGGTTAAGCTTTATCAATTTACCTTTCTAGCCTTGATTGCTGGTGGTGCCTTTATTCACTTAGATCTTATCTGGATGCTGGCTGATACCGTTAACGGTTTAATGGCTATTCCCAACTTGATTGCAATTTTAGGTTTAAGACACGTGATCTTAAAAGAGACGCGCAAGTATTTTGCTAAGCAGCAAGCCTTAGCAACGCAAAGCTCGCTGGCTTAAGTGACTCGTACACTCAGTAATGCTTAGCGCTAACAAGAACAAAAAAGTGCTTAACTGCAGCGTTTTGTAAAGAGTTCAGTAATTTAGCCAAAGTCAAAATTCGAGCCCGTCTTATCATTGGTGAGACGGGTTTTTTATTGGTTGTCAGTTTAAGTTTCTCGCTAATGGCGTCGCTTGTTAACTGCCGATTGATTGAGCATCTAAATACCCAAAAATGGCGTATGATCTCGCTTCAGATACTTGGTCACAAAATTACAGCAAACCGCCTCTTTTGTCGCTTAGACACGATTGCCAAGCGCGGTGCTTTCCTTTAATTTAGTGACCATCAAAATTTTTTATAGCCCTAACATTAGACCTGACATTTTTAGCTTAATGTAAGCCCATAGCGCTTACCGTTACGGCTCTGTTTGGATTAAGGAATGCAATGCCAAGCTTAAATCGCATCATACTTATCGATACTCATCTACCTGGCGTGGTAGAACTGGCTCTGGATGGCCACACCAATATTTGCGGCACTAACGCATCGGGTAAAACTACCCTACAGCGGTTGGTACCGGTTTTTTATGGTGAATACCCGAGTCGAGTGGTGCCATCAACCCGTGACAGCTTTGAGCGCTGGTACTTGCCTCATGATTCAAGCTACATCATTTATGAATACATCAAGTCTGACGGCCTCGCTTATCAGGCTGTGCTCGCTTCTGCGGGTGATGGTAAAGGGGTTAATTACCGCTTTATTGCGAAGGGGTTTGAGCTTGAGGATTACATCAAGACAAAACAGGGGGATAGCATTCAGTGTTACACCATGGCTGAACTTGGCCGTGAGATGAAGCGCGCAGGTGTGGCGGTGACTAATCTGCTCAATACTCGCGAATATCGCGCCATTATCCAGAATGATCGCGCGCTATTAAGCACCGGCAGTAATCGCAATGAACTGCGCAACTATGCGCGCCAGTTCTCCTTGTGTGAAGCTGAGCATTCACTGCGCCATATCGAAAAACTGGCTAAAGCGGTGCACTCGAAAGAGGGCAAGATGGAAACGATCAAATCAATGATCGCAGCCATTTTAGAAGAGGACGGTGTTAATCCGCCTAGCTCTCGCCTTAATCCACAACGTGTTGAAGCGTGGATCCGTGAGAGTCAGCTTATCCAGGGGTTTGAGCAAATTCGCCCAGAGTTTGAAAAGCTGGAGCAAGAGTTTAACCAATTACTCAGTACCGAGCAGCGCCTAGCTAGCCTACGTCGTGGTTATAGCAAAGACGAAACCACAGAAATTGAGCGCCAGGAGCATCATCAAGACCTGTCTAAAGCTTTAAATGCTCAGTTGCGTCAGTTAGATGATGAGTGGAAAGAGCAGCGCGACGAACTTAACCTCGACTTGTCAGCCGCCAAAGGTGACGTGGCTAAGTGTGAGCATGAGCTGGACTCAATTGAAGATCAGCATGCTAACTTCCAAGACGCCGACATTGAACAAGCTAAGTTAGATTTAGAGCAGCTACCGAGCTGGCGCGGCAGTTTAGAGAACCTAAGCGAGCGTCATAAGTTACAAACTGAAAAGCATCAAGATATTGAGGCGGCTTATAACGCCCGTCGCAGCAAGATTGGCGAAGGCCTTAACCGTGAGCTAGAAAACTTGCATCAAGAGCAAGATAGCCTGCGAGAGTCGCGCGATAAGCAAAGAGAGGTGGGCCGCAGTGAGCTTGCTGAGCTTGAGCAAGAGTGGCGTGAATCGACCGAAAAAGGCCAGGCCCAATTTAGCGAGCAAGCCTACCAGCTCAAAGTCTCTGCTGCTGAGCTTAAGGTTCGCGTCGACAGCGTGACTTACTCAGAAGATGAAAAGCTTGCCCTTGCGGTATTTGATGAGCGCATATCTGGCGCGGATGAAAATCAAGAGGCCTGCAATGCTAAAGTCGATCGCCTATCGAGCGAGGAGCGTAAGCTTAGGGCCAAGCGCGATCAAGCCAACGAGAGCCTGCGTGTCGCCGGTATTCGAGTCACCGAGCGCCAAAGTGAGCTTGAAGAGCTGCAACATATTTTGTTCCCGCAGTCGCATACCTTGCTGGAGTTTTTACGTAAAGAAGCTAACGGCTGGGAAAACACCTTAGGTAAGGTGATTAACTCTGAGCTACTGCACCGTAGCGATCTACACCCAAGCCTAATTAGCGATAAGTTAAACAGCGACAACCTAGAAGCGCTATACGGCATTGCACTCGACTTAAAAGCTATCGACGCGCCAGAATATGCCGCTTCAGAGCAAGAGCTAAGAGTTAAGCACGCCGCTGCCGAAGAGATGTTAGCCAGCGCTAAAGAGCTGCAAGCGGAAGCGGAAGATATCTTAGTTGCTAGCAACACTGAGCTGGATAACCTGCTGCGCGAGCTAACGTTTGCCCGTACGGCTTATAAGAATAGCCGTGATGATCTGCGTCGCCTGTTTGATGACAAGCGCGCCGAGCAAGAAAAGATTAACCAAGCGCTGAATGAGCGCAAAGCAGCATCGCAAAAGCAACTTGCCCGTATCGATAGTGATATCAAGCAATTGCAAAGCCAGCAGCAGGAGTGGCTTGCAGAGCAAAAAGAGCAAGCGCTTGAAGCGCGCATGGAGAAAAATGCTTACTGGCAAGAAGTGGTTGGCGCATTAGACAATCAACTTGGGCAAGTGAAAGCCAATATTCAAAACCGCCGAGATCACGCTGCAAGCGAGCAAAAAGCCTGTGAGCAGTGGTACAAGAATGAGCTTAAGTCTCGTGGTGTCGACGAAGCCAAAATCGTTGCCCTAAAAGCGGAGATCCGCACGCTAGAAAGCAATATCAGTAAAGCCGAGCAGCGCCGTAGCGAAGTATTGCGTTACGAAGACTGGTATCAGCACACCTGGCTTAAACGTAAGCCAAAGCTACAATCTGAGCTGAGCAAAGTTAAACATGCCAGCCTAGATCTAGAGCAACAGCTAAAGAGTAAAGCTAACGAAGTTAAAGCTAAGCGTAACGAGCTAGATGGTGAGCGTAAGCGCTCTGATGCGGTGCAAATTGAAGCATCGGAGAACTTAACTAAACTGCGCAGCGTGATGCGTAAACTGAGCGAGCTTAAGCTACCGCCAAATAATGATGATGCACAGGGCAGCCTGTCTGAGCGTTTGCGTCAAGGTGAAGACCAACTGCTTAAGCGTGATTCTATGATGGGCTCAGTTAAGCAATATGTTGAGCACTTTGACTCAGTGATCGCCAGCAAATCAGGTTCAGGTTTATCAGAGACCTGGGAGCGCGCCCGTGAAGAATCAAGCTTTGTTAATGACAAAGGCATTCGCATTATCGATTACCGCAAGTTGGTGCCACAGCTAGAGCAGCTGCTGAACGTGATGGTGCCGCAATCGATTATGGCGCTACGTGAGCAAGGGCGAATTTTTGGTGTCGACTTAACGGCCTTCTACGATGTACTCGCCGATATCGACCGCCGTATCGCCTCACAAAGTGCGCGTATTACACGCGAGGTGGGTGAAGAACTGTTCCTTGACGGCGTATCAGAATCAGCCGTTAGAATTCGTTCACGCATTAGTGAGCTTGAGTTCTGGCCTGAGCTGGAGCAGTTTGTTAAGGCGTTTAAGCGCTGGAAAGCCGATGGCTTTAATGACTTACCGGGCGAGGATTACACCAACAGCATGCGCCGCGCGTTAGACATTATCGGCCGCGCAGCACTGTCAGGTGGCATTGCTAAGCTGCTAGAGATTGAATTGCGCCTAAAAGAGGGCAATAGCGATTTGATTATTCGAACCGACAGACAGCTAAATGAATCATCGAGTCACGGTATGGCTTACTTGATTTTGTGTAAGTTCTTACTGGCATTTACCCGTCTGCTTCGTGGCCGCGCCGAGGTGACCATTCACTGGCCGATTGATGAGCTAGGTACCTTGCACCACGGTAACGTGAAGAAGATTTTTGATGCCTGTGAGAACAACAACATCTCAGTACTGGGCGCGTTTCCGAACCCAGAGTCAGAGGTGTTGAGCCTGTTTGCTAACCGTTACATCATCAATAAACAAACTAAGAAACTGCAGGTGGTTAAGCCTCAAGTTAATCCTATCGCCGATAAACTTAATCAGCGACGCACTCAGGAGGCCGTGTAATGAGCCAAGTAACCGAAACCGCCATTGTAGGGACTAGCGCCCTGATCGAGCGTTTACTTAAAGGTCAGTTTATCTGCCGCACCACTGATGAAGACGGTTGGCGCGCACTTAAAAGCCCGTCGACTCGTGAACATGTTGAAAACTACCTTAACCAGATCAACCGTACTATCGGCTCTGCCAGTGAAGGCGAAGTGTTTTTCTGTGGTTATCAGCAGCTAGGTGATAGCGAGCGTAAAGTCATTTCATCGCAGTTTAAAGATATCTGTAATGCGCTTATCCCGCTGGTGGAGTGGCTAGTGTTAGTGCAAGAGGGCAGTGGCCAAGACGCCCCGCTTTCTGAAGGTGTTGCGGTGCGTTTAACTGAGCTGCAAACCCGCATTGAAGACACGCCAGCATTTCGTGAGCAGTTAGCCAAAATCAGTCACTACCGCCTGTTTGGCTCTACCAGTACCAATGTAGATGCACAGATAAAGTTAGTGTTTAAGCGCTTGGTCGAGCTAGGTTATCTGACTCGCCCTAACAGTGAGAAGCAAATTTATATCGCCACCGGTAAGCTCGATTACCTGTATGAAGTGATCCGCTTTATCGATGAGACCGAAGGCTTAAGTCTTGAAGCGCAGGCCGAGACCGCAACGCAAAGGGATCTGATCTAATATGAGCAGTAACTTACACCAAGCTGGTGTTAAGCTGCTAAAACAGCTTGGACGCCATGCAGAGCTGGTGATGGACGTTTACTTGTCAGGCTCGGTCTCGATTGATGAGAGCAACGCTGGCGCCATCGATAAGCTACAGAAAAGCGATATCTTGTGGCGACCAGAGCCTGAGCAGGAGCTGCGCCTTAAGCGTTCGGTGCGAGCCTTGCTTGAGGAAGCCTTGAGCGATGAGCGTAATCGCCAGATTGACTCTAATGTTGGCTCGTCACTGGCGACCATTAAAACCTTGGCTGCTCACTATAAAGAGGCGCGTCATAATGTCGACTTTGCAGCTTCTGAGGCTTACCTTGCCGACTTAAGTGAACATGTTTACAGTTTTGCCGATGGTCTACGTTACTCAATTCGTGTGCTGTGGAGCCGCATCAACAACGAATTTGGCTATGTAGGCAGCATTAACGCGAAAATCCGCGAAAATGAGTTAGCTCAGAGCCAGGTATCTGAGCTGCTAAATGGCCTTGAGATGTTCCAGTTTAGTGAGCTCGGTGAGATCGCTGGCGATATTCGAGAGCTTAGAAAGCTGCTGGTTACTACCTTGCAAGAAACCTTAAGTGACTGTACTCAAGAGCTTAGTGTTGTGCAGGCACGTTTACTTGAATTGCTTGGGCGTTTTCGTCAAATTCGTGGCCGTACTCGATTGCTAAAAGGTTGGTTGTTGTATACCGACTTACACCCTGATTATCGCCCTGCAGATCACGTTAGCCACAAGCAGCTCCCGGCGTTGTTTAATATCGCTGAGCCACTTCTTGCGCCTGCGGCAGTAGATGTACAAAACCATAGCTTAGAGCCTGAGTTATTAGAGATAGTCTCAAATATTAAACGTATCGACCGCTTAAATGATGTTGGCGTTATGCGTGAGCAAGATGTCTCAGTAGATTTGACCCAGGTGGAAGATTTCGATATTCCCGATAACCCGCTCAAGATAGCGGTAGATGGCTATTTCTGTGCCGTAATCGACTCGGGCAAGAGCCAGTCAGCATTGGATTACCTCGATGAGCATGGTCTGCCTTGGGATAGAGAATCATGGTTGTATCAGGTGATCTGCGGTTATGAGGGCCTGCCAGAAGAGCATCGTAGCTACTTCGAGCTTGAGCATATCGGTGAGCCAGACCCTGTGTATAGCGGTAACTTCATCATTAAGGATGTGGAGCTGTGGTTGGCGTAATCGCCAGTCTAAATCAAGGCTAAAGCAAGCCTAATAGGCCGCAAAACAGCTTAATAAAAAGCACCTTTTAAGGTGCTTTTTTTATGAGCATTAATCGGTGTTGTTGTCTTGGGGTGGAGGTATCGTGCTGTGCGTGCGGTATTTTGTGGTTGATTTCTCCTTTTTGTGGCTTGCTGGTGGTATTTTTGACTATTCCGTTTTTAAGTTTCTGTGTGGAAAATGATGCAGATATGTTGCTGGTGTAAAAGTTGTGAAATTTAAGTCGTGTTTTATGGTTGGCAAAAAGCGTTTATTATCAATGGCTTGACTACTGTTGTGCTGAGTGGTTACCTGCCTGTATCAAAAACTTATTATGCCATTTTGATTGAAATTTTTGCCAGCATGTTTCACTATCCTTGGCACATAGAGATGAAAACCTATAATTCATCAAAATTGAAGGCAATAGAAGGCATGCGTTAAGACATGTCCTAATAAGGCAAGCAAATGACTAAATCACTTTCGACTCGGATCTTTATCGGTCTATTTTCAGGGCTAATTTTTGGCTCTATCATCCAATACTTCCTCGCTGATATCAGCTTATTCTCTGGCACTATCGTTGACTTGGCCTCAGGCGCAGGCACCATGTTCGTTAATATGATCATGATGCTAGTGGTACCGTTAGTGTTCGTCAGTATCGTTTGCGGTGTGTGCGAGCTTAAGGATCTCAACAGCTTCGGCCGCCTAGGCGGTAAAACATTCGGTTTTTACATCATCAATACTCTAGTGGCTATTGTCGCGGCATTAGGGGTGGCGTTATTGCTTGCTCCTGGTAAAGGCGTCGATATGTCCAGTGGCGGCGGTGTCGATATTGTCGCCACTGAGCTACCTAACCTTGTAGATTTAGTGGTGAGCATAGTGCCGAGCAACCCCGTTGCGGCATTTAGCTCGGGTAACATGCTACAGGTTATCTTTATGGCGCTGCTACTTGGTGGCGTGATTAAATCCTTAGGCGATGCGGCGCAAAGCGCGGTAAATGGCTTTCAAGTTGCTAACAAGATCATGATGAAGTTGATTAGCGTCGTGATGCAATTAGCCCCTATCGGTGTGTTTGCCTTGATGTTAAAGCTTGGTGCGACGCTTGAAGCGGCGATATTTGGCAGTGTGGTTGAATATCTGGCGTTGATCTTAGGCTTATTGTTGTTGTGGATTTTCGTAGTGTATCCATTTGCCGTTGGCATGTTCACACAAGTTTCAGCAAAAGAGTTTCGCGCTAAGACCCGCGAGCAAATTTTGTTTTCACTGTCGACAGCGAGCTCAAATGCCACTATCCCAGTGACCATGCGTACGCTAACCGATAAGCTAGGTGTTAGTCGTGCTGTAGCTGGTTTTGGTGTGCCGCTTGGCGCAACCATGAACATGGGCGGCGTGTCGATTTATATCACGATTGCTATCTTCTTTGTGGCTAATGCGTTCGGCGCACCAATTTCAATGGAGCAGCTACCAGCATTGATGTTCAGTGTTTTCTTACTGTCAGTTGGCGCTGGTGGTGTACCCGGTGGCGGCATGGTGATGATTGGGGTGCTTATTCACCAAATGGGTCTTCCCGTAGAAGCCTTCGCCATTGTGGCAGCACTTGACCGTTTAATCGATATGGTACTGACCTCTTGTAACGTGGTGGGTGACACTGCTGTTTTGACCATCGTTGATGAAACAGAAAAGAGCAGCGAGGCTAAGGTCGCAGCAGCTCAGGCTCAAGCTCAAGCTTAAACTGCACTAGAACCGCTATTTCAGGATAAAAATGCCAGCAATTTGCTGGCATTTTTGTGTTCAGTTTACAGCATAGAAGCTGCTTACTTTTCTTTAGTGATGCGCCGGCTTAGCGCGCTTTGGCTGATGCCAAGCATTTGCGCCGCTGCAGTTTGATTGTTAGCGGTGCGGTTCAAGGCTTCGTGAATTAACGCATCGCTCATCTGTGCTAATGTCGGCAAATTCTTAGGGAAGATAAACTGGTCGCTATCAGACGTATTAGCCGGTTTGCTGAGGTTCATTGCTTCCATAAACGGGGTGATATTAAGAGAGATCCCGTCACTGCGACTGACCGCATCAAACACCATGCCTTTAAGCTCATGCAAGTTGCCAGGAAAATCGTATTCCGATAACTGCTGCGCCAGTGAGCTGGGTTGTTGCGGCTCTGAAAGCCCCATATCCTTCGCTGCTAAGCTAATAAAGTGATTGATAAGCATAGATAGATCTAGCTTACGCTGTCTCAATGGTGGCAGTTTGATTGTGTGTGATCGTAGGCGATATAAAAGATCACTTCTAAATTTCCCCGCTTGATTAAGTGCAAGCAGATCATGCTGGGTCGAGGTAATGATTTTACACATTACCGGATAGGCTCTGTCGCTACCGATTGGGTAATACTGTTTATGCTCAATCACATCGACAAGTTTAGCTTGAGCTTCAATTGGCAAGTCACCAATTTCATTTAAATAGAGTAAGCCCGTTTGCACCTGGTGCAATACCCCCGCTTGAGCACTGATCTGGCCATCGTCCTGAGTATGAATTTGGCCAAATAACTGCAGCTCAAAGGCTGAGGTGCTAATACCGGCTAAGTTGACGTTAATAAACGGCGCATCAGCACAAATAAGCTGATGGCACGATTTGGCAAATTCATCTTTACCTGTGCCACTTTCACCCTGAATTAAAATCGGTTCAGGGCTTAAGGCGACCGCCTCAAGATAGCGGAATTGGTCAAGCAGCGCTGGCTCGCAGGTGAGAATATTATTAAACACCTCGGGACGATTTAAGGTGCGGCTTAAAAAGCTTTCTTTAATCCTTAAGTAGTTCCGCTCAAGGCCAACCACTTCTAATGCGCGGCGCACTGTGCGGGCAAGGTCGTCGACGTTATCGGTTTTAATAAAGTAGTCATACGCGCCGTTTTTAATGCAGCGCACGGCAGTGTCAACTTCGTTCACACCTGTGACTATCAACACTCGTGTTTTAGGAAACTCGCTACGGATCATCTCTAGTAAGTCTTCGCCGGAGTGAAATGGCATGGTCAGATCGAGCAGCACAAGGGCGTAGTCACCGGTCTGCAATCGACTCATCACCTGGCGGCTATCGACGCAGGTATCAATTTTCGCTTCCGGTACTAAGCGATTAAGCGTGATAGAAAGCGTTCTAAGCCAAGAGGCTTCATCGTCAACAAGAAGAATATTTCTAGCAAGTTTCATTTGATACCAATCCTATTAAATATCTGTTCTAGAGCCCAGTGGCTTTCAATTCAAGGTGTATTGATGAAGAAATTAGTACTCCAACGGAAAGCGAATTTTAATCTCAGTCCCTTCGCCAAGACGTGAACTGATCTGCATGTCGGCCTTGTGTTCTTTGATGATGCGGCTGCACACCGATAAGCCCAGTCCAGTGCCACCACTTGAGCGGCGGGTGGTAAAGAAGGGCTCGGTAATTCTTTGTAATGTTGCTCTATCCATACCGACTCCTTTATCGCTAATGACAAGGCAGATATGGCTCTGCTCTACACAGGTTTTGATATCGATGTGATTGCCGCATTCATAGCACTCTGCGTCCTGCCTTATGGCATGACAGGCATTCTGGATAAGATTAATCAGCACTTGATGTAGCTGCTGGGCATCACCCATAACAACAGGTGAGGGAGTTAGCAGGTCGGTAGTGACATTAAATATCTTAGTCTGGTTGGCTGTAAGGCGCAGCGATACCGCTACTACTTCATTAAGGCTAATTGGCTGATATTCGTTGGCTAGGCTCGGTAAGGCATAACGTTTGAGATCGTTAACAATGCGACTTATCCGCTCTGCTCCCTCGTGAATAGACTGGCCACTTAACTCAAGTTCGCCCATTGCAGAGTCTGGAGGCAAGCCTGCCACTGTCCAAAACGGGTTCTGCTTCTGATAATGGTTGCTGGCCTCAGAAAGATCCTTTAGCGCGTCATTAATAAAGGCGATAGCGTGGACGATAATCCCGGTAGGATTATTAATTTCGTGGGCAATACCCGCCGACAGTTCACCGAGGGATGCCAGGCGGCTGGCTTCATCATTAGCTTGGCGTAGCCTATGCTGCTCAGTGGCTTCCTCTAGCAGAATTACCACCTGTAGTTTGCTGATAGGGTGTAACTGCAACTGCCAATACTGATTGTTGATCTGCATATCTGCGGTTTGCGATTTTTGCTCAGCTAGTGCGCCAGATAGCGCATGGCTCAAGTTAAAGGTTTCGCCATCAATGTAGTGAAACTCAGAGTTTGTCAGTAGGTCGTTATTATTGTCATTACTCCATAAGCATTCGCCGTCTTGGTTAAACAGAGTCACACCATGGGGAATGCCGTCGAGCACTGACTGGAACTGTTTCGATAGGCTAGATATGGCTAACTCGGCTTTTTTGCGCTGGGCTAGCTCTTTTTTAAGCGCCTTAGAACGCTTACGTAGGCTGAGACTGATAAAGCCGGTGAGTAGCATACCGACGGCAGAGAGCAAGCTGACAAAGATGGCTAACGATAACATTCTTTTTTGAGCGGAGTTCAGATCAACTTTCTCGCGGCCAGTACCAAACCACTTATTGACTAAGCGGTCGTACTCACCCGATAGCTTTAATTGTCTGAGGGCATCATTTATCTGAGCCATCAGCGCATCATTCTTATGGTTACTCACAAAGTTGAAGGCGCCATAAATAAGCGGATCACTTGAGCTACGGACTGATGGATACAGTGGCATTAAACGTCTAGCCACGAAGTTCTCAGCGATGACTACATCAACTTCACCTTTTATCAGCTTTTGAAAGCCGGTTTCATACAGGTCGACATCGACGCGGGTAAAGTCCTGCTTTTTTCCTGAAATATACACATCGACAAACGCACCTTTTTTAATGGCGACACGTTTACCTACTAGATCAGCCCAGCCATTAATAAATGACTTACCTTGCAGGGTATACGCTTTGGCATGGGTAGCGTAAATAGGGTCTGACTGGCTCAACTCTCTGTCGATGCTAATCGGGCTCACAACCGCAATCACATCAATTAATGAATCTGGATTATGTACATCATTGAGCAGTTGTTGAAAGCTTTTGCGGCGGGTGACAATGCGTTTACCTGTGAGCTGGCCGATGCGGTCCATTAACTCAAGATTAAAGCCTTGGTCGACACCGTTGTTACGCCACTCTAGCGGCGCAGTTTTTGAATGAACCCCAAAGACGATGTTTTGCTTAAGGTGTGGCTCTTCAGCATGCAACGGCTGCGAGAGTGCTAATATGTAGAGAGTGCAAAGACTGCAAACTAAGTTAACAAATGTTTTCATATTTGAATCTTAGCATGAGCTTATGCAGCATAACTGTGCGGGGTTTCTCGCTTTTAAAGCAATACGTACTGGCTTTAAGTGCTACCGAACCCTTGGTTTATCAGGTTTTTATCATTGTAAGCATCTTTAGCTTTTGAGTTTGGCCGGTTTGTGATCTTGTTAACCTAGTCTTATGCATTTTTGCATAACTGCCTATCAGGTTATGCATGTTTGCATGGACGCTTTTACAAGCTGTGATCGAGTGTTCAGTTTCTCTAGCTACTTGGTACATGCAGTTGATGCCTTAACGCAATAGGCAGACAATTACCTCGAATTGAGTATTTAAGACAGCGTTTATGACTGTCGTATATAACGTGATAGCTTTTTGCGCTGCTAAGAACAGCAATAAAAAGGCGAGGAAATGAGATGAAAAACTTTAAAAAAGCAGTGTGTATTGCAACACTTCTCGGCTCAGCAGGCTTTATGTCTAACGCCATTGCGGCAGACAACTTGGCAGAATTCCACGGTGAAAACCAAGAGTGTGATAGCTGCCACATGCCAGATGGTGAGCTTTCAAACGACAGCTTAACTTACGAGAATGAACAGTGTGTAGCTTGCCACGGTACACTCGCTGAAGTTGCTGAAGAAACTAAACATGAGCACTACAATGCCCATGACTCTCATTTCCCTGGCGAAGTGGCTTGTACTTCTTGTCACAGCGCTCACGAAAAATCGATGGTCTACTGTGACTCTTGCCATAGCTTCGACTTTGACATGCCTTACACTAAGAAGTGGGAACGTCATGAGCCAAGCATCGATGAGTTATTAAAAGACACTGAAGATCGTCAAGCAGCCCTTGCTGCAGCACCACGTGACACCGTTGATGTGGTTGTTGTCGGTTCAGGTGGCGCAGGTTTCTCTGCAGCGGTATCTGCAGTTGATCACGGCGCTAAAGTGATTCTAATTGAAAAAGAACCTGTTATTGGCGGTAACGCTAAGCTTGCAGCAGGTGGCATGAACGCCGCTTGGACTGATCAGCAAAAAGCCAAAGGCATTAAAGATAGTGTTGAGTCTATGTACAAAGACACTATGAAAGGTGGTCGTGACCTAAACGAGCCAGAGCTAGTTGAAGTACTCACTTCACACTCTAAAGGTTCTGTTGATTGGTTAACCGCAATGGGCGCAGATCTTAACGACGTAGGTCGTATGGGCGGCGCATCAGCCAACCGTTCACACCGTCCAACAGGTGGTGCAGGTGTGGGTGCTCACGTAATCCAAGTACTTTACGATAACGCGGTTAAGCGTGACGTTGATATGCGTATGAACACCCGTGGTATCGAAATTCTTAAAGACGATAAAGGCAATGTTAAAGGCCTACTCGTTAAAGGCATGTACAAAGGTTACTACTGGATTAAAGCTGACGCAGTTATCCTAGCAACAGGTGGTTTTGCTAAGAACAACGAGCGTGTATCAAAACTTGATCCTAAGTTAAAAGGCTTCATCTCAACTAACCAACCTGGTGCCACAGGTGACGGTATCGACGTAGCAGGTAATGCTGGCGCGGCGATGACAGATCTACAGTACATTCAGGCTCACCCAACATTATCTGTTAAAGGTGGTGTGATGGTTACTGAAGCGGTTCGTGGTAACGGCGCAATCTTGGTTAACCGTGAAGGTAAGCGCTTCGTCAACGAAATCACCACACGTGATAAGGCTTCTGCAGCGATTTTGAACCAAACAGGCAAATCAGCCTTCCTAATCTTTGATGACTCAGTACGTAAGTCGCTAAGTAAGATTGATAAGTACATCGGTCTAGGTGTTGTACCAAGTGCTGACTCGCTAGTTAAACTAGGTGAGCAGACAGGTATTGACGGTAAGAACCTAACTGAAGCTGTTGCACGCTACAACACACTTGTTAAGAGCGGTAAGGATGCAGACTTTGAACGTCCTAACCTACCTCGTGCTCTTAACGAAGGTAACTACTACGCAATCGAAGTGACTCCTGGTGTTCACCACACTATGGGCGGCGTGAAGATTGACTCTAAAGCTGAAATCATGAACGCGAAGCAGCAAGTTATCCCAGGTCTATATGGCGCAGGTGAAGTAACTGGTGGTGTTCACGGTGCTAACCGTCTAGGTGGTAACGCTATCTCTGATATCGTCACCTTCGGTAGAATGGCTGGTGAGAATGCAGCGGCTTACTCTAAGAAGAATTAGTCTAAGAAAAACTAATCTTAGATTGTTAGTCGGGGTTGGGATTTGAGTTAAGTTTCAGCCTCAGACTAGAAAACAAAAGCCTTCATCTTATAGATGGAGGCTTTTTTATTTTCTCAATTTCAGTTGAGAGTGATTGATGCCAAAGGCGTGATAAAGGTCGTGGTGCTTCGCTCCACATTGGCAATGCATCAGGCGGCGCCTGACCAACGTCGTGGGATTCCATCCCACCCCCTGGCAAGGAGGACTGCTCGTCCTTATCCTCCTTGCATCCACCATGACGCCCCGACGAAGTTGTTGATCCTCATACTCCAATAAAAATTGCCTAACGGCTCTGATGGGACATCCATGTCCCGCCGAGCCTGAACCATCATCCATGATGCTTCCACGGCATTTTCATTTACGTATTTCGGCAACTCCGATGGGGATTGGGTGTTTTTTGTGAGAGTGGTAGCTCGATTTTGCCCGAAAGCTTGATTCCCCTCCCTCCCGCCGGCCAGCTAGGCAGCCAGCCGTCGCCACGTTCAAAGTAGAAGAAGTTATGCCTGTCCTATCTTTGTTAGTAATCGCACCAACGCCCCAATTTCAAGTAGGGCTAAAAATTGAGGGCAATAAAGGAAGCCCTGTGGCCAATATATCGTAGAAATTGACAAAATTATCAATGGCGAAGTGATTTAGACTAGATTACATCAATCATTTTAGCTGTTAAAATTATCTATAGTCTTATCTATTTAGTTAAAGAATTAATAAAATGATTACTTCAAAGAATATTCTCATGTTTCAAACTGCTTTCTTTTTCTCAAGAGAGATTGAGCGTCCTGATAAATTATTTTTCAACCTTTCTGAGCAGATCCGTCAGTTTGATGTTATGCCTAATATCCAAGCGCTCCCGCCGGGGATTCATTCTGATTCGATACCAGTCATCACATTTAAATCAGCTAATAGCGTTTTTAGGTGTGAAATTGCCTCCGGTCGTCTTGATTTTAAAGTAGATCTAGGACAAAACTTTAACCGTTACAAATATTCAGAGATTTACCAAACTTATATCGAAATCTCGAAGGAAATTGCTAACTATATTTTTGGCCTTCCCACTTTATCCATCCAAAGAGTAGGCGTTGTGGGAAGCTATTTCTCTCCTGCAGAGAATCCCATTGAGGCTGTTCAAAAAATTAACAAGTTACCCCTTGAAGATGACTTATCTGAACTAAGTATCCGTAAAAACAAACTGCAGACTATAGGAAATAAGATCTGCAATAAGATAGTTAGCTATGAAATTATTGAGTATGTGCACAATGGAGTATCGACTAAAGGGGTGCTGGTTAATCAGGATATTAACAATGTTCCGCAACCTGAAATTATTCTAAATGAACAAGAAATAGATGTATTGTTGGATAAGAGTTTCATTCTTTTATCAGAGGATTCATTTAGGGATATAAGTTCATGGGAAGAATAGGTAGTAACTCTACTTTTAAGGATATGATTTTTGGTAGTAGTAGCACATCTAGCTCGACAGTAGACTCTCAGTCAAGAATAGATTCTAAAACATCAACGGTGAAGGCTGAAGATGAAAAAGCTGAATTGATAAAAGGATTTTTAACGCAAACAGATAAGCTAAACAGCGACTTTGAGATGAAATTTGAGCTACATCAAAAAGATGTAGCCGTGATCAACAGGAAGTTAACGGATCAGGAACAAAAATTTGTCGAACAAAGTCAAAGAATCGTTGATCTAAATGCGGAGCTTTTAGCTTATAAAGGAGCTGTGGAGAGCAATAAAAATGGACATGTTATCTGGTTGGTTGGTATCGCGGCAATATCATTAGCAACAGTAGTCGGTGGCTATTGGTATTTAGATTCAAAGTTTGAAACAATGAAAAATGAAGTTAGTACTTTTCAAACGGACACATCAAAACAGCTCGGTGAAATTACAACGAAACTGGGAGACCTTGATGACAATACAAGTGATATTAAAGAAAATAGTTTATTGCTCGCTAAAACAAGAGAAGAGCATATCAAAACACTGACGATAGTTTCGATTTTAAATGAAGATCGTGAAAAAGTTTTAGTTAATGTGACTAAAAGTGCACAGAAACAATAAAGATATGAGGGGTCACAGTAAACATTCAAATATCTAATCTAATGACCCCGACTTAGCTCACAGAAAACACCTACTCCCCATCGAAGTTGCCGAAATACGTTGGAAACTCTTTATAAACAAGAATCGCGTGATGCCCACACGGATGTGGGCATAGATTTCGCGGGACAGGCCGTTCCTTTATATGTCGGGTCAGAGTAAACATTCAAACACCTAAATCTAACGTTCACGATTTAGCCTACAGAAAACACCTATTCACCATCGAAGTTGCCGAAGTACGTAGATAAAAATGCCGTAGAACCATCATGGGTGATGGTTCAGGCTCGGGGGGGCATGGATGTCCCATCTGAGCCGTTAGGCGATTTTTATAGGAGTATGAGGCCCGTATCTAATGCATGTAACTTCGTCGGGGCGGCAGGGACTCTTTTTGAATGAATTAGCCAAGAGAGTGTTGCTGTTGGCTTTTTGATCCCCTCTTGGCCGTGTGTGAGCTGGAAGCTCACGACTTTAGTTGTTAGACGCAGTCTAACTTAGAGTTCAGGCGCAGCCTGATAGGTTGCATAGCAACGACGTTTATCAAGCGCAGCTTGATTGCTTCAGTTGTTAGACGCAGTCTAACTTAAAAGTCAGGCGCAGCCTGATAACAACAAGCTCCCTGTGCCAAAAAGCTAGGCGCAAAAAAAAGCACAACCCTACTAACATAGGATTGCGCTTTTTCTTCGGCTTTTGCTAGAACCTAGGACCTATCTTATTACCTATACAGCAGGTTCTTCGCTGTAATCAATACCGTGGTATTCAAGACAAGCATCAACTTCATTGGCTGAGCCTAAGATAACCGCTACACGTTGGTGAATCTCAGTTGGCTCAATATCCATAATGGTTTCATAACCCGTAGACGCTTTACCGCCTGCTTGCTCTACCAAGAATGCCATTGGGTTAGCTTCGTACATTAAACGCAGCTTGTATGGCTTTTCTGGGTTCTTATTATCTGTCGGATAAGTGAAAATACCGCCGCGACAAAGTACGCGGTGTACGTCGCCAACCATGGCTGCAATCCAGCGCATGTTAAATGACTTTTCACGTGGGCCAATTTGACCTAGCAGTAAGTCGCTGATGTAAGTCTGCATTGGCGCTTCCCAGAAGCGTTGGTTTGACATGTTAATCGCAAACTCGCCAGTGTCTTTGCTGATAGCCATTGCGCCATCTGTTAGCAAAAACTCGTTAGTTTCTGGGTTTAGGGTAAATAGCTGTACGCCTTTACCTGTGGTTAGCGCTAGCATAGTTGATGGGCCGTATAACACGTAACCTGCAGCAACCTGGTTGCGACCTGCTTGTAAAAAGCTTTTCTCGGTTAGTTCGCCTGCTGGCGCTGGTAATACTGAGAAGATAGTGCCCACAAGTGAGTTAATGTCGATGTTTGATGAGCCATCTAGTGGGTCAAAACACACTAGGAACTCACCGTTAGCATCGGCTTCAACCACGTAGTCTTCTTCTTCCGATGCGATACCACGCACTGTGCCGTCGGCCTTTAGGGCATCTTTGAGCATATCATTGGTGATGATATCGAGTTTCTTCTGCGTTTCGCCTTGAACGTTTTCTTGTTCTGTTGCGCCTAACACGCCTGCTAGTGCGCCGTGGCGTACTGCGTGGCTAATCTCTTTAGAGGTGTTAGCTAGGGTAAGGATAAGTTTTTCAAGAGTAGGAGAAATTGCTTGTGATGTCAGGTTTTCAGCCAGAGTTTGCATCTTGTTTCCTATACAATTTTACGTGAGTAAATTGAGTTTGAGGTCAGGACAAAAGTGTATTCTTTATTATTGTGGCGATGATACCTCAGTGCGCTAGTTTTTTCAGCCGTAAAGATTGGTTTTCTGCTTGATTGCTCTCAAGTAGGACTAAAGCAGGGTTTGAGTGCATAGTTTTTGTTTTGCTAATGATTAAGGCACAATGTAGGCGAATTTTCAGTCTAACTTTCAATTTGGAACGACTGAATAAGATTTCGCGATTAATCCAGGGAATAATAATGAAAAAGAATTGGATGAGTTTACTGCTAGCCTCTTTGCCTTTGGTGCTGAGCTCTACAGCAACTGCTCAAGCATCATCACTCCCCGGTGGCACCGAGCCACTCACTATCGAGCGTATGTACGCATCTCCTGCTCTTGCTGGAAGCAGCCCACGCGGGCTAAAGCTGTCACCAGATGGTAAGCGTGTTACCTATCTTGCTGGACGCAAAGACAATCAACATTTGTATGACTTATGGCAGATGGACGTAGCAAGCGGCAAGCAAAGCGTATTGATTGATGCTGATAAGCTTGAAGCGGGTGAATTGTCTGACGAAGAAAAGGCGCGCCGTGAGCGTCAGCGTATTTATGGTCAGGGGATCATGGAATACTTTTGGTCTGACGATGGTGAGGCGATTTTAATTCCCGCTGCGGGCTTGCTGTACTACTACTCGGTCAATGACAACAAGGTAAAACTGCTTGAAACGGGTGAGGGCTTTGCGACTGATGCGAGACTCTCGCCTAAAGGGCATTTTGTGTCGTTTGTGCGTGAGCAAAACTTGTATGTGTTGGACTTAAAAACGCAAAAGATCACCGCGCTGACTACCGATGGCGGCGGCGCGATTAAAAATGCCATGGCCGAATTTGTAGCTCAAGAAGAGATGGGCAGAATGACGGGTTACTGGTGGGCGCCCGATGAGTCTGCGATTGCCTATACTCGCATCGACGAGTCAGGTGTTGAGTTGGTGACTCGCAACGAAATTTATGCCGATGGAATTAAGCTGACCGAGCAGCGTTATCCCTATGCCGGTGAAAATAACGTTAGCGTTGAGCTGGGCGTCGTATCACTTAACAGTAAAAAAGTGGCTTGGGTTGATTTAGGTAAAGACACTGATATTTACCTGCCGCGAGTAAAATGGTTACCTGACAGTAAGCACTTGTCTTATCAGTGGCAGAGCCGAGATCAGCAAGCGCTAGACTTACGTGTTGTGGCAATTGATGATATTAAAAACGGTAAAGACCTAGTTAAAGAGCGCAGCAAAGCTTGGGTCAACCTCAATGACGATTTGCACTTTTTAAAGCAGCAAAAGGCATTTATCTGGGCGTCAGAGCGAGACGGTTTTAATCATCTGTATTTGATTGGTCTAGATGGCAAGGTTTTTCGCCAGCTAACCTCTGGTGATTGGGCGGTCGATGCGGTTGAATATGTTGACGAAAAAGCTGGAGATATCTACTTCACCGGTCGCAAGACTAAGGTCACCGAGAAGCAACTTTATCGCGTGGCACTCAGTGGTGGCAAGGTTGAAAGCATCAGCCAGCGTAGCGGTATGCACGAGGCGGTATTTGCCGACAATAAACCAGTGTACCTCGATTATTTTAGTAGTCTTTCACAGCCGCCACAGGTGAGCCTGCACGACCGTAGCGGTGAGCGCCTAGCCTGGGTTGAGCAAAATGAGGTTAAACAGGGTCACCCGCTATATAACTACTTTGGTTTATGGCAGGTACCTGAATTTGGTGAACTAAAGGCTGAAGATGGCCAGATGTTGCAATACCGATTGTATAAACCGACGAACTTTGATGCATCGAAGAAGTATCCTGTGGTGGTGCGCGTTTATGGCGGCCCACATGCGCAGCTGGTGGTGAACAGCTGGAGTCATCAAGACTACTTTACTCAGCACCTGTTGCAACAAGGCTATATTGTTTATCAGCTCGATAACCGTGGCTCGGCGCACCGTGGCACCAAGTTTGAATATGTGATTTATAAGCAGCTTGGTGAGGTAGAGGTTAACGATCAGAAGGTGGGCGTGGATTACCTACGTACTTTGCCTTTCGTCGATTCTGATAATATCGCAATCTATGGCCATAGCTATGGCGGTTATATGGCGTTAATGAGCCTATTTAAGGCGCCGGATTACTTTAAGGCGGCTATTTCAGGTGCGCCAGTATCAGACTGGTCACTTTACGATACTCACTACACTGAGCGTTACTTAGGCCACCCTGAGACGAATGCTGAAGGTTATGAGGCCAGCAGTGTGCTGCCGTATGTGACCGGCTATCAGTCAGGTTTGCTGATGTACCATGGTATGGCTGATGATAATGTCTTATTTGAGAACAGTACGCGCGTGTATAAGGCGCTGCAGGATGAGGGGACGTTGTTTCAGATGATCGACTATCCAGGCTCTAAGCACTCGATGCGCGGTGAGAAGGTGAGGGTACATCTATATCGCTCATTAGCAGACTTTTTAGACCGTCAACTAAAGTAATTGGTTTGTTCTTGATTATTAAGTGTAAAGCGTAGTGGTGATTAATTATTAATGATCATTGCTACGTTTTTAATAATGATGAATTTTAAATTAAATATGATTAATAGTTAGCTTAGATGCTGAATGATGGCGCAATAGTATTTGTGCAATTTATGCCAACCGATGGAATACCTCCAATTAACTACTACTTTGTAGGTGGTTAATTTTGGGGGGATGCTTTGTTATTATTCGAAAAATAATCTTGAGCCTCAATTAAACTCAATTTTATTTAAGTAGATACTCTAATTATTGGACGCTGCCATTCACTCTTAGCGGTGGATTAAATATAAACATAAAAAAAGCCAGTCAATTGACTGGCTTTTTATTTATCAGCACTTCAATTAGTACTGAAACGGAGCTTAGAATTAATCTTCTAAGCTACCGCAAAAACGGTAACCTTCACCGTGGATTGTTGCGATGATTTCTGGCGTATCAGGTAAGCTTTCGAAGTGCTTACGGATACGACGGATTGTTACGTCAACAGTACGGTCGTGTGGCTTAAGCTCGCGGCCAGTCATCTTCATTAGAAGGTCTGCACGGCTTAAGATCTTACCTGGGTTCTCAACAAAGTGAAGCATAGCGCGGAATTCGCTGCGCGGTAGCTTGTATGACTCACCTTGTGGGCTAACAAGAGAACGGCTGTTGATTTCAAGGCTCCAACCGTTGAAACGGTAGAACTCAACTGCGCTTTTCTCTTCAGAATCTGTACCTGTGCTATTAACGCGAGTTAATAGGTTACGTGCACGGATTGTCAATTCACGTGGGTTGAATGGCTTAGTGATATAATCATCAGCACCAATTTCAAGACCTAGAATCTTATCAACTTCGTTATCACGACCTGTTAGGAAGATTAGACCGATATTATTAATTTCACGAAGTTCACGAGCTAGTAAAAGACCGTTTTTGCCTGGTAAGTTAATATCCATAACGACCAAGTTAACTTTGTTGTCTTGCATAGCCTTATGCATTTCAGCGCCGTCATTGGCTTCAGTGACCACATATCCTTCTGCTTCAAAAATACTTCTAAGTGTGTTTCTTGTTACTGCTTCATCTTCAACAATAAGAATGTGCGGGTTTTGCATATTAATTACCTAATCTCTGTCAATTCTAACCATGAGTATAATAAAGTTTATACTCCATCTAGTTATGCTGATAAATCACTGATACACGTAGGTGCTTTCAAAACTGGCTCGAAACAGCAACACACTGCATGATAAGCAAAGTATGGGTATCTCACATATGGAAAAACGTGAACTGTATAAACTTCGATTAACAATTGTAGGAAAAAGTTCCTTAACGACCGTTTTCTATGAAGTTTAAATGTTAAATCAAACATAGATCACATTTGATACAGCTGTGTGGATTACTCTTCTATCTGTTTCAGATATGTGTAACAAAATGTGTTCGTTACATGTATCGGCGTGAGTCAATCAACAAGCCCTATTGTACTCGTTTTAGGCATTTGTTAACAAATGAAATGTTAACAAAATTACTTGATGATATGATTTAGATCACTATTTGCAAACTATAGTATTGATTTAATTAGTTTTGATATTTTTGTCGCGTGTGACCTGTATCACGTAACTAGGAAGCGCTAACGAGTTTGCTATAATAATCCCACCTAAATCGGAGAATTTGTTAGCAATGAACAACTCAGTCGACAGCCTTTGGCACACTTATCAACAAACTGAATTTCTGTTTACTCAAACCTTATCCTCTCAATTATCGTTCGCTATCATCACTGCGTACAACCCAAAAGGAGTCGTGCTGACTCCTTGCCAAAATGGTCTTTTAGACCGAAAACTTCAACATGAAATACACAGATCGGGCTTTCCCTACCGAGCAATGATAGGCGCATCTCAAGATAGAAAGCATATGGAAAAGAGTTGGGCAATATCAACCGATAAGGCCTCGGCCATTAAACTCGGCTACCAGTTTAATCAAAATGCCATTTATTATGTTGAAGCGGATCAATTGCAACTTGTTCCTTGCTTGTTGCCTTGCCAAGAAACATTGTTGGGCGCATTTTCTCCTCGGGTCAATTGGGTCATGGAGCTTCCAGATATGGTATGAAATTAAATCATCTAAGATTTCCATTGACTTAATTGGTTATTTTTTGATATTTTTTAACCTGTTATTTTGTATACAAAGCAGCTTTTTCGAAAGTAATTTGCTTCATACAAGGTAAGTACAGAAGAGGAGCGCTAACTAGGTAGTAAGTTGGAGGGGACCAAACTCCTATGATGGCTTATGAGGGAGATTAGCGCCGAGATATTCAATGCCATTTGGTCAGGCTTGAATGTTGGTTGTGCAGGCTGAATCCTGTCGATTGTCACCAATGTTTTTTTATGGTGGAGAGCTTCTGGTGACGATCGCTGTTTCCCCATCTTATGGGGTGCATATCATTGCACCAGGCTCTTCGAACGAAGTTAGTTCGGAGCTTATTCATGTTAGTTATTCAAAATACCCAATTTAGTCAGTGTCAGCCGTCTCTATATAATGTGGAGGCAGTACTATGTCGTTAGTCGATGCTTCATTATCTAAAAGCTCGCAAGAGCAAACACAGTTAAACGTCGCCAAGTTTGGTGGCACTTCAGTGGCTGACTATGACGCCATGCAGCGCTGTGCAGATATTATTATTGCTAATCCACAAACCCGAGTGGTAGTTGTTAGCGCCTCGAGTGGCGTGACCAATCAGTTAGTGGCACTCACGCAGGCAGAAACCAGCGCGGAAGAGTCAAAGGCGCTGATTAAAAAGATCGCTTCTATTCAATATCAAATTCTAGATAAGCTAGGCAGCCCAAGTGATGTGGCGGCTCAAATTGATCGTACCTTGAGCCATATCGCGACCCTAAGCGAACGCTTAAAGCTTACCCGTAGCAAAGCCGTGATGGATGAACTCCTATCCCAGGGCGAGATGTGCTCATCTGTGTTTTTTGCTGCAGTGTTAAGAGAGAAGGGGGCTAACGCTTCAGCATTTGATGTGCGTCAAGTACTGCGCACCGATAGCCACCATGGCCGGGCCGAACCCCAAATAGAACAGATTGCTGAGCTTGCTCAAACACATCTTAAGCCACTACTTGCAGAGCAAGTGATTGTGACTCAAGGTTTTGTTGGCGCAGATAGTGAAGGCAACACCACAACCCTTGGCCGTGGTGGTAGCGACTATTCAGCCGCATTGTTGGCCGAAGCATTGCAAGCTACAGCGGTTGAGATCTGGACCGATGTAGCCGGCATTTACACCACAGACCCAAGACTTGCGCCTAATGCCAGTCCGATTGCCGAAATTAGCTTTAATGAAGCCGCTGAGATGGCGACCTTTGGCGCTAAAGTTTTACACCCTGCAACAATATTGCCTGCCGTAAGACAAAAAATTCAGGTGTTTGTTGGCTCAAGCTGGGCTCCTGAACAGGGCGGCACTTGGATCCGCCATACGGTGCAAAGTGAGCCGGTATACCGCGCCGTTGCCGTACGCCGCGATCAAACTTTACTTAATCTTCACAGCTTACAAATGCTGCATGCGCAAGGCTTCTTGGCTGAAACATTTGCAACCTTAGCCCGCCATAAGATCAGTGTTGATTTAATCACCACATCAGAGGTCAATGTGGCATTAACCTTAGATAAAACTGGCTCTGACTCAAGTGGGCAGGGCTTACTTAGCGAGGCGTTATTGCAAGAGTTGTCGCAGCATTGCCGCGTGCGTGTTGAAGATGGTTTAGCCTTGGTTGCGGTGATTGGCAACAATATTGCCTCGACGCCAGGCGTGTGCCGAAGGGTATTTGAAGTACTGGAAACTTATAATGTTCGTATGATCTGCCAAGGAGCGAGTCCACATAACTTGTGTATTTTGGTCGATGAGGCCGAGGCGGCTAATGTGATCCGCGCCCTGCATGAAAACTTATTTGAAAGTTAAGGCCTGGAAAACTAAATGTTTGAAAGCTGAATATTTGAAAGCTGAATATTTGAAAGCTATGAGGTGGAAACTAAAGCTTTGAAGCCTCATTTAAACTAATTGCTAGGAACACGGTAATTTATGGAATTTACCCAATCGAGCCTGAAAGTCGGTGAATTGGCGACAGGACAGGAACTGAATGTTCCTGTTTATCGTATGGCAGGCAAAGACCCATTAGCGCCTAAGGTTTTTATTCAAGCCAATGTACACGGCGCTGAGGTGCAGGGTAACGCGGTTATTTTTCAGTTGATGAAACGATTAGAAAAAATGGATGTAAGAGGTGAGGTGACTCTGTTGCCGCTAGCCAACCCTCTAGGTATTAATCAGAAAAGCGGTGAGTTTACCCTGGGACGTTTCGACCCTATTACTGGGGTGAATTGGAACCGCGAATACTTAGATCATAACCTTGATGTTGCCAGTTGGTATCTGCAGCATTCTCATTTAGATAATGAGGCGCTTACTCAAGCCTTTCGTTTACATCTAATAGAGTCTTGCCAGTTGCATCTAAACAGTGAATGGGGCGTGACAACTGGAAAGCGCCTTGCGGTGACTTTGCAGTCTTTAGCGCATGCAGCTGATATTGTGATAGATCTACATACAGGGCCTAAATCGTGTAAACATCTATATTGCCCACAATACGATGTGGCTTCAGCGGCTTACTTTTCTATTCCTTATAGCTTAGTGATCCCTAATGACTTTGGCGGCGCTATGGATGAAGCGGCATTTTGCCCCTGGTGGCAATTAACCGAATTTGTACAGTCTCAAGGACGCAGCTTTAAGGTGCCTGTTGGGGCGTTTACTTTAGAGCTTGGAAGCCAAGAACGTATCGATATGGAAGATGCGGCCAATGATGCGATGGGTATTTTGGCTTATTTAAGTCATCGTGGTGTGGTCAGTGATAAGGTTGAACCTGCCAAAATGACAAGGTATGGCTGTTACCTGAAAGATTATAAAAAGTTTCATGCACCAACGGCAGGCCTTGTTGAGTATCAAGCTGTGCTCGGTGAAAAGCTTGATGCGGGTCGTCCATTGGCAAATATATTAAGGCTGGATCTATATGGCACAGATAAAGAGTTAACTCCGCTTAGCCTTCAGCAAGATTGTGTACCTATCCTACATTTTGCCTCAGCTTCTGTGTACCAAGGCACTGAACTTTATAAGGTGATGACCAACCTGTTTGAGATTTAAATCATTCTAAAATCTTCAAAATGTCTAATGTTATGATAATGTACAAATCAAAGAGCAAGTACATATAAAGATTTTATTTGGAGCAATCTTATGAGACTAATCCCCTTACTGGCACTATTGTGTCTAGGTGCCGGTTGTACTGCAGATAAAGCAACTCCGGTAACAACTCTAGGGGTTAATCCTAGCAATGAAGATACTAACGCCAATTCCAATGCGAATTTAATTGCTGACGTTGCGGCAGAACCTTTAGTAACATCCTCATTAAAACGACAAACTGAAACATTGAAGCCAAATGGTAGAAGTTACTTATTAAACGGTGATAAATATACTGCTGACACCCCCCGGTTAGTTACAGGCACAGCTGTGTTTAACCCGAATATGTCGGAATCTGGTGTACTTAAAGGCAGCTTTGTTGTGCAAAGTAAGCAAACTGTCGATTTTGTAGAGCCGTCCTTTACAATTGAAACTATTGCCTCTGAAACTTACCGTCTAACGCCTGTAGATAACAATGCTGATTTATACGAGCTATACCTAATGCTTAAGGGGCATGAAAAGCTGATCCTGGTCGAAATAGAAATCGATTATAGCGGGCGTAGCAAGGCTGAGTACTATTAAAGCGACGAATAAAGCAGAATAAAAAAGCCATAACTTTCGTTATGGCTTTTTATTGTGAAGTACATTTTTACAGCACTATCTTATGTCGCTAAAAGCGTTATTTGCGGCGACGAAGTCCAGCAAGCGGAAGTAGTATTAGTGATAACCAACCTAATGAGCCACCGCTAGTATCGACAATGTTGATTTCAACTTCATCTTCAACCTTAACGCTAACTTTACTAGTTACATCAGCTGTACCATCGTTGACAGTGACTTCAAACTCAAGAGTTTCGTTCTCTTCAACCATAGGTGCATTGAAGGTCGCAACGGCTTTGTCTGCATCAATGAGTTCTACACTCGTTCCTGAGAGCTGCTTCCAGCTATAGGTATGGCTATCTGCAGCGTTAGGATCAACAACTTTAGAAGACAGCGTTACAGCTTCACCTTCATCTACGCTCGTTGCGCTAGCACTTGCTGTCACGGTTGGAAGACGGTTGTCACAGGCGTATGTATCACCCGCTATAACATTAGAGAAGATGCTGGTTTGTGTATTCGTGAACGTGATGTCATCAATATACCAACCAGCGGCAAAACCAAATTCAGGTTCAGGCACTACAGCTGAGTCAGTTGCAATACGGAAGCGGAACTGGACTTCGTTACCATTCAAAGACTCACCAAAGCTAATGGTTTCCCAACCATAATTTAGGCCTGAGAAAGTATCTTGTCCGGCAATTGCAGCTTCAGTTTCTTCAAGAGCGGTATCGGTATAGCCATCACCTAGGAATGTTCCGCCCATTTTAGTAACATCAGCCCAATCTCCGCCATTAATACTGACTTCAACAACAGCTCCATCGTAGCCCGCTTCTAAGTTATATAAATGCCAGAAAGCAATAGTAAACTCGCCGTCGTAACCTACAGATGTTGGACGTGTTTGGTATCCTACATCAGAGGTAAAGCTATTGCCGGTAGCAGAGATAAAGCCATCCGTTGCATCCCACTGATCTAGACCAAAGGTACCCTTTGCCATATCACCACCAACCATCACAGTTTCGGTGAAATCTTTAAGCCTTGAAAGTGTATTCAAATCTTCATATTGAGTGGTACCAACTAGCTCACGGGTCTCAAAGTCAACATTGACTGTTGTTGATAGCGTGTACTCATCAGCTTCTACGCCGTCGGCAAGGTTTGGTACAAACTTAAGTACTAACTCGTCTCCCGTACCAGCTTCGTTTAGCGTAAATTCAATAGGCTCACTTGTAGCGGATGCAAATAAATTGATATCTGCAAAGCTGACCTTACCATCATTAGCAAAAGTGATATCGTGGTCACTGACGACTTCGATAGTACCCGTTAAGTCTGTTAACAGGCTGTCTCCACCATTTTCAATAGTGAAACTAACTGTACCCGTTTCGCCTTTATCTAAAATGCTATCTTTTGAGCAATAGCCTAGTGTCGACCCTTCGTAATCAGTATCTAACTGGTGATCAGCTACTTCAAAAGCAGATAAAGTCGTTTTGTATGACTCAACAACACCTGCGTGATCGGTAGAGAAACGGCTTGGCGATTTAGCTCCTAGCCCCATACCACGACGAGCAAAGGCACCGAGAATAACTTTGTAATCCTGTTCATCATTTGCAAATGCGGCAGCTAAAAGCGCATCACGACCTTCAGTAAAGGTCGGTGCCATAGGCATCATCTTATAACCAGCAACAAGGTAGCCTTTCATCAGCTCTTTTGCTTCATCAAAAGTATGTCGCTCATCATTTGCTAGCCCAATGAATGCGTCCCATAACATGGCTGCATAAACGGCACCAGAGCCATGAACTTCTGGGTCGCGTTCCACATAAGCGAAGGTCGATGGATTGATTTCCATATTAGTCGAGTATGGGAACTCACGAATACCATTAACAAAACTAGCTACATAAGTAGTATCACCATATCCACCGGCATAGTTTTCATTGCCAGTGATTAAGTTATCCGCAGCGTCAGAGCCGAACAGTAGGGCATGGAAGTCACCAAAACCTTCACCCATAGAGCGAGCTTGATTACTGCTTAGACCCGATCCATTACCGACTAAACGGTTACTGATGTAGTGTCCCCATTCATGTGCAACAATAGCGTTATCCCATGAACTATCCTTGAAAACACGGGATAAATCATTTTTGAACATATCTATCGACACTTTTTCATTTGCATCTAGTAGCGCATAAATAGCCGCCGCTTCATTTTGCGAAACCATCATGGCAGGAATGGTGATGCTTTCATCATCTCCAGCCATAGTAATTACGGCATCAGCATCTTTATTATTCGCGATGATTACAGCAATGGCGCCAGCATCTTGAGCATGTTTAACTTTTTGGGTAAATGCACAAGCGCCGCGATCGATTATTGCAATATTGCCGGTTATATCAGCAGCATTGGTTGTTGCTTCACAACCGTCATAAATAGTGCCTGCAGCGCCATCGGTTACAGTTGATCCATCATCAATACGAACGACACTTCCTGAAACCTTGAATGTATCCGGGCCAAATACTGAAAAACCAATATTTTCCAACATACCAATAGAGGTATGGGATGTAGCTGCGATACCAAAATCAACGCCATTTACAGCTTGGGTTGTTTCCCATAGGTACATTTGCATGCGCGGAGAGCCGCCATCGGCAGGTGTACTCATATTGGCATTATTAAAGCCTGAGTTATCTTGGACTTCTACGTTTAGTGCATCACCTTCAACGCCACCACGGCCGTAGTTTGATGCTTGAGCATTACCTGATACTTCATCAAAACCGTGGTCATAGAAGTCATCATGTAAATAGTTATTCATGAAGAATAGGTTAACAATTGCAGCCTTACGGTTGTTTACTGAATATTCAGCTTCTTTATCATTGTATGGGTAATCGAATGTATTGCTGCTTGTTATATCGGCAAGATAATCGCCATTGGAAAGCCCTTGCGGTGCAATTGCATCAACATATGCGGTGACGTTGTTACCTTGAGTAGAAGTTGCATCGCTCGCTAACCAAGGATCCCTAGTACTGATAGGGCCAGACTTTAATGACACCATTGGTGCATCTAGATAAGGAGCTGTTAGGTAGGCGTCAGTATCACTTCCAGCTGGGGCTGGCATAACATTACCGTGTGGGCTGTCCCAGGGTTTACCGTCTGCATCTGCATAGACACGGTAATTAAAATCAGCGGCGTGGCTAGTGAGGTTCTTCTTAAATAGAACTTCACCCGTTTTAGCTGAAATGACGTAGCCAAAATATTCTGAATCACGGCTGTCAAACTCACCAGTTTCTATTTCTACGTAGTGAGCAGCTACCATTTTGTTTTTATGTTCGAAAAATACTTTTTTAGCTCTAGGTTCGCCAACGATTACTTTGCTGTTTGAAGAGTTAACGACTGCAAATTTTTCATATTTATCATTTGAGGATTTTACATTTAACGTAATAGCATTTTTGTCGCCGCCCATTGCGTTAAATGCTGCGCTGATAGAGTTAGCTGCATCACCAAATGCACCATCAATGTTCTTTAGAGCAGAAAAAACAGATTTAGCTGCTCTTTCTGACGCAAAATAACCAGAAGATGCTACAAGTTTAAAGTCACGATCCATCATGATGTTAAATTCACGATTGAATACTTCTACTCCAGAAACTTCTTGTTTATATTTTGCAATGATAGGGCCGCGACCTAGATCATGTGTATTAACTAGAACTGCTTGAGCTACTCCCTGCTTTAAAGAAGATATTCCGGTTAATTTTCCTAAATAAAACTCAGCAGCATGTGAAGCCTTATTCTCTAAAGAAAGAGCTGCTAAGCTCGGTACAGACTGACTTTTACTTGCCCATTGAAAAGTTGTTCTGGCTAGCTGCGCGTCATACTGGTTAGGCATTCCGCTTACGGTGGGGGCATTAATGTGCATTGTTTGTTGCTTGACAGTTTGAGTCACGTCAAATGATTTGTAAGTTGGAGATTCATCAGCATGGCTGACAGCAAGTGCAGCGTTAGAAACGAGTGCAGCAGTAATCGCTATAGATAATTTAGTTTTCACAACATTTTCCTTGTCAATTTGCCTAAACCTACATGGGTCGCGGTCATATTTTTCTTATTTTCTTGCTTTTTATAGCTACCCGAACTAAGTCGGTTGACAAGGTTGTAACATATAATTCAACTGCCGGTAACAAAAGTGTCGAAAAAAGTGTTTATAACTCTTTCCGATACATTTAGGTGTAATGACTAAAACTTATAACTTATTTTTATTAGTTTTAAGGCTTAACCGCCCGTACAATCGGGTTTTGCAGACTGATGAGTGTTTCAGTAGATTGGATCTCATCGATTGATTGGATACGATTAATCAGAACATGCTGCAGTCCATCAATAGACTGGCACATTACCTTTACAAATACACTGTAATTACCTGTGGTGTAATAGGCTTCAACCACCTCTTCTAAGGCATTGAGTTTGGAGATTGCTGCGGGGTAGTCACCGGCACTTTTTAAGTTGATACCGATAAAACAGCAGACGTCGTAACCCAGCGCTTTAGGGTTAACGGTGATCTGTGCCCCTGTGATGATCCCTGCTTGCTTCATTTTTTCGACGCGCACATGGATGGTACCAGCGCTCACTCCGAAGCGTTTAGCTAGCTCTGCGAAAGGGGTTCTGGCTTCTTTCATTAATGCAGATAAGATTTGATTATCGAGTGAGTCTCTTTGAAATGGGGTTTCCATAATAAATACGTCAATTGCTTATTGGTTAGTTAAACAATCTACGTATTTTCTGAGGAATATTCTACCAATTTATCAAATAAGTCAGTGACGGGGCTCACTTGTTTGCATCGTTAGATAGTGCTGCTTAGTTGATTCTGTTCAGTAGGAACAGCTCAGTAGGCTCAGCTTAGTTGCTAAGAAGGCTACTGCTCTCCCTTAGCTTCCATAAAGGGGACATCGCAACTGAAAGTCATTCTTGCTTTAGTATATGGATGGGTAATCGTGAGTGACTGAGCATGCAGCAGTAAACGGGGTGCGAGTCTTTTCGCTAATGGGTCAGCATAAAAGTTATCGCCTAAAATCGGATGACCCAAGGCCATCATATGCACGCGGAGCTGATGTGAACGACCCGTTATCGGTGTCAGCTTGACCAAGGTTGAGCGTTTACCACGACTGATCACTTCATAATGGGTCTGCGATGGCTTACCTACCTTATGGTCGACTTTTTGTTTCGGTCGATTAGGCCAGTCACAAATCAGCGGCAGATTAACGCTGCCATGAGTGTCTTTAACGTAACCAGCCACACGCGCATAATAGGTTTTTTCGGTTTCTCGGTCTCTAAATTGACGCTTTAGCTCAGACTCAGCGCTGCGCAATAATGCCACCACGATGACACCTGAGGTCGCCATATCCAAACGGTGTACTATTTTGGCATGAGGAAACTCTGCAAGTACGCGGTTATAGGTACTGTCGGCGTAAGCAGGATCTCGTCCCGGAACGGATAGTAGTCCTGAAGGCTTATTAACTACCATGATATCTTTATCTTGATAAAGTATTTCAAGCCAGGGCGTGGTTGGAGGTGAGTAGACGAAATCAGTCATGATGGAACCTTATTAAAAATGCGCGGCAAAGATACCTCTTAGACTGTTCTTCATGCAAGCAGATTTAAGATAATTGTGGCTACAATCGACACCAATCGTTATTCGTCAATGCAGACCTAGCAAAGAGTTGAAAGCTGATGCAATAGCGTTATGAAAATCCATTACCGTTGACATGCATTATGGCAAAGGTCCAAACCACAAAGGCCAATATACAGTGGATCAACGCATAAAAGGATTGATCTAAGCGGCCCATGCTTCTGGCATCCCAAATGAGTAAGCCGTGTAAAATGATTACGATAGGAAAAAGAGCAAGCAGTGGATAGAGGCTTAAAACACTGGCGTCACCAAATACCAGTCGACTGAGAAGCGCCCATACCACCATTAAACCTGTGATTATCGGCGGGAGTGCGATTCGATACTGCTCTGGGTATGGAAACATATTGTGCCTCTAATTAGTCCTGTTTATCCCAACGGCTTTTGCGCAATAATTTGCGCTTTATAACTGGCGTTAGGTAATTCTCCGAATAGATCTTCAGAGTAATGTAGGCAGCTCCAGTTAGCAAATATTGCTTTTAATTCACCCGCTTTAAGTAGAAAGTCAGGATTACGAGGTCGACCAATTTGAGCCTGCTGCTCGGTAAACGTCTCGTAAATGATCAGACCACCAGGCTTAATGCTATCGATAATCTGGTTAAGCAAAGGCCGGTGTAAGTAATTGAATACCAGTATTATGTCGTAGTGAGCTTGGGGGAGGAGTGGAGCACTGCCATCTTCGAGGTTCCATTCGAGTCGTTCGATGACAGTGGTTTTATCTGGCAGAGCAATATCAAGGCCTGTCAGGTCTTTATCAAGGTAGCTAACCTGGCAATTTCTATCGGTAAACCACTGGCCATTACGGCCACTGCCGCAGGCAAGATCTAGCACTTTGCAGGCGGGTGTTAGATAGTCTGATAAAGTAGCAAACTGGGTGATTAATTCTGCGCTATTAGCCTTTAACTTCTTTTCTGCCATCAATTCTGCGTCCGTGTACAACTGAAAAATGCCTCAAGCCTGCAGGGCCATGAGATACGACGACAGATAGTAACACGATAAAAATGAGCAGTTCCGGTTTATATGAGGCAAGAGGAATGAACAGTGCTAGCAAGCCAAGCTTGGCGATAGTGAGAACGCCTTTAAGCTGGATCAACCAGCGCCAGTCTCGCACCATCTCCCAGAGCATCATGGCTGAGCCTGTGCTCATGGCCATAATCCAATATATTTGCCACTGTTCTTGAGGTACATGTAACAAAATGCCACCGCCTGCACCAGTGATCCCTAATATGTGTAAAGCACGTAGTGCAGTCTTAGAAAAACGTTGGATCATAAATTGTTTTTCAGTGAGTTCTTTTCTGGCCATATTAAGGAGTCTTATACTGTTTGATTGTGGCAAATCTTATCAGGAAATAACCATTTTAAAAGTGTTGAGGGATCACACGCTCAGACACTAATGACGTTATGTAAGTTAATTAGCGGGGACGACTGTATAAATCCTGTCCAATTAAGTACTGATGTCATAAATTTGTGAAGCAGATATCGATACCTGTTTAGTCTTAATGATAATCTCACATTCATTAGCTTACTCCTTGCTGTTATTGATATTTTTATGCTCAGTCAATAATAGAAAAGGTCTGAATTGATAAGAGAACGTATCCTTTTCTTACCATCAATTCAGAGCAAGCAGGAAAGGCGAGCTGTCAGGAGCTCGCTTTTTCTTTATCACTTTTTCTTTCTCGCTTTTTTATCATTTACTCGCAAAGACATCCATCTTCAATCAGGTGTATACCCAAACGACTTGAAAATGCCCGCTGAATCCTGCATCTTCAACTGGCTTAGGTATCGTGTAATAGCCCTCAAACAAATCTGCTAATATCATAATACCGATTGGTATACACTGTTCTGGTTTTCCCTCCTCCTAAGGTAAGGTTTCTACAATGAAAATAGGCTTTTTTAGCGCCAAACATTACGACATGCAGCATTTTGATCGCACCAATACCGCATTCGGCGCCAGCATTGAATATTTCGATTATCGTCTTTGTATGCAAACAGTAAAATTAGCAGCAGGCTTTGAGGTTGTTTGTGCCTTTGTGAATGATTCCCTATGTGAAGAAGTGCTAGTTGAACTCGCTCAAGGCGGAACAAAGATTATTGCTATGCGCTGTGCAGGCTTTAATAACGTCGACCTACAGGCTGCAGAGCGCCTAGGGATGAAGGTCGTTAATGTGCCCGCTTACTCGCCTGAGTCAGTCGCAGAGCACACGGTGGCACTTATGCTAACCCTTAATCGTAAAATCCATAAAGCATACCAGCGTACCCGAGATGCAAATTTTTCTTTAGAAGGCCTAGTGGGCTTCAATATGCACGGCCGTACAGTGGGCGTGATTGGCACGGGTAAAATAGGCCTAGCGACCATTAAAGTATTGCAAGGTTTTGGCTGTAAAGTGGTAGCTCATGACCCTTATCCTAGCCAAGCGGTTATTGATTTAGGCGTTGAGTACATAACGCTTGAGCAGCTATATCCTATTTGTGATGTTATTAGCCTGCATTGCCCGCTAACAAAAGAGAACCACCATTTATTAAGTGAGAGTAGCTTTGCAAAAATGAAGCCCGGCGTCATGGTTATTAACACCAGCCGTGGTGGTTTGCTTAATGCGCTCGATGCCATGGAAGCGCTGAAATCGGGACAACTGGGTTCGCTCGGTTTAGACGTATACGAGAATGAGAAAGAGCTTTTCTTTGAAGATAAGTCGAGTGAAATCATTCAAGATGACGTATTTAGACGCTTATCAGCCTGCCACAATGTGATATTTACCGGTCACCAGGCATTTTTAACCGAAGAAGCATTAGGTGCAATTGCACATACAACCTTAAGTAATGTTAAGCAGTTACTTGCAGGGGAACATTGCCCTAACGAGTTGTATTAACGCTTAAAGGTTAAGTAATCGATATTGCACTTATTTATCTGACTCGCTCAAGGAAAGCCGATGATCATTACTCAAGAAGTTCATGATATCTCGACCGCAACAGGAATCATGCGAACCTGCCTGTATCGCCCCGATTGTGAGGGGCAGTTTGCCAGTATTATTTTCTACTCAGAGATATTTCAACAAACCGCCCCAATCGCAAGAGCTGCAGCGATTCTTGCTGGGCATGGCTTTGTGGTACTCGTGCCTGAAGTGTTTCATGAACTAAACCCTATCGGTACCGTGCTTGAGTACGATGATATTGGTAAAGATAAAGGCAATGCAGACAAATTTGCTAAGCGCCTTGAAGACCATGATAGTGATACCGAGGCCCTGGTCGACTTTGCTCGCAGCTTAAGTTTTTGCAGTAGCAATATCGGCAGTATGGGCGTCTGTATTGGTGGCCACCTTGCTTATCGCGCGGCGCTTAATCCAGATATTCAGGGGGCATTTTGTTTGTACCCAACAGACATACACTCCAACACCTTGCCTTGTGATAAAGGTAATGATTCATTGAGCCGTACGGGTGATATTGCTGCAGAGTTGGTGATGGTGTTTGGTAAGCAAGATCCCCATGTTTCTGCGCAGGGGCGAAAGCTTCTCTATGAGCAGCTTGAAGCCAAAGAGGTTAAGTTTAACTGGCTGGAGGTGAACGCCCAGCATGCCTTTATGCGAGATGAGGGTGACAGGTATGATCCAGCGTTAGCGATTCAGATGTATCTGCAAGCGGTAGCGTTTTTTCAGCGAACGCTGAAGTAACGAACTAAGAATAAAGCACTAAGCATAAAACGCTAACAATAAAAGGTGTAATCACATTCCAGAATAAAACTGCGAATAAAAAAAGGGCCAGTATTACTGTAATGCCGATCATTTAGCAGTTTATTGATCGGTTGACCGATCTTTATAAGATGGCAAAATCCGAGTGTTTTTAA
>NZ_JBRIMD010000014.1:0-120517 GCF_052977325.1 Shewanella sp. 0m-6
AAGTGAAACGCAATATCGCCGATGGTAGTGTGGGGTCTCCCCATGTGAGAGTAGGTCATTTCCAGGCGCCAAATTATTCTCGAAAGAGAAGCGATAAATCCCCAGCACTCAGTGTTGGGGATTTTTTCGTTTTAGCCTTGAAAGAAAACCCCTCGAGCATGGGGCAAGCAAATAGCGCATGCACAGCATGCTACATTTCCAGGTGATAGTAGGGCGAATATCGTTTTAGCGATGTGTTAATGAGCGCGAAGCTGGCCATTTCCAGGCGCCACTTTTATTTTCACTTTTGTAAAAGAGAAGACAAAACAGTATTCTCGAAAGAGAAGCGATAAAGCCCGTTGCTAACGCAGCGGGCTTTTTTCGTATATGCGAACGCTGAAAATGTCGCACCGCCACTGAGCTTGACCTGACACTACACCCATGTGTTGCTTACATTCGGCACATCTCCCAGCTTTGTAAAAGGTTACTCGCGCTACAACGCACTTGAATGTGTTGTATTCAGATCAGGAGTTTTTCACTCTCATGTATTTGCTGCGCGAACTATAAGAGGTAATTTTTATGCATCCGTATAAGTGATGATTTCCACAACCATGTTCGTCGTAGACAATTTCCAGGGGCACTCAAGTTTAACTGTGAGTAAGCTATCTTATTAAGGTGGAGTATTTGTACAGGAAGTACTTATCCTTGAAGCCATGGCTGGCATTGGAGAGGATTTGGGTTTGGGCGTTTATAAAATAATGTAGGTGTATCTAATACCTATCAGTATAAACAATCAGTATAAAGGTGTGATCGCTCAGGCTAAAGCTCACCAGTAAGGAGTGTTTTAGCCTGCCTATACTTTTGCGTTGAAGCACTTCACAAGGGAGCAATTATTCCATTGTTAATTAATCTTAAATTGGTTTGCTAAATACCTTAAGTAGATCAATTTCTTATACTGGTCGATAGATACCGCTAAATAATCGCTGCGACTGTTATTTAGGTCATTATTTTTTAACAGCTTAAGGTTGAATCTAATCTTGTATACATAGCACTACTGCCACCTATAGATTGTGGTTTAAGCGAATAGTTTTGCATCATCAAAGTACATAGAGTTAAAAATGGAGGGTAAATACTGCTTAAAATAATCTAGTGGGAATAGAACTTCTATAAAGGTTTTGGTTGCGGCTTGTTGGTTGGCGTAGCCCGTTACATTGGTAACGGGCAGAATTAGGCTTAAACGGGAGAGTTAAAAGAAGAAGAAGTAGGCGATAAGAAAAAATGACAGTAAAGCACCAATTATTACTGGGTAGATCTGATATCCATCTTCTGCTCTACGTGCACGCCTAAAGCATAGGTTAACCAGTAATAAGTTAAACATGGCTACGATGACTGAAGTTGTTGCACCATGCTGGAATGACATCTGTTTAATCTCTACAATCAAATAGATTAAGATAATCCAATCGAACAAGATTAAATATAGGAAAAGCTTTTGTAAGGCATCGGGTCCTTTGCGCTCGTATGAAGCAGGCATTGTGATCTCCTTATTCGTCACTGAATACCTAATTTATTTAAACCACTACTTACGTGGTGACCGACTTAAACTATAGATTTTATTGATAATATAAAGTATTTGTTCTTCTTCCTGTAGCGCCCATTTAGCGCCAATAAAATTAAGCTTATGACTAATATTTTCTACATGCATCACTTGAATTGGAAAGTCTTCGCCATCAATGGATATGTAGATAGTTTGTTTGGCCTTTAAGTTACTGCGACTAATCAGCCCTGCGCCTCCTAAGCCAATATTTTTTATGTTAGCGATACCAAGCTTCTTACTTAGTAAGTAACCTTTTTTTAATAGAGAAACCGTAACGCCGTCACTGGCGAAAAGTATATCTTGTTGGTCATTATCTCTTAGGCTCATTCTTACGTATTGTCGGCTTTCTTTTCCTGGTTTCTGTATCTTTACTTCTTTATCCGCAGGAATAAATTCACCGACTGTAACTATTGGCTCGTCCATAGCTGCGGGTATCTCGTCCGTGGTTGATTGGCTTCGGCAATGTTTTTGGCTTGCTGGACGTTATCATTCGGGGTTGCTGGCTGTATTGGCTGTCCCATCATCTGGCGTAGTTGATTTTCAGCATCAGAGGTCATGACTAACACTTCAATACGCCTATTTGCAGCAGCTGCAGTATCATCAATGATGTACGGGGCCTGGTCTGCCATGCCTGTTACCTGAATGATTTGATTACGCTTAAGGCCGCCATATTCAAGTACCCGCCTCGCTAAAAGAGCGCGATTACTGGATAGTTCCCAGTTGGTGAATGTCTTACCGGCATAAGGGCTTGAATCAGTATGGCCTGAAATGGTGATCTTATTTTCTACCTGACTAAGTAGTGGGCCAAGGGCCATTAGCAGATCTTCAAAGTAAGTTTTCATCTCCGCACTACCACGGGTGAACATAAACTGATTTATATTATCGTGCATTAAGATGCGCACCCCCTGCGGGACGACTTGCAGCTCAACATTGGCGCCCATGCTCACATCTGTGATTACCTTGTCGATTTCTTTTGCTAAGAATTCAAGCTGTGCTTGAGTTTCAAACTTACCAGGAACCAAGGAGTTTAGCTCTGGCCCTTTTCCAGCTTTAGCATTTTCAGTACCTTGTGGAATACGGTTATGCATAGCTGGGCCACTGCGTTCAACGCCACTAGAGCTTGCAGGTAATACGGCTTGTTGTATAGCTATACTCCCTTGAAAGTCGAGCATCGAAGGTGCACCACTTAAGTTGAAAGGGTTAATTGAGCCATTATCGTAAAGATCACCATTAAGGTATTGCACTATCATAGTACGTTCTTGCTGATCGGCTATCTGCATGATCCATAAAACCATGAATAGCGCCATCATGGCTAAGGTAAAGTCAGCAAATGCCACTTTCCAAGCGCCACCATGACCGGCTTTAGCCTTGGAGCGCTTTTTGCGTCTAATGACGATAGGCTCAGGTCTAATTGCCATTAGCTTTTTTGCTCCACCAACCAACGTTCAAGTTCGATAAAGGTTGGACGGTTTTCACTTTGGATCTGTTTACGTCCAGCATCGATAGCAAGCATTGGTGGTTTGCCTTTAGCGAAGGCGGTTAGCATCGCTGCTACGCATCGCATCTGGGCCGATTGACGTTCGACTAAATGCTCCATTGCCTTGGCAAGGGGGTCAAATATGCAATAACAAGCGAAGATCCCGATAAAGGTTCCAACCAGCGCGGCGGCAACTTTTACACCAATCATCGTGATTGGGCCATCGATATTCGACATGGTGATGATAATCCCCATTACCGCGGCAAGAATACCAAAGCCTGGCATGGCTTCTGCGACTTTACCGAGTGCATGGGAAGGACGCATTCTATCTTCATCTATGCGGTGGATCTCTTCTTCGAGCATATGTTCTAGATCATGAGGAGATAGCTTACCTATTGATTGTAATCTCAGGTTATCAATGAGGAAGTTAAGCACGTTAGGGTGTTCAAGTACCGCTGGATACATTAAGAACAGTGAGCTCTCTCTTGGTTTTTCGACATGGTCATCCAGTACTCGCAGCCCTTGAGACTGGATCTGTGACATTAACATGTTCATTAAACCAAATAGTTGCGGGTAAAGGTCAGGGTCTTCTTGTTCGACCTTTACTAGATCTTTGAGCTGCTGAGACATCTCTTTCAGAACCGGCTTAGGGTTAGCGATAATAAGCGCACCGATACCTGCACCAAAGATAATCAGGATTTCGGCTGGTTGCCAAAGGGAAATTAATGCTCCCCCTGCCCACACATATCCACCAAAAACTGACAAGAGAATTATTACTAGCCCAAACAGTTTACTCATACTACCTCACCTGCTTACCGTTCCCATTGTTTGTAGATGTTCTGAAGCTGTTTGACTGCTTGTTTGTGCAGCTGGCAAATACGCGTTTCAGTCAGTCCCAAGGTTGCGGCAATTTCTTTTAAATTGAGTTCATGTTGATAGTAAAGCGACAGGATCAGCTGTTCTCTTTTGTTTAATTTTGAAATAGCTTGGAATAAACACTCTTTTGCTGAAAATTGCTCCAATATGTCATTGTTATCGACAAAGTTTCCGCCTTCGCTTATGAGTTCATCTAGGCTGCGCATCGATTCTGACTGGGAGGCAAATAAGCGCTCTCGGTATTCTGTTTCACTCAATCCCATGGCTTCAGCGACCTCTTTGTCACTTGGCTCTCTTTCCAATAAGCGGGTGAGCTGACGCACGGTGTCGTTAAGTTCGTGAGCTTGCTGTCTTACAGGCCGCGGTCGCCAATCTTGGCGGCGTAGCTCATCTAAAATCGCGCCGCGGATCCGCTGGCCCGCAAAAGAAAGGAAGCCATTATCATATTCTCCAGGGTAACGCCTAGCTGCCTCTAGTAATGCCATCATGCCTATCTGCTCCATATCTTCAATGGCCAGAACAGAGCCACAATGGCTTCTTAGTTGCGATACGGAGCGCTTTACTAAAGGCAGATATTGCACCATCACCTTACTCTCGGATAGACGGTTAACAGCGATATCTTCAGACACTTCTTGATAGGCAGATTGTGCAGCATTCATAGCATAGGCCTTTATTGAATAACCATGCGAGTAAACAGTACGTCATCAAGTTCGATGGCGAAGTTATTTTCTTCCAGTACTGCAGATAACACGTTATGAGCTTCTTGTTGTAGGGGCTCAAATTGTTTTGCACTATTAAGTTCATTGAAATGTTTGTTTGAGAACATCTTCATTAATGAATTTTTGATAACTGGGTCGGCTTGCTCAATGATGCTTGCGACATTATTTGAGCGGCTTTTAAATGCCATTTCTAGTAATAAATAGTGAGGGTATTCATCTCCTGGAATAGAGATGACAAACTTATCTAATGGATAGAATTGTGCCGATTTAACTTCTGGTTCTTTTTCTACAAAGGGGCCGCCAATGAGTGTCGGTGATTGCCAACCAGCCCAAAAAATACCCGCCGTCCATGCAATGATAAAAAGAAAAAGACTGATCCGTTTGCTGCTGTTTTTAGTTAAAGGCATAAGTTGTTCCTTAGTTATGCGAGTAGATCAACCTGATCTTGTTGAGATGTATCAGCGGTTGAATGTTGGGCCTCATGAAAACTTTCAGCCGCTATCGCCGATTGAGATGAGCCCTGTGGTTGCTTCTGTTGCGACTCACCTTGGCTAATATCGACATCAATTTGTCCACCATGATCCATGGCTAATTCAGCCCGAAGTCGATCGAGTCCCATTAATAGGGCATCTCTTACTGAGGGGTTAGCTGCATGCATTTGAATATGTAGCCGATCACCATCTAGGCGCACATTAAGTTCAATCTTGCCTAGCTCTGGCGGGTCGAGCCTAATTTCAGCTTGTTTGATCTGTTGATCGATTTGGAACCTTAGTTGTTCTCTAAGTGGCGAAAGCATTTCGTGGCTCTGCTGCAGTAAGGGCGCAGACTGCGATACCGAAACGGGCCCCCACTGTGCAACAGTGTTGTGAGTACGAGAGCTGACAGTAGCTTGAGCAGAATCGATAGCGTCGATGCCTGCGCTTTCTATCAAGCTCGGAGCAAATGTGCTCGACACCTGCTGGGTGGCAGCTTGAAAGCCTGAATAGTGAGTAGCGCTATCAGGTTTGAGCATACCAGTCGCTAACGACAAATGAGTATTGGCAGGCTGAGTCCCGTTTATACCCGCAACAAGCTCTTTTATTGCTGTGGACTGAACTGAATGTAATGGAGCTGATTGAACCGCCGTTGTGACCTGTGATGTAGGGTTGGCGATAGCCTGGCTAACATTATGCGTGGCTAATGGATTAGCATTTAATGTTTGTTGGTTAAGCGGAAATGTCGCGCTGTAATGGCCTTTATGTTCTATCGACGGATTGCTAGCCGCTTGTGTGAATGAGTCGATTGATAGCTGCGTGTTGCTATAGGCCGTTTGCTGCTGTAGTTGGCCCAATGGCTGGCTCAGATCGCTTACTGTGCCAGCAGAAATTGCTGGCACAGTACCAGAAAGTGATTGCTGCAACGGCTGAATTAGCGAAAACAGTAAAGGCTCTGATCCGCTAGGTAGCTCGGCCTCCTCAGAGTAATGGCTAGCGCCGTGGGCCCTTATTGCACTTGGCTGTGTAGAGTTTGTCGATGCGCTGACAAATGTGCTTGGAAGTACAGGGCTAGTCATTGTTTACTCCACCACTGACGCAGGTCAGTTGGTAGGCGGCTAGGCCATCTTGTTGCTGTTTAAATTGACTCATCTCTTGTTTCAGTTCGTCTTGAGCTTGCGCGAGTTGTTTAAGTATTTTTTGATGGGTGTTAGCCAAGGATTGACGCGCAAGTAGTTGCGATCGACTACTTGGTTTGCCAGCCATTTTTAGTGCAGCAGTCATCTTGTTATTCACTATGACCAGTTTTTCCCAGTTTTGAGCGCTCGCATAGAATTGCAACGCTTTTTCAAACTGTTGCCACTGCTCAATTGAGATTGTCCCAACCTGCTCTGACATCGGTAATTACCTTGGTAATGGGTTCTAGGGCGGTAACGCTGTTTTCAACACTTGCGATTACCAGCTGGCGACTGCAATAGTCATAAAGACGGTTTAGCCCTGTGGCCACTTCGCCGCCATTTTCGATATCGAGCATGGAATCGAGTCCATGCACAATATTGAGGCACTTGTTGATACTCTGACCTTTATCTTCAAAGCTCCTGCGCTGCATAAAGCCGCTAGCACGCTGGATCTCTTCTAATAGACCGTCGAGAAGCATTCGTACCATCTCGTGAGGGTTCGCAGCTGCGGCTCTAGCATTCAAAGAGGTTTGCTTATAAGCATTAAAGGGATCGTGCTCGTTCAACATTTTTTAGTATTTCCTTAATAAAACAGTGCGCTAGCTGAGTTGAGTTGGCTAATAGTGGCTTCCATTGCGGTAAATTGAGCCAGATAAATTTGATACCTTTGTTCCATCTGTCTGTCGTGATTATCCATACTGGTTTCGACTCGCTCGATCTGTTTCTCAAGGTTGTCTTGCTTGAGATCCATCGAGCCTTGGAACTTGGTGAAGGGGTCGATGATGGTATCGAGCCTGTCTATATAGCTGCCAGAATCGGTAAACATGGCTTGTATCGCGTCAGGATCATCTTTTAGTGCTTTAGATAACTTATCTTTGTCAATGTCGAGTTTGCCGTCACGGCCCATTTCTACACCGATGTCAGATAGACGCATACCGTTTGGCGCCACATCAAAAATGGCATCACGCATATTCTGTTGCAGCATTCGAATACTCGAATCACCCTTGAGTACGCCTAGCTGATCTTCGGTAATTGAAGAGTTGAAGTCATCATCTTCGTCTTTATCTTCATCTTCATCACTGTCGCTGTTATCGTCATTCTCATTATTAAGATCATCTAAGGCTTCACTGCCCATGGAGCGAGTTAACTTATTTATTTCGTCCATCAAGTCATTGAAAATATCAACAAAATCTTCAATTGCTTGTTCGCTGGAGTCAGTATCAGATTTGATCTTAATGCTACTGCTTTCACCTACTGCGTGGACTTTATTAAGTTCAATAGAGACACCATCAATAACGTTAGTTAAATTGTTACTGCTGCTCTGAATATCTATGCCGTTAAGGGTCGCCAGCGCATCTTGCGCCGCTTTTCGTTCGGTCATGCCCCAGTCTGCACCGTCCATCTTGACGTCAATGGCGTTTGCTTCACCCGTCTCTTTTGAGGTCAGCATCAATTCGACTTGGCCACCCGTTCTGACCAAAGATGCTTGCACTCCCGGGTTAGCTGAATGGTTATTGATGGCATCCCGTAGGTCGGTAACAGTCTTTGTGCCATCGGCATTGAGCACTGCCATGTCGATCTCTATGGTGTCAGCTGCGCTAGGACCAACTTGAATGCTTAGCATGCCCGTTGTCGGTAGGACTTCAGTTTCGCTGGCAAAGCTCTTGGTTAATTGGTGTGCCTGGGCTAGTTGCTTAACATGCAGATCATAGTTACCGGTAGGTGCGCCACTTTCGACCGTGATTGAGGCATTATCATCACTAATGGTTGAGGTTTTGCTCTCGAAAGCGTCACCATCAATTGTCTCTAGTTTGCTGGTCATGCTATTTAGACTACGCTCGAGGATCTTATAGGCATCGAGTTGCGACTCATATTTGGTCATATTGCTTTCAAATATCTGATCTTTACCCATGCGTTCTGCGACGATAAGCTGTTCGGCGAATGAGGCGCCACCCATACCTGAAATCATTTGATCCTCCAATCTTGCTGTAATGCAATTGGCAATCTTTGTGCCAATAGTTAAGTATATGTTTTACATGTTCTTTAAATCTTTAGCTGCATGTGGCGGATTAACTTTCCTTCCGTTACTAACGCTTAAAGGGAAGTACTGCTTCCGCTTGCGACTATTGCACTATGTTCACTACAACCATGTAATAAGTAAGGCGACCTCAAGCTAGGGGCACTGAAGTTTTGCGGGGAATTTGTTGCCAAAAAAAAGGGCCCGAAGGCCCTTGATAGAAAGTTGGGAGAATGGGGGGAAGATTAGCCCAATAGACCCATAACCAAACCAGTGTTTTGGTTTGAAGAAGACAGGATGTTAGTACCGGCTTGAACGAGTAGCTGGTTTTTGGTCATCGCTGCCGTTTCTACCGCAAAATCGGTATCCATGATACGACCAGCAGCCGCTTTAGTATTTTCGGTAACGTTAGTTAGGTTAGATGCTGTGTGACCTAGGCGGTTAATGCTAGCACCTAGGTTAGAACGCTCAGTACCTACGGTGTCAATAATCTTATCAACGTTGTCAATTTGAGCTTTAGCTGTTGCAGAATCTGTAATTTCGCCAACAAAAAGAGCTTTAACATCAGCTACTTTAGTTGTAACCGTTAGCTGCTCTGAAGCTGTGTTTGAGGCGCCGATCTGGAAGCCAACACCTTTATCTAGTTCAGTGAATAGCTTGTTTCCACCGTATTCAGTGCTGTCGATAATACGATTAGCCTCAGCGTTAAGTTCTTTATATTCAGCACCTAGTGCTTTGATGTCTTCTGCTGAGTTCACGCCGTTAGCTGCTTGCGTCGCTAATTCTTTTTGACGAGAAGCAATGTTGTTTAGCTCATCTAGTGCGCCATCGGCAGTTTGTAGCATAGAAGTCGCGTCAGACACGTTACGGCCAGCTGTTTCCATACCTGTTACGTTAGCGTTTAGGCGAGTCGCAATCTGTAGACCCGCAGCATCGTCAGACGCACTGTTGATGCGAAGACCTGTAGATAGACGCTCCATAGCGTTGCTAAGTAGGTCGTTATTTTTAGTGACAGCATTTTGAGCGATGTTAGACGCGTTGTTTGTCATTACAGATAACATAGGATATTCCTTTGAGTTTTACTGATTGTTTGGTTTCTATAATCTTAAAACGACGCGCTAAATGAAAACTGAAAGCAATTGGTGATTTAATTTGTTGCTTTAAGTTTATCTGTATGAATATTAAGGATTAAATATTTTTAATTATAATTGGTGAATGACAAAAAAGACTTTAGTTAATCGGTGTTTTGGTCGCTCTTAATAAGCATATCTAGGCTTGGCCAAAACTTGATAATAAAGAGAGCAATAATGAAGCATTCACTCATTAGACCCAGTTTCGTCACTAACTTCAGCTGTATTGGCGGCGAGTGTGAAGACAGTTGCTGTTATGGCTGGAATATCCATATTGATAAGCAGAGCTATAAAAAAACCTTGGCACATAGCGAGCTTAAGGTTTTGGCTAAAACGGCACTGAAAAAGGTCAAAAAGAGTGATCAGGTGTGGGCTCAAGCGGTATTGAATGAAGAGGGGGCATGTGGCTTTTTAGATGACAATAAACTCTGCCAAATTCATGCTAAGGCCGGGGAGGCATTGCTGAGTAATACTTGCAAGACCTATCCAAGAATGTCGCATATGAGGGGTGGGGATCGCTATGACAGCCTATCATTATCTTGCCCTGAGGCAGCGAGAAATATTTTGCTTCGACCCGATGCATTTAGTTTGCAGCGAACAGCAATTAATCATCATCGTAGCTACAAGGCGACACCACTTTGGGCCCAAAAAGCTTATGATTATTCAATTCAATTACTGTTAAAGCCTGAACAACCGCTGGAACTCGGTCTTACCGCTATCGGTATTTTGATGAATACTGCAGATAAAGCGGCTAAAGGGGAAGTTGAAAGTAGTGCTCTCGATAGTATGTTTCAGCAGCTTGTTATTTTAAGTGATAACGGTCAGCTTAAGCAGCATTTCGAGGGCTTTAATCAAGATACAGATACACACCAAATGCATGCATTTACCTCCATTCAATTGTGGTTGAATACCAATAAAGTGAGGCGAGGTCGGAGTCGGTTTGAGCTAATAAACCAAGCTATTTGCTCAATGGCAGATGAGCATGAAAACATTAGTATGAGCAGTATTAATCAAGCTTGGAAAGAGATAGCTGAACCTGCAATAGGTGGCCAACAAGAGTTATTTAGTCGTTATCTGCTTTATTACTTTTACCATATGAGTTTCCCCCAGGTTGATAAGCTGACACCATCGCAAGCCTTTAGGGTGATGTTGTTAGATTTCTTTATGTTGCGTTGTTATTTAGCCGTGATTGCGTCTAAAAACAATGGCTTGTCTGAGCATGACATCATCATGTGTTTTCAGGTTTACCACACCAATAGGCAGCATAAAGCCAACTATAGTCAGTATGCTATTAATCTTTTAGATGAAGCTAAATTTGATGATTTAGCTTCAATACTGACCTTGTTATCGTAATCTTTTCCGCTCATGGTTTTTTCGATGATAGTTTAGTTTGTGAGGCCATGGTTTTGGCCTCACCTCACTCAACTAAGATAATAATGCGGATACCTGAGGACGGGTAAAGTTTGCCTGTGCCATCAGTGAAGTCACTTGTAGGCTAAAAGGCGAGGACTGCATTAGCTCGGATACTTGAGTCAAAGTGGCTTCAAGTTCTAGTCCAGCATCTTTGTGAAGGTTTACTTTTTGTAGTTGCAACTTGAGGTGTTGCTGACTGGCATTGAGCTCTTGTAATTGGGACTCAACTTTATGGCGTGATTTTGCTATTTTGGCCAGAGATTGCTTGATTTCAGTTTGGCTGTTGAAGCGCCACTCTCTAGGATCTTGCCAATTAAGCTCCTCACTGACCTTGATGGTTCTAGCGTCACCGGCGGGTAAACGCTGCCCTTGCCCGGTCATCATTAATCCTGACTGAACCTGCTGCCATTGCTGCTTACTGCTCTTGAAGATAAGCTTACCGTCGTTATTCCTCACCGCCTGCATGTCTATAGGTTTTAAGGCGTTATTGAGTTGGTTAATCAGCTCCATAGGTTGAGCATTTGCGGGTAATAGAACTCTTATCGACTCATTGCCAATTTGCATATTAAGCTGCTCATCTCGGAGTTTTACAGCAGCTAAATCTACCGATTTCAAGCTAAAGCAGTATTGACTTGCTGGTCTTTGGGGCGAGATAAGATTGAGCTGATGATCGATCAGAGGCTTACCTTGATAGCTTACCTCTAATTGGGCTAACTTTTGTTGTAGCTGCTGAATACGACTAAATTGCTCAGTCCCTGTATTCGTCGACAAGGATTGCTGACCATGGCCTTGCAACTGCTTAAGTAGGCTTTGTACTTGCTGCAGCCCCTTTTCTGCGACTTGTGAAGCACTGATCTTATGTTGACCCTGTGTCACTTTCGCCCACTTACTATAGCTCTCTAATCTGTGGGTAGGAATGCTAGCAACGTTTGCTTTGGTTTGCTCTTTAACTGGTAGCTGCACGCTAGCAGTGGGCGCAACCGTCTGGCTGCGCTGCTGTACATTAAGTGCGTCTGAAATCCCGTTGAGCATTGACTTCTCTTAAGCTGGTTAAAATTATATATGGTTAAAAAGTGACAGTTGCGATACCTGTACAAAGGTTTGCTGCGTCACTTTTAGGGTTGTCAGCTTTAAGTTGAACTCCGCTGTGGCTTGAGCATAATCTAAGCCTTCAGTTTCACCTATCACTTCTTTATTAAATAGTACCCGTTCTTCGTGCGAAGCTTGCACTAAGCTCAAGGTATTCTGCTTGCCACCAATATCGGTGATCGCCGAGCTGATGCTGGTCAGAGTGTCATCTAAGCTAGTTTGCATGTCGGTGGCAGCTTGACTAAATACAGGATCGCCAGGGGAAAGCGTCGGGTCTTCGAGTGCTGCGATAAAGTCTTTAGTTTGATTCAGAATATCGGTGCTACCGTTAGAAAAAATAAAATCTGCAGCGGTGCTGTTCGCTGTCATCCAAGACGAACCAGAGGTTTGTACTTCTCGAGTATTGGTATCTCCCTGATAAACATAGTTACCACTGGCGTCTTTACCGATTGGAGGCGTATCAGTTTTGTTGCCTGAAAAAAGGTAGTTACCCGCTTCGTCTTTAGCGTTAAGGGTGTCGGCAAAGGCTTCCAGTAGCTCGTTCATCTCGGCGGCATAAGCCGCTCTATCTTCAGGAGACAAACTGCCATTATTGGCTGATACAGTGATTTCACGCATACGCCCTTGCAGCTCGACCATGCTCGACATATAGGTTTCAGAGCGACTAAAGCTGGTACTTAACGACTCGGTATTTTTAATGTACTGATTAGTCGCAGCCATATCTCGCTCGTTGCCCATCACCCTTACTGAGCCAATAGGGTCATCAGATGGGCGTAGAATTGATTTGGCAGTGGACATCATCTCGTTGATTCTGGCGATATCGGCAGTGGAGTTCTGCAGACTCTGTAAATTACTGCTATAGAGATTAAGCATACTTACGCGCATGAAGAGCTCCTTAAATACTGTTCAAAATGGTTTGAAATAGCTGATCGGCAGTCGAGATAACTTTGGCATTGGCTTGGTAAGACTGCTGATAGATGATGAGGTTAACGCCCTCTTCATCCATATTAACGCCACTGGTGCTGGCCCATTGTTTTTGGGCTTCAAGTTGGAGGGTTTCAGCCGTGTCTTTAGACATCTTAGCTTGGCGAGAGGCCGAACCTAGCTCTCCAATCTTACTGGCGAACGCATCGCCCATGGTGGTATCGACACCCATGGAGCTAAAGGTAAAACTCTTGTTAGCGATTTCGACCAGTTCCTTAAGGTTGCTGTTATCCCCAGGTGTCCCGTCTTTACCAAAAGCCAGCATGTCAGCGTTAAACCCCGCAGTCATCTTTAGACTACCTGCTGGGTTTGTTGGGTCGTAAGTGAACAAGTTTTGGGTTGGTGTATTACCATTTAAATCGGTACCGCCAGCAAGCACGGCATTAAATTCATCAGCCATGGCCATGGCCAGCTCATCGATGAAAGCCATCGAGTCGACCATGCTATTATCACGATAGTCGATCAGTGCGCCCAAGCTACCACCGGCGGTTTCATCAAGTGGAAAGCTCGATTGTCCGAACTGAATGCTTAGCTGACTAAACTTGGGATTAGCCGGATCGGGAGTAACCTGGACCTTTGAGGCAATTGTGCCAGATAACAGAGGCTGACCTTGGGCTAGCGAGATGTTGATCATGCCACTAGAGTCTTCAACCACATTGATATCTACAATCGCTGACAGATCATCGATAGCGGCATCTCGCGCATCGAGTAACTCTAAAGGCACGTTGCCAGAAGCGTTTGATGATTGTATTTCAGCGTTAAAGCTCGCGATAGTTTTTAGTTGAGCGTTGATCTCTTTAGCTGAGGCGCCAATCTGGCCTTCAACTTGACTTACTTGAGAGTTCAAGCCTTCACTAATGGAGTTGAAACGTTGAGTCAGCGCTTTAGCTTCGTTGAGTACACCTTGGCGATGAGCTATCTCGCTAGGCTGTTCCATCGCCGAGTTTAGTGAGGCAAATAATAGGTCTAGACCGGCTGAAATACTGTTACCTTCAGAGCCAAAAATCTGCTCTACTTGGCCTAAATAGCTCGATTGAGTCTGAGCAAAGCCTAGGTTGCTGGTGGTGTTCCATAACTGCGCGACTTCATATTGATCCGATATCCGGCGCACACCGTCGACCATCACGCCTGAACCACTGCCGTAGACACCATTACCAACAGAGCTAAGCATCACTTGCTGACGAGAATATCCTGGCACCATGGCATTGGTGACGTTATTGGAAGTGGCTGTTAGGGCTGCCATGCTGGCATTAAGCCCCGACATACCAATGTTGAGCATGCTCATCTTGAATCCTTATCTCTATCGTTTTAAATGATGGCTAATCAGCAGCGTCATTTACTCTTGCGGTTTAGTCATAAATGGCAATATTAAAGCGGGTTGCATCGCAACTGTATTGGGAGTGCCATTCGATTGATTATTAGAGGCGACCATCTCTGGCTCAGACTTAAGTCCCGCTGACAATTGTTTAGTCATCACCTCCGCAAGCCCGGTGTTTTGCATCTGACTTAAGCGTCCAGCGAGCTCGGCATCATGCCAGTCACGGTACATACCATCATTTTGTGAAGAGAGCGGGCTGTCTTTATCGGCCATTGCATCGGAGGCGCTACGCATCTGTTTTAAGACGGTTTGCAAAAACTGGGCTTCAAACTGTTGGCTAACAAGTTTAAGGGCACCGTGTTCACCGTTTGCTTTAATTAGTTCACCCGCATCGAGTTGATTGAGGTAACTATGGTTATTGTCGAGTTTCATTAAATCACCACTAATTCGGCTTCAAGCGCGCCCGCTTCATTTAGCGCTTGTAATATTGCCATTAGATCCATCGGGGAGGCCCCTAAACTATTTACTGCGCGAACAATATCATTGAGGGCGGTACCTTCAGGCCAGACGAACATATGGCTATTGCCTTCATCAATATTGACTTTGCTGTCGTTTGTTACAACCGTTTCACCCTGTGCTTGGCCTAGGTAGGCCCCATTAGGTTGGCTAACAAACTCTTGTTCAACAATGGTCACAGTGAGGTTGCCATGACTGACAGCAGCTTTACGTACCACCACATCGCCGCCCATAACCACGGTGCCGGTACGGCTGTTAAATACCACTCGTGGGGATTTACGACCTTGCTCAATTTGCAGCTCTTCCAGCATAGACATAAAGGTGACGCGTTGGCGGTTCGAGCTAGGCGCTCGTACGATTACCTTTGCGCTGCTATCGGCTTCAGCGACATCGGGGCCGAATAGCTCGTTGACTGCACGCTCAATATTGCGGGCAGTTTTAAAACTAGGGTCGATTAAGTTAAGGACAATGTGCTCGTTTTCATTAAAGCTACTGTGCATTGCAGCTTCTAACAGAGCACCGTTAGGTATATTCCCGACCGTCGGTACATTAATAGTGATTGAGCTGCCGTTGCGTCCTTGTGCCGAAACACCACCGACAACTAAGTTGCCTTGAGCGACGGCATAAACTTCGCCATCGACGGCGCGCATTGGCGTCATCAATAGCGTACCGCCACGTAGGCTTTTAGCATCACCGAGTGATGACACGGTAATATCTAATGTTTGTCCAGGGCTTGCTAGTGGCGGTACGGTGGCGTGAACCGCAACCGCGGCGACGTTTTTCAGTTTCGGGTCGGTCTTGTCATCAATCTGCACCCCAAATTGTTTAAGCATGTTAACGATAGACTGACTGGTAAAGCGGACTTGAGTACGGTCACCTGTACCGTCTAGACCCACGACTAGACCATAACCAACGAGTTGGTTGTCACGGATCCCTTGCACATCGACAATATCCATCAGATAGCGGTGCTGAACCTGTGCCTTAACTGGAAGTAAAGGTGATAAGCCGAGCAACATACTGAGCATAAAGATGGCTATTTTTTTCATTCACACAATCCTGACTTTTGAATATTCAAACAAACGATTACAAGGGAAACCAAGGGCTATTGAAGTAGCGAGCGGCCCAGCCCATGCGATTACTATCTGAGATAGCGCCTTGGCCACCATAAATGATTCGTGCATCGGCGATACGTTGTGATGAAATGGTGTTGTCGTTGCCAATATCGTCGGCGCGGATTAGCCCGAGTAAACGCAGGTACTCATCGCCTTGGTTTAAACGCAACCACTTCTCGCCGCGGATCAACAAAGCGCCATTAGGTAGTACCTTAGCGACGGTCACCGTGATAGATCCTGATAACTGGTTCTGTTGAGTGCTTGAACCTGTACCGTTAAAAGAGCGCCCCATATTGGCTTCACCGCTGCCAGCAATACTGCTTGTGCCCGTAGTGCCTTGGCCGTCAATTGATACACCGCCTGATTTACTGGTTTTAGTGTCGGCGCGTTTACTCGAATAGGTTTTTTCATCCAGCGCCACGGTGAGAATGTCACCCTCACGATAGGCGCGCTTATCTTTAAATAGCGTCAACATAAAGCCTGGACGATAAACACTGCCGTTCTCAGCTGGTGGTAGGCTGTAATCAATTTCTGGCGGCGCCCACTCTGGGTTTCCTGGTGCGGTATCTGGTTCGGGGATGTGCGCGGCACAGCCTGATAGCAGTAATGTTAAGCCTACGCAAAAGCTTAGCCATAGTGATTGCATGCTGGAGCCCTTTTCGAGTGTTGTTGGTTGATAAGCCATGGTTGAGCCAGTCAATAAAGCGCTGGTTACAGCGCTTGGTTGAGGAACTTAAGCATGTCGTCTGAGGCCGACACGACTTTGGCGTTCATTTCGTAGGCGCGCTGAGTTGAGATCATTTCGACCATTTCCTCTACGACGTTGACGTTAGCGCCTTCTAGTGCTCCTTGGCGTATTTGGCCTAGAGCTTGGTCACCTGCAATACCTTCAACCGCTGCGCCAGATGCGCCAGTTTCACGATACAGGTTATTACCACGGGCTTCGAGTCCGGCTGGATTGGTAAAATTAACCAAGGTGATCTGGCCTAATTCTTGTGAGTCGGTTTGGCCTGCCATCTGGGCAGAGACGATGCCGTCACTGGCGATAGTGACATTGAGTGCGTCTTCTGGGATCTCAATATTGGGTGCTAGCGGTAAACCTTGAGAGGTCACCATAAGACCTTCGCTGTTGCGATAGAACTGGCCGTCACGGGAGTAGCTTAACTCACCATTGGCTTCTTCAATTTGAAAAAATCCTTGGCCTTCAATCGCCAAATCGAGTTGTTGATTAGTGGTGAGCATGTCACCCGAGGTAAAGACTTTTTGGGTACCCGCAACACGAGTACCGGTACCGAGTTGCAAGCCTGATGGTAGCTCGTTTTGCTCATCGACTTGACCGCCAGGCTGGCGCTGTACTTGATAGAACAGGTCGTTAAAAGCAACGCGGTCGCGCTTAAAGCCTGTGGTATTAACGTTTGCCAAGTTGTTGGCAATGGTGGTCATCTTGGTATCTTGGGCGGTTAAACCGGTTTTACTGACCCATAAAGCTGATTGCATCTGTTTTTCCTTTAAAGTCTAGGCTTTAAAAAATTGGTCTACGCATCACGTAGCAAGCGGTTGCCTGCTTCTGCGAGTTTTTCGGCGCTCTTCATCAGTTTGACCTGTACTTCAAACTGACGGCTCAAATCCATCGCGGCGATAAGTTCGCCCACGGCTTGGACGTTACTGGCTTCGAGAAAACCGCTGCTGACAGTCACTTCATCACTAGCTGGTAACGGTTGGCGGTCGGCGGTATACAGCAAGCCATCTAGGCCCTTGCTCATCAGGCCAATATCGGGATTAACCAGCTTGAGCTGGCCAACTTCTTCGATAATGCCGCCTTCATCGGCAATAATGCTGAGTCTGCCGTCATCGCCAACAAAAAGTTCGCGGTATTCTGGCAGTACGATAGGACCGTTGACACCAGCGACAGGGCGGCCATCTAAGGTGAGCTGGCCGTTGGCATCGGGGGTGATGGCACCTGAGCGGGTATAACCTTCGCCTTCAGCTGTCATCACTGAGAACAAACCTGCATCGTTGATGGCGAGATCTAAGGTTCTACCTGTAGGGTTCATGGCGCCACTTTGCAGATTGAAACCACTGCTCTGGGTTTGGGCGAGCACACGTGTCTGTAAGCTATTACCTGTCGGGGCAATAGTCATGGCATTAACGCGCTCTAAGTCAGCTTTAAAGCCTGTGGTATCAGCGTTGGCGAGGTTGTTGGCGCGGATCGCTTGCGCCTCCATCACTCTGGCGGCGCCTTTTGCTGCTGTATATATCATTCTGTCCATGAGTCAGCCTTAAATCGCGTTTAGCAAGGCTTGTTGCATGGTGGAGTTAGTATCTAACACCTTGGCATTCGACTGATAGTTACGCTGCGCCGTCATCAAGTTAACCATTTCGGCGGTTTGATCGACGTTTGAACCTTCAAGGTAACCGCCCGCAATTGAACCTAAGGTGCCGGTAGTTGGTGTGCCTATGATTGGCTGACCCGCAGCATTCGTTGCAGCCCAAGCATTGTTACTCTGAGGAATTAAGCCGTTAGGGTTATTGAAATCAGCTAGAACGACTTGGCCTTGTAACTGCTCTTGACCGTTGGTGTAAGTTCCGTAGAGCATGCCGCTTTCATCTAAGCGAATACCATTTAGCTCACCAGAGGTGTAACCGTTTTGGCTAAGGCTTGAGTTGTTATAGTCAGAAGCGTATTGAGTGCTCTTGTTATAGCTCAGCGCTAGGCTCATGTTTGAAGCACCGCCAATAATATTTGGGTCGGTGATATTGAGCGTCAGATCTTTACCTGCGGTTAGCATACCGTCTGAGTCGAAACTTAGCTGGTGGCCACCTGCTGGAGTCACATCTGTGTCGCCCATCATGTAGTGTACAGACCAAGAGTTGTCAGCGGTCTTAACGTAGTATTGGGTCAGAGCATGCTCGTTACCGAGTGAATCATAGGCTGTTACAGTGCTTGAAGAGTGATAGGTCGAAGCATCATCTGAGTCGAACGGGGTTGTTGCAGGGTCAATCTCTTCGACTCTAGCATCTAAGTTAGAGATCAAGCCAATGGTTGAGGTCGCTTGGGCAGGTAGGGCTCCGGCTTGTACTTGTAGGTCGGTAACGTTACCTGTCTGCAGATTACCAGCAGCACTCACTGAGTATCCCTGTAAACGGTTGCCTGCAGGGTCAGTAACAAAGCCATCAGCATTTTGGTTAAACATACCGGCTCTTGAGTACATGGTGCTGCCGTCTTGGCCGCTTAGCATAAAGAAACCATCGCCTTGAATACCCATATCTAGTTGGCGACCAGTGTAAGTTAAGCTACCGCCAGCACTGAAGTTTTGGCTGGTATTCATTACGTTCACACCGCCAGCTTGACCGCCATTGTAAATGGCTGAAAACTCACTGCGACCACTGCGAAATCCGATGGTAGATGAGTTAGCAATGTTATTACTGATAGTGTTTAGATCTTGTGTGGTTGCTTGTAAGCCGCTTAACGCAATATTGAAAGACATCGATCAATCCTTTAAACCAATTATGAAACTTCAGAGATTTCAAGCACCGAAATCGTGCCTAGACCATTACCGAGCTCAGCCATCATCATTCCTGATGCGCTGATGAAATGTATTTTTTCGATTTCAGCTTTTACGAAGGTATCAGCTGTTTTACTGACTTCTCCAGCCGTGGTGTTAGCCACAATGCTGTATTCACCTGCAGGCAGTTCTAATGCTTGTGGGTCGATAGTGAAACTGCGATCGCCCGCTTCTTGTGGGCCCATTTCTAAGCTGTGTACCACCTCACCGTGCTCATCGACGATATCGATACTCAAGTTTTCAACCGAGCTGTCGAGATAGACTTTGCCGTCGATAGGAGTGCCGTCGAGGCTAAACTCAGAGGCGGGTACCATGGCATCTTTACCGACAAGCTGTGCTGACTGCACAATACCTAGGTTTTCCATGATCACCATTTGCGTCGATTGGTTAGCACGCATCTGCTCAAGACTTTCAACTTGAGAAAATTGAGCTAGTTGACTGACATATTCAGTACCATCAATCGGATTGGTTGGGTCTTGGTTTTTAATTTGAGCAATCATCAAGGTCATGAATTCGTTCTTGATAGATGCAGAGTCATTCCCCGGTGAATTAACGACGTTATTGGTATTATTGGTGCTTGCTGTATTGGTAACGTTCATTATTTCGCTCCTAGCTGCAGTAAACCTTGCTGCATTGAGCGGGCGCGGTTCATGATTTCAACATTGGTTTCAAATGAGCGACTCGCCGCCATCATGTCTGCCATCTCTTCAATGGTATTGACGTTGGAGTAAGCGACATAACCTTGCTCATCGGCATAAGGGTGATCGGGTTCATAGCGAAGATCCAGCGGCGCATCAGATTGCACTATGGCAGATACTTCCACATGAGCACCGGCGACTTGACCTTCTTGAGTCTGTTTATAGATGGTCGAGAATACAGGCTTTAATGCGCGAAATGCTTCATCTGGACTTTCTGCAGCGGCCCCAGCATTGGCTAAGTTACTGGCAACCGTATTAAGACGAATGGTTTGGGCGTTCATTCCCGCCCCCGCAATCTGGTAAATTTCTGCAAATGACATAAGAGGTTATTGACCTTCGATAGCGGTACGTAAGCCAGAAATCTTCATATTGAGGAAGGTTAGGCTGGTTTGATAATCCATGGAGTTTTGCGAGTATCTTGCCTGCTCTTTTCCTAGTTCGACCGTGTTTTGGTCGGCTGATGTTTGATAAGGCACGCGATAACTGGCTTGATAATTTCGGTCTGGAGACATACCGGCGTTGATCTGCAACATCACATTTTTGAAGTCGAGATCTCGCGCCTTGTAGCCTGGAGTCTCTGCATTGGCCAAATTACCAGCCAGCATCTTGCTGCGCTCGACTCTGAAATCTAACGTGTGCGGGTGAATGCCCAATGCGGCATCAAGGTTGATAGCCATTACGACTCCTAGTATGGTGTATCCAGTTTAATTACTGCTTGACTATTCAATTAGTGTGCCAATAGTTTTAGGTGAGGTTTTTCAATGGTTTGCATAAATGTGCGGCGCAAGATCGGAACCTGTGTTTCCTGCTTCCTCCTGTGTATTTCCGGTTTGTTTCCGCTGTTAAGTACCGCACAAACTGCGCTGGACGCACCGCAGCAAATAGATCAGGCATTTAGTCAGTTGTTATCTACAGAGTTAGAGTTATGGCAACAACAAGCCGGTTTAACTCAGCTAAGTTCTGATATTAAGATCAAGATACCCTCGGGTGCGAAGAGGTTAGAGCTTTGCCCTTCAAAGCTCATCATCGATGTCGGTTCTGGTATCCCTTTGGGCAATGTGCAGCGTAAGGTGAGTTGTGATGTTCTGGGCTGGAGTCTTTATGTTCGAGCGTCGGTAAGCGTTAGTGTAAAAATCCCCGTCGCCAATCGGGTGCTTAAGCGTGGGGAGCATATCTTGACCGCAGATATCGATTGGAAGGTGATTAAGTTGCGGCCATCTGATAGAGATTTAGTGACGGTTTTTGATGAAATTGTTGGTCGGCAGGTTGTGCGCAAGGTGCGTCGTTATCAGCCGATCAGGGCGTTGCAACTGAGTGCACCTCAGTGGGTCAATATTGGTGACCGAGTCATTATCGAAGCGAGAAGCAATGGTTTCTACGCCAACATGCCGGGCGAGGCGTTGGAAGGGGGCGGTGAGGGGGAGGCGATTCGGGTTAAGAACCTTAGCTCTGGCAAGATCATCTCCGCTTATCCGGTTGCTAAGGGACGGGTCGCAACGCAGTTTTAATGCCCTGATGGTGTAACGATTTATTAAATCGCGCTGCTATTTCAGAATGGGCTGTATGGTGTCGCTTTACTTCCTATAGTAGGCGTATTTGAGGCAGGCATTATGGAAATAAACAAGATAAACAGCACAATCAATGCTGAAATGGGCACAAGTAAGAGCAAGACTCAAAGCTTGCTCCAGCCGCAAGAGAGCCCCGTTTCTGCACAGATAAAACCTCAGCAAGAAGTGAGTGCAGACTGCAGGTTGATTGAACACAGTCAGCATCGCCTTGAGCAGTTGCCTGACTTTGATCTCGCCAAAGTTGCAGAGGTGCGTCAGTCGTTGATCGATGGCAGTTTTGACCTCGATCTTGAGAAGTTAACCGATGCTATGGTGTTACAGCATGGGTGAGTCGAGTCAGAGCATCAGTAAGCGAGAGTTAGTGCAGGGAATAGTGCGCGGCATTCGCCAAGATATTGAAGGCTATAAGCAGCTTAAAAGTCTGTTAAAGCGCCAACGAGAATTGATGCAACGTCGAGATAATGCGGGTCTTAAGCATCATAATGAACATCAATCGAGTTTGTGCGATAGCTTAATGAATAAGGCCAGCGAACGACGTAGGACCTTACAAAAATTAGGTTTTGCGGGTAATGCCAGTGGCATGGTGGCGCTAATTGCTAAGCTGCCTCCGTCGTCATCGGTGCAGGTGTCTATGTTGTGGGAAAATTTACTGTTGTTGGTGAAAGAGAGCCAGCAGGTGAATGAAGCCAACGGTAAGTTATTAGTGTCTCAGCAAGAGATTATTAACCAATTGCTGCAGCGCGAAAATGACAGTGCTATCGATTACGGCAATATACGTTAACCGCCAGTTTATTAGCGGGTCGCATAGCGCGCTGCTAGATCATCTAATTGTTTCTGCTCTTGCTTTTGCTGTAATAGATCACGCTGAAGCAATCTTTCTTTGTATAACCATTGTAAGCCTTGCTGGCGACCGAGCTGTTTACGCCAAAGCAGATGCATTCTTTGTTGCTCTTGTTGCAGTAATAACTGCTTGCGAGTTAATTGTTTCAACATGGGTTCGATGGCTTGGATCATCTGTGCGCTATTTTGCAGCATCATTACCGTACCGCCAGTAATATTGACTTGAGTGTAGTCGGTGACCATCTGTCCAAGCTGCAGCTTTTGCTGTGCTATGGTGTCTATCTTGCTCTGCGCTGCATTTCGCTGTAGCCCAAGTTGGCTGAGTTTTTTCTCTTCTTGCTGACATAATCTGAGTAATTGCTTCATCTAAATTTTTTCCACTATCTATTCGGCTGAAAGAGAAAAACCCATCTGACTAACTAATAGTTCTAAGGCGCTGAGGCTTTGATTCAGGTCGGCTTGGGTATGGGTCTCTTGGCGTAAGAATGCTGCCATTTGTGGATAGCTTTTTACTGCCATATCCATCTCAAGATCATGTCCTGCTTGGTAGCCACCTAAGGGTAATAGCTCTTTCACTTCGTTATAGCGGCTATTGAGATGACGAAACCACTGTCCCTGTTTTAGGCTATTTTGACTCGCAACCTGAGTGGCTAAGCGGCTGACTGAAGCGCCGATATCGATGGCTGGAAAGTGTCCCTGCTCTGCTAGCTTACGGCTAAGCACGATATGGCCATCAAGAATAGCTCGAGCGGAGTCGGCGATGGGATCTTGCTGATCATCACCTTCTGTTAATACGGTATAAAAGGCGGTCAGTGTACCGCTGGGGTGCTGACTGTTACCGGCCATTTCCACTAAGCTAGGCAGTTGCGCAAATGCTGACGGCGGGTAACCTTTGGTTGCTGGTGGCTCACCTAAACTCAGCGCAATTTCACGCTGGGCTTGTGCGTATCGAGTTAATGAGTCGACAAGTAGCAGCACCTGCTTACCTTGATCTCGGTAGGCCGCGGCAATGTGGTGACATAGGCGCATGGCGCGCATTCGCATTAAGGGCGTTGTATCGGCAGGGGCGGCAACTACTACGGCGCGTTTACGGCCCTCTTCGCCTAATGACTCTTCGATAAACTCTCTAACTTCTCGACCACGTTCACCAATTAACCCAACGACCACCACATCAGCTTCGGTGAAGCGTGTCATCATGCCTAACAGTACACTTTTACCAACACCAGAACCTGCAAACAGTCCGAGACGTTGACCACGGCCAACGGGGAGTAAGGCATTGATTGCGCGAATACCCACATCTAAAGGTTCGCGGATCGGCTTGCGTAGTAAAGGGTTAATGCCCTTAAACTGCAGAGGTACATGGGGAATATGTTTAATACTGCCTAAGTCATCGAGTGGCTGACCTAAGCCGTCGAGCACACGTCCGAGTAATCCAAGCCCTGTTGGTATTTGACTGCGCCCTTCAATGGGCATAACCCGAGAGCCTGGCATCAAACCGTTAGTGGGCTCAATGGGCATTAGACACAGGGTCTCTTTGTAAAAACCAACGACTTCGGCCTCGACTAATTGATTATCACGGCACTCGACATAACAGCGATCACCAGTGCCAAGTTGGCAGCCGACGGCCTCGAGTAGCAAGCCGTTAACTCGGGTGAGTCGCCCGTAAACTTGGGCGACAGGGACCTTAGGCCAATCTAAAATATCTGCGTTAAACTTCAACGTCAGCCTCGTTTGCTGGGCTGCTTGTTTGCGGCGTATCTTGTAGGTGAGCTTCAACTTGAGCCATACAGCTGTTGAGGCGAGTCTCAACGGATGCATCTGCATCGGCTGTTTCACTGACAATACGGCATCCGCCAGCGCTGATGCTAGGGTCAGCGACTAAGGTCCAAGAGTCAATCTTGTCGGCAGCAAGCTCTTTGAGCTTATCAACAGCACTAGGTTCTAAATGAATTTTAACTTGGCTCGGATCATCGGGCAGGGCTGATAAGGTTTCTTCAATCAAGTTTAAAATTTGCTGTGGCTGCAGGGTGAGTTCACAGCGAATAACCTGCAAAGACACTCGTCGCACAAGATCGAGGATCAATGATTGCTGCTGTAGGATCTGCTGATTGTGACCCTCTTCCAGTAATGCTTTTAGCGCGCCTAATGGGGCAATAATACTGTTAAGTTGGTCATCGATATTGTCTTTGCCTTTTTGCTGACCTTCAATGCGACCTTGGTTAAAGCCCGCAGCATAGCCAGATTGGCGACCTTCCTCTTCACCAGAGCTAAACCCGGCTTGATGCCCTTTGTGTACACCTTCATCGTAGCCTTTATCGAATGCTTGCTGGAAGTCTTGCCAATTAGCGCCTTCAGTGCCGTTTTCGGTGAGAGGGGCCGTTAGAGGCGAAAAACGATGACGGCGAGCATGATGGCCTACAAGACGCCAACGTGGATCGGATTTTGTAAGGAATGGGCTCATTACTCTACCACCTGCTCTTCAAATAACTGTAGTTCGATTTCACCTTCATCCATCATCTGCTTAGCCAGCTCCATAATCTCTTTACGCGCTGCTATCGCTTGGCTTAATGGCACTGTACCAATCGCTTCTACTTGGGTTTCAATTGCCGAAGACATACGTTTTGGTAGGGCTGCAAGTAATGTCATCTTAAGTTCGTTTTCAATACCTTTAAGCGCTAATGCCAATACATCGGCAGGTACAACGGCCATGATCTCTTGTAAGGTTTCAGGCTTTTGACGACCTAAAATAATGAAGTCGAACATGTTGTCGGCCACGTTGCTGGCGAGTTGCTTGTCATGTAGCTTGAGCATTTCCATCAACTGCTCTCTGTCACCATCAAATCGATTGAGAATATCGGCAACTTGACGCACACCACTAATTTGGGTGTGACTTTTCTCCATTGCCATTAGCATGCAGCGCTCGACCAGTTGCTTTAGTTCATCAACCACTTCTCGGTCTAAATCACCAAGCTGAGCTATACGGACAAGCACTTCATCTTGTCCTTCTGCCGGAAGCCCATGTAGTACTTGAGCGGCACTTTCTGGCGGTAATAAACCTAATAGTACGGCTTGTAGCTGGCAGTGTTCATTGGCAATCTCTCGTGCGAGTAACTGAGGGTCAACCCATTCGAGTCGCTTAACTAGCACCTTAATTTCATCGCCATAAATACTGTCGATGAGGCTTTTGGCGACCCTATCTCCGAGCGCCAGATCTAAGGTTTTTTGTAAGTAGGTACGCGACGCTCTGGCGATCCCTGACTGCTCTTGATAGCGGGTAAAAAATCGACCCAATACGGCCTCGGCTTCATGCTGAGTAATACTCGATAACCGCGCCATCTTATGACTTAGGTGCTGTACATCATTGCGATCTAAATGCGCCATGACCTGTGCCGCACCTTTTTCACCCATGCTAAGCAGCAACATGGCTGCTTGTTCTAGGTTGTCCATCTTGATTGTGAGTTCATTATTCACTGTTCGATTTGCCTATTCTTTTAACGCTAAATGCAATGGGTTTATTAAGCTTGATGAGTGTTTTGCTCACTCTCTCTGTCGCTAATCCAATGGGAAATGACCTCGGCAACTCTTGCTGGTTCTTGGTTGGCGAGTAGACTTAGGTGTTCCATCTGCACTGTCAAAGGCGATCCCGGAGCCGGTAAACTCAGATTACTGGTCCAGTTGCTGTTGATGTTGGCATTATTGTTTGCAAGCAAATTATCGGCCGCGGCTTGGACTGCATCTTGGTTTAAATCTGCTGCTGCTTCTGCTGGTGGCATCAATGGCGTCGGCGTTGCTGTCTGTGTGTCTTTAATATTGTGTTCAACGGTACGAGTTAGATGCTGCACCAGCGGGCGTAATACAAAGAAGATCATGCCTAGGCCTAAAATCGCGCCGATAAAATAGCGCAAATAGGCTTGATAGCTTTCACCTTGCCACCAAGGTAGCGGTTCAAATTCAGCAATTTTTACAGGGGCAAAGTTAAAGCTGCTGATACTAAACTGATCACCACGAGCTGCTGAGTAACCAATCGCGTCCTGCACCATGGTGCTCATCTGGTCGAGTTGCGGTTGAGTCCAGCCTGTTTCCCCTGCTGTTTGGTTGTTGAGCAGTACCGAGATCGACAGGTTTTCTAGCTGCATCTGCTGGTAGCGGGTGTGCTTAACTGAGCGACCGACTTCAAACTGGCGGCTTTCTTGTTGGTTTAGATTGCTCGTGCTGTTATTGGTCGCCGCATTTGCCGCTGGTGGCTGGTTACTCAGTGCGCCTGGAATGCCGAGCGCCATATCACCATTTGTTTGGTTCGTGCTTTGCTTTTCTTGGCTAACAACGGTTTGAGGATCGAGGGACTCACGAGTCTCTTCTACCTGGTTAAAGTTGACCAGTGCTGCCACTTGTACTTGAAAGTTGTCTTGACCAAGAATAGGGAGCAGCATGCTAGATGCGCGATTGATAAGACTTTGTTCTAGCTCTTGGGTGTACAGCAATTGTTTATCACGTGCTTGGCTTAGATCTTGATTAGCATTAATTGCCGAACTGAGATGATTACCTTCTTGGTCAACAATTTGTACTCGCTCTGGTGTCATGCCTGTCACACTACCTGCAACTAAATTTGCGATAGAGGTGATCTGTTGGGCTTGTAGCTGTTGTCCCGCGTAGAGATCTAACATTACCGAGGCTGAAGGTAATTCAGGTTGCTGACGAATAAATAGGGTCTTTTTCGGAATGGCTAAGTGGACGCGAGCAGCCTTGACCGCTTTTAGCGCCATGATAGTGCGCGAGAGTTCACCTTCGAGGCTATAGCGATACTTGGCTTGCTCCATAAATTGGCTGGTACCGATAGCCGAAGCGTCGAGCGACTCCATTCCTGATGGGACTTTGGCTTTAACACCGCGAGCAGCAAGCACCATACGGGCGTTGCCGAGTTTATCTTCAGGAACCATTACCAAACCTGATGTTGGGTCAAGGCGGTAGCTAATGCCTTCGGCTTCGAGCACCTCAATAATGTGCGAAGTTTCGACATTTTCTTGATTGCCATATAGAGGGCTATAACCTTGGCCTGTGCTCCATAGCATTAACACGATTACGCAGGCTGCAACTATCGCGAGAATGCCGAGTGTCGCAGCATGTCGGTCTCCTCGACTGAACTGATGCCATTTCTGTTTCAGCGAGTTAATACGATCATTGTTGCCATTTACACCTGTCATGACAGGGCTGGTTTGAGTCAATGTGGTTGACATGCTTTTAGTTATCCTTGCTCAAAAAGACTGTTGAGTTTTTGGGCGTTAATACAAGAGTGGTTATAGGGTGCGGCATGATTTAGATCGGCATTTTCATTACGTCATCGAATGCCTGCACTAGGCGATTTCGAATTTGAATCATGGCCGAAAATGCAAGGCTAGACTTTTGAGACGCAACCATGGCGCCAACAAGGTCGTCGCTCTGACCACTATCTACGGCAGCCACCAAGGCTGATGATGCATTTTGATCAGCATTGATGGAGGCAACTTTATGCTTCATTAACTCTGTGAACGAAGCCGGTTGTAGGCCAAAATCTCGCGGATTTGGGCCGACTTTAATCGCTCCCTTTGCCATCTCTGAATGAATATTGAGTTGCTGGATCATTGACTGGGTGCTGGCGATGTTGGCATTTGACATATGTGCTCCTTATTTATCTTTAAAAGCTGGTTATGCAGCATGACCCGATTGCGACAGGATCTGGTCGATATCAATGCCTTCTTCACGCATTTGTACTAGCTTGTATCTTAATGCTCTAGTGGTCATACCTAAGGCTTGAGCCGTGTTACTGCGGTGGCCGTTATAGCGCTTAAGGGTATCTATGAGGTATTGGAATTCAGCTTGGCGTTTTGAGGCTTTAAGCCCTAACTCATTTTGTTCTACCAAGGCTGAACCGTCTTGATTGACTAAACCAAGCTCTTCTGCTTGTAAGGCTTGTCCACGGCGCATAACAAGCGCTCGTTGAATGGTATTTTCTAGCTCTCGCACATTACCGGGCCAGTCGTGGCTTAAGAGTAAGTTTCGTGCTTGTTCACTGAAGTAGCATTGCTGATTAGCCGCCAGAATTTTATATCGTTGTAGAAAATGTTCCGCAATAGGCAGAATATCTTCACGTCTCTGGCGCAGTGGCGATATCTTGATAGGCAGTACATCTAAGCGGTAGAAGAGATCTTCTCTAAATTTACCGTCTTGCACTGCTTGGCGTAGATCTTTATTGGTGGCGGCAATGACCCGGATATCTAGCGTAATCGATTTGTGACTGCCTAGTCGTTCAACCTCTCTCTCTTGTAGGACTCGCAGTAGCTTGGCCTGCAAAAGCAGTGGCATTTCGCCGATTTCGTCGAGCAGCAATGTGCCGCCATTGGCGAGTTCGAATTTACCTGGCTGGTCTGTTGTTGCACCGGTAAAGGCCCCTTTGATGTGGCCAAACAGAATCGACTCTAAAATACTTTCAGGGATAGCAGCACAATTAATCGCGATAAAGGCTTTATCTGCACGATTAGAATGGCGGTGAATATAGCGGGCGAGCGGCTCTTTGCCGGTACCGCTTTCACCGGTGAGTAGCACGGTCGCTTCGGTATTGGCGGCGCGATGAGCCAGCATCAATAGTTGGCGGCTAACAGGGGCCGCACAAATTAACTCATTATTGGGCAGCTCTAATCGGCGTAACCTTTGTAGTAGTGAGCACAGTTGCTCTTCATCTATTGGCAGTAACAAATAATCTTGTACACCGCACTGCATCGCGATACTGGCTAACTCTGTTTGTTCGGGATCGAGTAGGGCGACTTGATGCTTGCCCGGAAATTGTCGTAACTGTGCGGCCACATTTTGATTGCTGCAATGAGACAGGTTGATCAAGCTTAACCAAGGGCGATTGTTATTATCGGATTGCCATAGATTAAAGCCTTGTTGTATCAACTTACTTTGACTCGATTGCGTCAGCTCTGTATCGACAAACCTTAAACTAGAACGATTCATTTTTAGCTCTCAAAGCTGAGGTTACTGCAGCATTTTTCGCTGATTTGACTAAGCGTAAAGTGACTCGACGGTTTAGCTCTCGTCCTTCAGTGTTGTTATTGCTGGCGATTGGGGCTCGGGTACCGTGATGACGTGTTTGGATCATCTGTGCCGGAACGCCTAGCTCTATTAACCGAGAGACCACTTCGTCGGCGCGTTCTTTACTGAGTATCAAGTTTGCCAAGTGGTCACCAGAAGCATCGGCGTGACCGTCGATCAGCACTTCAACGATACTAGGATCTGCTTGCAGGTAACGGTAAATGGCATACAGGTCTTGTTCATGAGATGTATTTAACAAACTTGAACTTGGGGCAAATAAGAACTCTAGACGTCGCAAATAGGTAAAAGGTTGCGGCAGCAATTGTTGACGACAGAGCCTAAATTGATTGGCTATAGAACTCGTCGATATAGGGCTAGAGCTTATTTGGTAGCCACTACTTTCGGCGCTCTTGATATTGACTTGCCAGGTATACCCTTGCTCTAGCGCTTCTAAAAAGGCTGCGGTATTTTTTTGGCTGATTGCCTGTGAGCCAAACCAGTGCAGTGAGGTCGTGGCGATAGGCTGATGCGCTTGTTCCTGCCAAGAAGCGGGAACGACAGAGGCTTGGCTCTGAGCGTTATGTAAACTAAGCCAGTCAGCTTGCAAAGCAAAACTCAGTGCTTCACCTGGGTTCGCTTTTAATGCGAGCGTACCGAAGCTTGCGACTCTATGAGTAATCTCGCAGCCAAATTGATCGCCTACAAATTGCCAGTGAGCTTTTTCAAAAGGAGTTTGATAGTTAATTGGTGCCGCAAATGCGTTATTTGTGATGTTTTTACAAATAAAAACAAAACAGATTAATATATAAACTGATAGTTTCAATTTCCAATAACCCTTAAAAGTAGATACTGTGATTTATTGTTTTTATATTTGTCTTTTTAAGGTTGCCAATTAAACACGTAATACTAAACTATGTAAAACTTTTTATTTGTATTTTGTGCTTGAATCAGATTTTTAAAACTTTAGTTAAAGTTAAGTGTATTTGGTTCAGATGTGATGTAAGCTTGCCGCCATTATTTAACAGCGTTAAATTGTTCGATTTTAATACGTGTTGCTTTTTATCTCTTTGTTTTTGATGAAGTTGTGGCTTTGTAGGTGCTTGTTTTTAAAGTCTATTTTAATTTGGTTGAAAAAATAACAAAATAAATTAAAGTTTTCTTTAATACAGTCGCTTTATAGGTGGGTTTTATTTGTTGCTTTTTGGGTGGCTTGTTTAATGTTAATTCTTTTTGTTGGTGTAAATAATATTCCAGCTGATTGTTGAAAGTGATTTTTTATTTAGCCATTATTTTGTCGCGCGTCATTTAAATAGCGCTTTTATTTTTTCGTCGATTATTTGACGTTATTTTGTTGTGGAATTTAGGATGAAAACAACCGCTAAAGCCAATTTGATCAAATCGAGCCAAGGGATAGATGTAAGGCCTGTGGTCTTGATAAAGGAAAAGTTGGCTAGAAGTCGATTATTAATGCAATTAGAGTCATGTCGGCGACCTATAATGGATGCTGTTAATGAATTGCTGACGCCTATAACTCGACAGGGACATTACGCTTTATCAAAAGTATCGTTGAGTGCAAAAACTAATGTCGTTAATCCTCAATTACATCATGCTTGGTTTTTGCTTAGTTATAACCGTGTCGATCTGGGGTGGTGGTTAATAGATAAGTGCACTTTAGATCAGCTTGCAAGTGGCTACTATGGTAGCTGCTCTAGTGCGCTAAAGTCTCCTATGAGAGCACCGAGTCAGTCTGAATTTCGCTTAGTTAAACGTTTGATGATGGCGGTGATAAAAACACTGCCGATAACGGAGATAGATGAAGAAAAACTGGAGCTGGAATTGGTGATGAATACCACACCGATTAAAGCGCCAGTGTGTTGTGAGTTATCTTTCCCTGCTGCCCATGCAGGTCCTTCAATCTGCTTTTATATGGCAGAGTACCTATTAGAGTTGATGGCTGAACAGCCAAGCCAATATCAGGCTGATCCAGCCTTATCTGAAAAGTTGGCGCATCGACTCAAACAGATCCCATTGCGAACATTACTCGAATTGGGGCATCAGAGCATGCCTGTTACTTCTCTACAGAGTTTGGTTGTTGGCGATATTCTGCCGATGAATTTGCATTCTCGCTGCCCTGTTACCGTGGGTAAACGTCCACTTTTTTACGCCACAGTTCATACCCATGAGGGACAGATGGTGGCCAAATTGACCCAAGAAGCCTTTCAAATGGAGGAACAATCCAATGGCTGAACATAATATTCTACAAGATGAAGACTTTTTACTCGATGATGATTTTTTTGCCGATGAGCAAAGCCGTGAGCCAAAAGTTCAAGCTAAGCCGGTAAGAGATATGTCTTTTTTCAATCAGCTTCCGGTACATGTGACTTTAGAGCTTGCTAGCGTAGAGATGTCTCTCGGCGAGTTGGCACAGATGGGGGAAGGTGATGTTGTGGCACTCGATCGTATGGTGGGAGAGCCATTGGATATTAGAGTTAATGGTGCCTTATTAGGACGTGGGGAAGTAGTTGAAGTGAATGGTCGTTATGGTGTGCGCTTGCTCGAAGTGGAAGCGACCAGCCTAACTGGAGCTGTTGACTAACTATGTGGCGAGTGTTGCTGGTTTTTGGGTTGTGTTTTTCATCGGCGGCTTATGCGAGTGATGGATTAACGTTATTTTCTCTAGCTGATGGTGATAAGACACAAGCTGTGAGTGTAAAGCTGGAAATCTTAGCCTTGATGACAGTGCTGAGTTTTCTGCCCGCATTATTAATGATGCTCACCAGCTTCACTCGAATAATTGTAGTGTTAGCCATTCTACGTCAAGCCTTAGGTTTGCAGCAAAGCCCGCCAAACAAGGTATTAATCGGTATCGCTTTAGTGATGACCATTTTTATTATGCGACCCGTTGGACAAGAGATCTATGACGATGCTTTTCTACCCTACGATATGGGGCAGATAGAGCTTCCTGAGGCTGTGGCACGTGGCGAGGTGCCATTGCGTCAATTTATGTTGGCGCAAACCCGAGAAACTGATCTTGAGCAGATGCTAAAAATTGCTGATGAACCTACCACATTAACCGCTGATGAAATCCCCTTTTTTGTACTCATGCCTGCATTTGTATTGAGCGAGTTAAAGACGGCATTCCAGATTGGTTTCCTGCTGTTTTTACCTTTTTTGGTGATCGATCTGGTGGTCGCCAGCGTGCTGATGTCTATGGGGATGATGATGCTGTCGCCACTAATTATCTCTTTGCCCTTTAAATTAATGGTGTTTGTGTTAGTCGATGGTTGGTCGATGACGGTGAGTACCTTGGTGGCAAGTTATGGTTAGCGCATTGTTTAATCGTAATATTTGTCCGCAGAGAGATTGTTGATGAAGACAGTTAATAATGATGAAACACTTAATATTTCAATCATAGACATGATTTACCTGACGTTGAGTTTATTGGTGTCAGCGTTAGTTATATTCAATGATTGGCCGGCAGTGATTAGCTTTTTGATCAATAGAGTCGCTTAGCGCAATGGGTGTAAATGAACTCACAGCGCTATTTGCTGAAGCTATCTTTCTTGTCGTCGCTATGGTGGGCGTTTTGGTTGTACCAGGGTTAATGGTCGGCTTGTTTATTGCGGTTTTTCAAGCAGCGACTCAGGTGAATGAACAAACTCTTAGCTTTTTACCAAGGCTGGTGATCACTTTATTGATGGTTGTGTTTGCGGGAGAGTGGTTGCTGATGAAAATTTGCGACTTTTTTGATCGCTTATTTCTAAATATTCCCCATCTTATTGGCTGAGGACGAATAGCTTGTTATCGCTTACCTCAATCCAGAATAGCAGTGTTATCGAAACCTCTTATTGGCTATGTATGGCTCGTTTACCGTTATTGAACCTAGTCCATCTGGAGGCTGCTAAAGCTTACCGGATAAGGAGGCATATTTGCTGTCACTGACCTCTGTCCAGATAAGTACTTTTATTGGTACGTTTTGGTGGCCATTTTGCCGCATTATGGGGGCATTTATGGTGATGCCTTTTCTGGGTAATAACTACATTCCTGCCATGGTTCGTATCCTATTAGCTCTTAGTATATCGGCGCTAATCGCCCCTATGCTACCGCCTTTTCCGGAGGTTGATGCAGTCTCTTTTCAGGCATTGATATTAGGGCTAGAACAATTGCTAATTGGTTTTATGCTGGCACTATTCTTGTCCATTATGATCCATGTTTTAACCTTATTTGGCGCGATGATGTCGATGCAAATGGGCTTGTCGATGGCGGTGATGAATGACCCGTCCAGTGGTGGCTCAAACCCCATTCTTGGACTGTGGTTTATGTTATATGGCACGCTGTTATTTTTAGCACTAGATGGCCATTTGGTGGCCATTGGCATCTTAGTGGATAGTTTTAGGTTGTGGCCAATTGGGATGGGCGTGTTTGATTTACCCTTAATGGGACTCATTGCGCGTTTCTCTTGGATTTTTGCCGCCGCTTTTATGTTGGCACTGCCTGCTATTCTGGCCATGTTAGTGGTCAATCTTACCTTTGGTGTATTGAGCCGCGCTGCACCGTCATTAAATGTATTCGCCTTAGGCTTTCCTATGTCGATGTTGATGGGGTTGCTATGCGTATTTTTCTCATTCAGTGGATTACCGACTCGTTATAGCGACCTCTGTTTAGATGCGTTATCTGCTATGTACCAGTTTATTGGTGGTACAGCGTGAGCAATAAAGACTCTGGCCAGAGTAAAACAGAAAAAGCGACCCCGCAGAAATTAAAGAAGGCCCGTGAACAGGGGCAGGTTCCACGCTCAAAAGATCTGGCTTCTTCGGCGTTGATCATCGGGTGTTCTCTATTACTGACAACAACGGCTGATTGGATTGCCGCTAAGGTTGCAGCAATGACACGAATCAATATGTCATTTACCAAAGCGCAGCTGGATGAGCCCGGAATGATGACGCGCCATTTAGCCTACTCCCTCTTGGAAGTGTTAAATATTCTTGGGCCACTGTTTTTGATGGTGGCGTTAATTGCCATGGTGGCTGGCGCTATGCCGGGGGGGCCGATACTTAACTTTAACAATGCTAACTTTAAATACAGCCGTATCGACCCGATTGCTGGATTGGGGCGGATGGCGTCGGTTAAGTCGTTGGTTGAGTTGGTAAAATCAATTCTAAAAATAGTCTTGCTTATTGGTATCATGCTGCTGTTTTTGCAGAAGAACTTTCAAGCCTTGATGGCAGTGAGTCAGCTGCCTATCGACGAAGCCGTTACGCGCGGTATTGAGATGTTGAGTTTGGCTATGCTCTATATGGGGTTAGGTCTGCTGGTGATCACTTTTATCGATGTGCCGTATCAGTATTGGCATCATCATAAAGAGCTAAGAATGTCACTGCAAGAAGTGAAAGATGAGCATAAGCAGCAAGATGGTAAACCTGAAATCAAGGCTAAGATCCGCCAAATGCAGCAACGTCTTAGCCGTTCACGAGCCGATATTTCGGTGCCTAAAGCCGACGTATTATTAGTTAACCCAAGTCATTATGCGGTCGCGCTTAAATATGACATGACCAAGGCTGATGCGCCTTATGTATTGGCTAAGGGCACCGATGAGTTAGCGCTCTATATGCGTGATATTGCTAAGCGTAGTGGGGTCGAGGTCATTGAATTACCACCACTGACTCGTGCCATCTACTACTCGACTCAAATTGAACAGCAGATCCCAGCGGGCTTATTTGTCGCTATCGCCCACATTCTGAGTTATGTGATGCAACTGAGAGCGGCAAGACAAGGCAAACAGGCTAAGCCTGAGCCTTTGCCACACTTCTATATTCCTAAAAATTTACAACATGATTAAAGGTTATTTGTATTAATGAACTGGTTTAAGCGTACTTTTGCCGGTAGCCCAGGCTATATCGGCATTCCAATCATGCTACTTGCAGTCTTGGCTATGGTGATCTTGCCATTGCCGCCATGGTTATTGGATATCTTATTTACCTTCAATATTGTGCTCGCAGTGATGGTGCTATTGGTGGGTGTTTCAATTCGTAGGCCATTAGAGTTTTCGGTATTCCCGACCGTCTTGCTGCTTGCGACTTTACTGCGTTTAACGCTAAACGTGGCCTCGACTCGAGTGGTATTGATTGAAGGCCATGAAGGGGGAGATGCTGCAGGTAAAGTGATTCAGGCCTTTGGTGAGGTGGTGATCGGCGGCAACTATGTTGTCGGTGCGGTGATTTTCTTAATCTTGATGATCATTAACTTTGTGGTGATCACCAAAGGTGGCGAGCGAATTTCAGAGGTGTCGGCACGTTTCACCCTAGACGCTTTGCCCGGTAAGCAGATGGCAATTGATGCCGACCTGAATGCCGGTGTATTGTCACAGGATCAGGCCAGAGATAGACGTCAAGAGGTTGCGCGTGAAGCCGACTTCTATGGCTCGATGGATGGTGCCTCTAAGTTTGTGCGTGGTGACGCGATTGCCAGTATTTTGATCTTAGTGATTAATATGCTCGGTGGTTTGGCGATCGGTATTTTCATGCATGATCTCAGCACCAGTGAAGCATTTAAGACCTATGCATTATTGACGATTGGTGATGGCTTGGTAGCGCAAATACCGTCGTTGCTACTCGCAACCGCTGCCGCAATTATCGTAACGCGTGTCTCTGATGCTGAAGAGATGCCAGAGCAATTGCGTCAGCAGTTGTTGGCAAACCCTAAAACGTTAGTCACCTCAGCGGGGGTCATGTTTATTCTTGGCATCGTGCCTGGTATGCCAACGTTTGTGTTCTTGTCATTTGCTGTCATCTTAGGATTTGTGGCTTGGAAGCAGAGTCAACTTCAGCCAGAAATTGCTGAATCTAAAGTAGAACAATTACGGGAAACTAGCCTAAGTGAACCTTCGGCGCCGAGTTGGGACGCATTACCTTATACCGATTTAATCGAGGTACGTTTAGGTTATCGCTTGGTGCATTTAGTTGAGCGCAGCAAAGGCGCTGAACTGCAAAAGCGTTTAACCGGGATCCGTCGCACCTTGTCTGAGCAGGCGGGTTTTTTGCTGTCTGAAGTGCGGGTCCGCGATAACTTGTCGCTGGCTCCCAATGCATACCAGATTAATTTGATGGGGAACCCGGTCGTTACCGCAGAGCTGGAACCTGAACGTCTAATGGCGATTAAGAGTGGCCCTGTGTTTGGTGATATAGATGGAGTCATCACCAAGGAGCCAGCCTATCAGATGGATGCCATCTGGATTGAGCAAGACAATAAAGCTAAAGCGCTAAACCTTGGGTACTCCGTGGTGGATAACGCTACGGTTATTGCAACTCATGTGAGTAAGCTTATTCGTGAGTCGTTGCCTGATATGTTGCAGCATGATGATGTGCTTGCCTTGAGTGACCGCTTAGCCAAGCAAAGTCCAAAATTGGCTGAGTCACTCAATAGCGCCCTAACGCCAATTTTACAGTTGAAGGTGTATCGTTTACTGCTTAAAGAGCAGGTGTCGCTGAAAGATATTCGCACCATTGCCACCACTTTGCTTGATTGCAGTGAAAATAGTAAAGATCCTGTGTTGCTTGCAGCCGATGTACGCTGCGCGCTGCGTCACTCTATTTTGCATTCTATTGTGGGTACTGAGCCTAAGCTCAATGTCATGACTCTGGCACCTGAACTAGAACAAACTCTGATGTCAGCGCTTAATCAATCTCAGCAGCAAGGTAAAGGCTCGCTCGATAGTTTTCCGGTCGATCCTCAATTGCTGGCCCAGTTGCAGCAACGTATGCCGCAGTTATTGGCGCAAGCAAAAGAGCATGGCCACAGTCCGCTATTGTTGGTGTCACCGCAATTACGGCCTATCTTGGCTCGCTATGCGCTAGCCTTTGCTCGCGGGCTACATGTGCTGTCTTATAATGAGATCCCAGAGACTCGGGAGCTAATGGTTGCAGGGCAGTTAGGTTAATTGAACACAAAAAAGGGATAGCGCCGCGCTATCCCTTTTTTAATTTTGGATTAAACGTTAGCGTGTTTGCTGTAGAAAGCTGAGCAATACGTTGAGCGCTTGATTACGTGGCTTATCACGTTCCATAAAGATCTCATGGCGGGCATAAGGGATTTTAGTCAGCTTACATAAGCCGTTAATCGCTCGTTTTTGCGCGCGATTATCGACGATTGTGTCTTCTTCCGCTTGCAGGATCAGTAAAGGGATTTGACTATTTCGTGCGGCATCTTCCGCTCGTGCGGCTGCGTCGATTGATTCGACCAACCAATGATTAGTCGGTGAGCCTAACTGCAGTTGTGGAGTTTTCTGATACAGTTCACGATAATCGTCATAACGCAGTTTACTATTTGTCAGGTCGTTCTTATCAAATGGCTCGGCATGGTATCCCTTGCCGCCCAAGATATAGTTGGGTTGCTGATGGTTATCGAGCAATGAGGCTAACCCGCGGATAAAACCTCTAGGCAGAGGCAGTTTTATGCCGTACATAGGGGCCGAAAATACTGCCGCTTTAAAGGTTGCTGGATGCTGCTGTAGATACAGAGTGCCAATGGCTCCCCCCATAGAGTGGCCAACAAGATAATAGTTTTCGCTTGGTATTGGTTTCACAATATGAGTGACAAATTCTGCGAAATCGTCGATATATCGCTGGAACTTGTCGATATATCCCAGATGCGGATTAGCGGTCGTGCGTGCCGACAGGCCCTGACCTCGATGATCGATTGCAAATAAACTATAGCCTTGCTGGTAAAGATCAAACATCAATTCTTTATACTTTAGGTAAGACTCCACCCGACCATTGCTAAGTACAATGGTGCCAATGCTATTCGGGTGAGTTATTTTGGCGTAAGCCAAAGTGATGTCGTCACGAGTCTTAAATGTGGCTTGGGTGACCTGTTGCCAAAAGACTTTTTGCTCAGGACTATTTAAATGGTGCTCAGATGAAAAATTGGCAATTTGCGTATTCGTCATATAAGCCTCTGTAGCTATCGACATGGCATAAGTTCTATTAGGTGATCTTGCATGCAGTGTAACAAACTTGTTCGATAGATTGGCAGAGACGAATTAAGATTAATCAATAAATAAGGCCGCAAGCGCGGCCTTATTCTATTGTGGGTAAGTTTAGATTTGTGCTTTCTGTTGCTCGATAAAATCGTTTATCTGCTGCTCCAGTATCGACATAGGTACAGACCCATTTGCTAATATGGCGTCATGGAAGGCGCGAATATCGAAGTGCTCACCGAGCTCAGCTTCAGCCTGAGCGCGCAGACGTTTAATTGTCAGTTCGCCAATCTTGTATGACAGGGCTTGTCCTGGCCAGTTAATGTAGCGGTCAATCTCTGTGGTGACGTTATGCATCGACAATGCTGTATTGCTGGCCATAAAGTCTATTGCTTGCTGGCGAGTCCAGCCCTTAGCGTGCATGCCGGTATCGACGACTAGACGCGCAGCGCGCCACATTTCGTAGGTTAAGCGGCCAAAGTTGCTATAAGGGTCTTGGTAGAAACCAGCTTCTAGGCCGAGATATTCAGAATACAGCCCCCAACCTTCACCAAAAGCCGAGATATAACTGTAGCGGCGAAAATCTGGCAGGTTGGTTAGCTCTTGGTTTAGAGCTATCTGCAGGTGATGCCCGGGCACTGCTTCGTGTAGGGTTAGCGCTTCCATTTCGTATAGTGGACGTTTATCTAGGGCATAGGTATTGACCCAGTAATAACCCGGCTCATCATCGCGGCTTGAACCTGAATAGCGTCCAGTGGTGTATTTAGGTGCGATTTGTGCAGGAACAGGTTCAATACCGTAAGGCTGACGCGGTAGTTTGCCAAAATACTTTGGCAGCATGGCATCGGCTTTCTTGGCGATAAAGGCCGCTTCTTTTAGCAGTTCTTCTGCTGTTTTAGGGTAAAACTGTGGATCGGTTCTTAAAAAGTGCAGGAACTCGGCAAAACTGCCCTCAAAGCCAACTTGTTCGATGATTTGCTGCATCTCACCGCGAATGCGCTTCACTTCTTGTAAGCCTAGTTGATGTACTTCATCTGATGTCATCGCTAAAGTGGTGTAATAGCGTACGCGGTTTTCATAGAGGGCTTCACCGTCGGGAAGATCATAGGTGGCGATGCTTATCCGGGTGTTAGGAATATATTCGATGGTGATGAAATCGAAGAAGGCCTGGTATTGGGGCAACACTGTGCTTTGGATTAAGGTGCGACCTTGCTGCGTTAATTGGGCTTTTTCTGCCTCGGTAAAGTGCGATGGATACTGAGTAAATGGTTTGAAGTAACCACTGTCTTCAACTGGCACGATAAAGGCTGTAATGCTGGTTTCAAAGCCTTTTAGCGTCGCTTTAGCTGGCGTGATACCGCTTGCGAGTCCCTGCTTTAACCAATAGATTTGCTGCTCAAAATAGTTAGGCAGTGCTTGCAGTTGCTTAATATAGTTTTGATAGTCTTCGACTTTAGCAAAGCGTCCCTTAGCTATCGAGGCGATATAGGCATGAAATCCTCCTTCGGCCGATATGGGCATGTAATGATCTTTGTAGCGATATTGGTCAACATCGTTTTGCAGTTGGTCTTGCAGGATCTGCGCGTTAATTGCATCTTCTTTACTTAAGCTATTTTTGTCTATCTTTACTAATTGCTGCAACAACACTTGCTTGCGCTGATCGAGTGCTTCAAGTGTGGCGGGGGACAAGTCTTGTAGCTTTCCGGCTGCACTCTTGTTACCCAGTGAATAGGCGAAGCTTGGGCTTGAGTCTAAGGAGATTTGCCAAGCGGCATCGATAAGTGATTGTAGCTGGGTATTACTGGCAACTTGTTGGGTGCTGACACCTTGTTGTGGGGCGGTTGTTGTCGTAGTTTGGCAGGCACTTAGGCCTAATACCAACACAGAGGGAAGTAGGTACTTATACATAAACTGTCCATTATTGTTTTAATTTTCAGCTTGATTATGCCGTCACAGCTTACAAAGATCACCAATGAAAATTAAACTAAATGTGACTAGAAGTGTTTGCAGGTTTGGGGGAAAGGAGTCACTAAGAGCATTTTTGGACTTATAGATACAAAAAAACCGGCTAATGCCGGTTTTTTTTGTATCTAACGCAAGATTAGATAACGCGAGAGAACTGCTGTTGTCTTGCTTTCTCACGGTAGTAAACATCGAAACAGATGCAGATATTACGGATCAATAGGCGGCCTGTTGGGCTGATAGTGATCTTGCGGTCTGTGATGTCGACTAATTTATCATCGATAAAGGTTTGCAGCAGCTTTAAATCTTCTGCGAAGTACTCTTCGAAGTTGATGTTCAGCTTCTCTTCAATTAACGCCATATCGAGGTCGAAGTGACAGATTAGCTGCTTGATAACTACACGACGAATTTCATCGTCACGGTTTAAGCTACAGCCTTTCCAGAGCGCATGACCATTAGCATCGATTGATTCGAAGTATGGGCGAATGTCTTTTTGGTTCTGTGCATAACAATCGCCAATTTGGCTGATTGATGACACACCAAGACCTAACAGATCACACTCTTCTTGAGTCGTGTAACCTTGGAAGTTACGGTGCAGACGTCCTTCGTTCTGTAAGATTGAAAGCTCATCATCTGGCTTAGCAAAATGGTCCATACCAATGTATTGGTAACCCGCCCCCGTTAAGGTCTCGATAGTTTGATGCAACATATCAAGCTTTTGCTGTGGCGACGCTAAGTCTTCATCTTTAATCTTACGCTGCGCCGCAAAACGTGATGGCAGGTGAGCGTAGTTAAATACAGATAGGCGATCTGGATTCAAATCTAGAACGCGTTGCATGGTTTCAGCAAATGTTTCAGGCGTCTGGTGTGGCAAACCATAGATCAGGTCGATGTTAGTTGAAACAAAGCCTAGCTCTTTGGCGCGCGCCATCAGGTCGAAGATAAACTGCTCGTCTTGCTCGCGGTTTACTGCGATCTGTACCTTCTTATTGAAATCCTGAACACCGATAGAAATACGGTTGAAACCGGCTTCTTTAAGGGTGTCTAGCATTGAAAGTTCGATTTCACGTGGATCGACTTCAATTGAGTATTCGCCCACATCGGCAACATTAAAGTTGGCTTTGATGAGTGCTGATAGCTTAAGGATTTGCTCAGGCGTTAGGAATGTCGGTGTACCGCCACCCCAATGAATTTGGGTCACTAAATAATCTTTAAACAGAGGTGCACGTTTAACGATTTCTGCCGCTAGGTATTCAATATACTGATCGGCTTTATGCTGGTGACGAGTGATGACTTTATTGCAGCCACAGTAGTAACAAAGCTTGGCGCAGAAAGGAATGTGAATATACAGTGAAAGTTTGTCACTCTTGCTGTTCTTAATCGAAGTCAGCAATTTTTCCTCGGTAAACGAATCATCGAATTCCAAGGCCGTCGGATAAGAAGTATAACGTGGACCGCTATAATTGTACTTTTCGATCATTGACTGATCCCAACTAATTGGGGTGGGCTGCTTCAAGGCGTGTCCTCCGGCGTATAGTTTAGCAACATGTGAAGTATGCATGGTTATTTGTTGAATAACCTTGATCCATGTTGTAAAAATTTAATGTGGGTAGCAAAGTATGACTGAATATCGCTGAAAATAAGGTATCTGTCTGTGCTCTTTAGAAGATTTTGTGCACAGACTCACCCTATATAAGCAAAATAGGCCATATCTGCGACTTAGATTCGGCCTTTAATGACTGCAAGCTCTATGTCGTCTTCAGCTCTAGTGGAGTGATTCTGACTTAAATTCACTCAGTAGTTTGGCTTCTTCGAGGATTTTTGCCTCTAATTCACCTTCTGAACGCATGCGAGCGTAATCTAGCTTCATGCGCTGCTGTTTATCTAAGCTTTTACGCTGTTCTTTGATTGGATGCGCTTTGATGACGTCGAAATGGGCAAACGTAGCTGGGTATTGGTTCTCAACAAGCTCAGCCATACCGATGAGTTGAAAAAGCTTTGCGATACGCATTACGCCTTCAGATAACTCACAGCGCTCTTGTAGCATAGCGGTTGCGATATATCGGATATTGTCGAGCAGTTCGTCTGATTTGGCTTTAGCGGCTTGTGCTTGCTCTTGTTCGCGTTTTAATTGGCGCTGTTTTTGTTTGCGAACTTGAATAAGCAGGTAGGTCGCATAAGCAGTCAGCGCGATGATGATAAGTACGCCGAGCACAATAAAGGCAGTTGTCATACTAAACCCTAGTTGGTAGGAGTGAGATACAGGTGGTGATTATGGATAAAAAAATGGCATCAATAAAGATGCCATAGATTTTATATATACGAATTTAGTCTTTGTCGAAGTAGTCTTTTAACAGATCTGCACCAGACTCGAACTTATCAAATAGGTCGTCATCACTAACGGCCTTTTTGTTTTTCGGCGCATGGTCTTCTTCGTCATTAATGCCGAGTCTGTCCATTAGGGCTTCAATTTGGTTTAACTGCTTGTTTAACCAAGTTTGATCGTCTTGACTGAGATTTTTACCTTCTTCAAGCATATCGAGTAGGCTATTGAGTCTTGGATCTTCCTCAAGCTTCAATAATTTCTGCTCATCAGTCAGTTTCGGCCCTTTTGGCTTCTTCTCAACTTTCACTTCAGCAGCGATATTCAGTTGAACTGGCTTTTTGCTGCCGTGACGTGGGTCTGCATTCTTAGCTTTACCACCGTTAGCTTGGCTTTCAATCATCGAAGCGTTATGACGACTTCCCGCTTTATTGCCAGCAACTTGTTTTTTGCCTGCAAGAACTCGATCTTTCTTCTTGGTTCTTGGGGCTAATTTAGGAGCATTTTCGTTGCTCTTACGCGTTTTCTTACTACGGGACATGATTGCTTATCTCGATAACTTTAAAGACTCTATTGCTGCAAAGCGGCTTAGCTCATGCAACAACGGAAGTTTGGTCGCGTGTTATATCAGATCCTGATGGTTTTTGCACCAGAATGAGATCATTTGCTGCAAATAATAGCTTAAAACCGACCTTGTTTGCTAGGAACTCAAAGGTTGCTTGCTGATAAAAGCTGACATGAGTCAGATTATTCTTATGGTGCCACTTATCAAATGCACTCAATTGACTGAGTAATGGTGTGCAAATTGCCATCCAGCCACCGGGTTTAAGTAAGTGGCTAAGCAGCTCCCATTCTTTATAGGGAAAGCGGAAATGCTCAAACACTCGATAGCAGCAGATGAAGTCATATTCTTGCTTAAGGGAACGGTTCCACGGTGCAAGACTGGGGTCATACTGGTTGAGTTGATGACCTTTTTTACTGATTTTCAGTAAGGTTTTGCTATCTAGAGTGCGGCCAAAGTTAAGGCCTAATAAAGGTGTGTGCCCATCTTCACACTGCTCGATAAGCTCCAGGATAAAACGCGCGAGTGATTTTTGTTTATTACTGGCTAGTCGGTACTTTTGCTGCTCAGCGCTAGGGGGGAGGTGTGAGTTAGCGTCGGCAAATACCAGCTGGCATTGGTGGCAATGATACAGGCAGCGCTTTTTGTCGGCGAAAAACCGTACGGTATTATCACTATGACAAAGAGGGCATCTGCGCATATATTAGCTAAACCAATGACTTAATTAATTTGAGTATAAATGAAGATAGTAGAGCGAGAAATAAAAAAAGGCGACAGATTAATCTGTCGCCTCTATAAAAGTGCCAATCGGCACCAATTCTGATTTCAAGTATCCATACTTGCTATGTGACTATCCCGGTCAATATCCATCTTATTTTTTGTCTGCTTTCCATGCATGTCTTTTAGTTGGTGGTCTTCCCGACACTTTATTTTTAGACCTGTCGCCTTCCTGACAACAGTTTCCGTAGATGGTCTTTAAAGACACATCCTAATTTTTATTCGTCCATCCAATGACGCCTAAGTAACCATCCCTGTATATTTTTTTAAGTATCTTCCAGTGATAACAAGCTTCCCGCAAGTGCATCCTAAGCAATAGCTTCCTATGCTGTATCTGTATCCTACAAATACGTTCCTGTTGGTGCTGTTTCTCTGAATGTAAGGTTTAATGCTAAATAGCGATATTGGCCTTCCTAACCAATCCTTACTAAAATTCTTACGACCTGGACTTCAAATTGAAATCTCGACTCTTATTATTTTTAGAGAGTGGTCTCAATAATATTATTATTATTTAGTTAATTTATTCTTATATCTTAAACGTACAAATACCGAAATCTGATAGTTATTATTAAATAATTTATTGTACTAACAGTTGGGTTCATCTCGGTACGGGGGCTATTTAAACCTAAATCTGTGATCTCTGTCAAGAGGGTTTTGCGCGTAGTTTACGTAAACGTAAACATAATGATATAAAAAAGGACGGGTTTGCCGTCCTCTTAAGATGTCGCTAATATTTACTTAAGGCTTGATATATATTTAGATAATGCGTCAATGTCATCGCTATTTAGCTTTTTCGCGATGTCTTGCATCATGCCATTTAAGTCGTTGTTACGATTTGTATCGTGGAACTTATTTAGCTGGATCTTGATATAATTGGCATGTTGGGCATCGATTGCAGGGAAGCCTGCAAGTTCAGCACCTTTACCACCAGGTCCATGACACGCAATACACGCTGTGATGCCACGTGCTGCATCGCCATTCTTATAGAGTTGCGCACCGAGCTCTGGGACATCTTTAACTTCGATATCTTTCTTAGCTTGGCTAGCATAAAATGCAGAGATATCTGCAATGTCTTGATCGCTAAGCGCGACAGACATGCCACCCATGATAGGGTCCATACGACCTTCTTTTCCGCCAGTCTGTGCTGCACTGCGGAAATCATGTAATTGTTTTTCTAGGTATGTACTGTGTTGACCAGCAAGGTTTGGGTACATGTCTATCATGCTGTTGCCGTCAACACCGTGGCAAGCAGAACAAACGATGGCTTTAGTTTTTCCGGCTTCGGCATTTCCTTCTGCCATTGCAGGTGAAGAGATTGTGGCTAAAACAGACAGCGCAAGAGCTAACTTTTTCATGGCGTTCCAACTTCTTATTAAAATATTTGTCTTGAGCTTACTAGGAAGACCCGCAAGCGTGATAAAATGTATTTTATGTGATCGGGGTAATATTTTACACGAAATTGTGAAAATGTAAGCAACTCTTCGATATTTAACCAAGTTAGTTGAAAAAAGTTTTGGAGTTAATTGTGAGTGAATCTCGTATCGATTTCCGTAAAGCAGAGTTTTTAATTAGTGCGCCAGATATTGCGCACTTGAATGAATACCTCCCTGGCGACGTTGGGGTAGAAATTGCGTTTGCGGGTCGTTCTAACGCGGGTAAGTCGAGTGCTCTGAATTTACTGTCGGAGCAAAAAATTGCTCGAACCAGTAAAACACCTGGACGTACGCAGTTAATTAACGTTTTTAAGTTGGATAAGCACCGCCGTCTGGTCGACTTACCAGGTTATGGTTTTGCTCAAGTACCTTTAGCACTTAAACTTAAGTGGCAGCAGGCGTTGGGTGAATACTTGCTTAAGCGTGATTGTTTGAGCGGCGTTGTCGTACTGATGGATATTCGTCATCCGCTAAAAGATCTTGATATGCAGATGATTGAGTGGGCCGTTGAAAGCCATATCCCTGTTTTAGCGCTATTAACTAAAGCTGATAAGCTTGGTCAAAGCGCCAGAATGAAGATGGTTAACGAAGTTCGTAAGAAACTGAGCAACTTCGAAGATGCTGTAAAGGTTGAGCCTTTTTCTTCATTAAAAGGAATTGGTAAGAGCAAGGTGCTCGGTATTCTTGATGGTTGGTGTAAGCCTGAATGGTTGATGCAACAAATTCAAGCCGATGCGATAGCTGCTCAATCAGAAGCTGGCAAAGAGTAACTTTTACGTCAGGCCAAACTGATACATAACGCTCCTTTTAAGGGGCGTTTTTTTTGGTATTTTTTTAGGAAAAATAGTGAAAATGAGGCAAAAAAAAACCGACGGAAAAACCATCGGCGTAAAATAGCTCTTTTGGGGAGAAGCTAAATTCAACAAGACTCAAGTTCAATCAAACAGTGTTGATATCGCTCAATGAACACAGCATAACTCGAATTTTATTCAATTTAAAGTAATTACTCTAAAATTTATTTCAGACGAAAAAAAGCCCCAGCAAATTAGATTTGCTGAGGCGCCATAATTTGGCCATTTACTACAGAGTAGTAAACGTAAAAAAAAGGTCTGAAAGATAGAACATCTTAACCTCTGTACCCTACGCAGAGAATATTACTCCATTAACCGCTATATGAAAAACTGTTTTTGTAAAAAACACACAATAATGTGATGGATATCTCAACTTGTGCTCAATAAAAGCACAGTTATTGATCGAAATATTTCATATAAACATCTAATTTTAAAGTTGATACTTGCTGTTCTAGCTTAAAAATATCACAGCGGTTCTGGCGCGGCTCTGAGAGTGTATAGTGCTGCAAAAAATAGGATGGGAAGAAGAGATAAAAAAGCTGACAGTGTGGGACTGTCAGCTAATGTCATTGCGCTTAATTTGATTGGCAGCAAATTAGTGAGCTTGTTCCCAGTTGTCACCAAGTCCAGCTTCTGCGAGTAGTTCTACATCGAGTTTTGCCGCAGCGGCCATTAGCTCACACACCTTAGCTTGTAAGCTGTCTGCTTTGGCTTCATCGACTTCAAACACCAATTCATCGTGCACCTGCATGATCATGATGATTTCGCCGTTTGTTTCAGTTTCAATCCAGTTAGCAATATTGATCATTGCCTTTTTGATAATGTCAGCAGCTGTGCCTTGCATAGGTGCGTTGATCGCAGCACGTTCGGCCGCTTGTCTGCGCATAGCATTTCTATCTTTAATAGCAGGTAGGTAAAGACGACGACCAAATAGTGTCGATACATAACCGAGATCGGCTGCTATAGCGCGGGTTTCTTCCATATACTTGAGCACGCCTGGGTAGCGCTTAAAGTAAGTGTCGATATAGCTTTGTGCTTCAGCGCGAGGAATATCAAGCTGCTTGGCTAAGCCAAATGCCGACATACCATAAATTAAACCGAAGTTAACCGCTTTCGCGCGGCGACGCTGATCTGAGCTTACCTCGCTAAAATCGACATCGAAGACCTCTGCCGCAGTTGCTTTATGGATATCTTTTCCTTCGGCAAAGGCGGTGAGTAGCCCCTTGTCTTGTGATAGGTGAGCCATAATTCTAAGTTCGATTTGCGAGTAGTCGGCCGCGAGGATCTTTTTACCCTCAGGTGCGATAAATGCGTGGCGAATGCGGCGCCCCTCTTCGGTACGAATTGGGATGTTCTGCAAGTTAGGTTCACTTGATGACAAACGACCCGTGGCTGCATTCGCTTGATGATAGCTAGTATGTACTCGACCTGTTTGAGCATTAACCATCAATGGTAGTTTATCTGTGTAGGTGCTCTTTAGCTTTGCAAGGCTACGGTGCTCTAAGATGATCTTAGGTAGCGGGTAATCTAGCGCAAGCTCAACCAGCACCTCTTCTGCTGTTGACGGCGCACCCTTAGGGGTTTTCTTGATAATCGGGTAGCCGAGTTTTTCAAAAAACAATTCTTGTAGCTGCTTGGGAGAGCTGAGGTTAAATGCTTGGCCTGCGATCTCGTGAGCCTTGTGTTCGAGCTCATCAATTTTGCGCGCTAGCTCTTCACTTTGTTGACCTAGCAACATGCTATCGATCAATACACCCTGGCGCTCGATATTCGATAAAGTATTGATCAGTGGCAACTCAACATCAGTGAATACGCTGGCAAGTTCTGGCAGTTTTTCTAGTCTCGACCAAAGGTGCTGATGCAGGCGCAGGGTGATATCGGCATCTTCTGCGGCATATGGCGCGGCTGTTTCAAGTGGAATTTGGTTAAAGGTGATCTGTTTAACCCCTTTACCTGCAATTTCTTCGAAACTGATGTTCTTGTGGCCAAGGTACTTAAGCGCTAAATCATCCATGTTGTGCTTTGAAGCGACAGAGTTAAACACGTAAGACTCAAGCATGGTGTCAAATTGTACACCGCGTAGGGTAATTCCTGCATTAGCCAAAATGCTGATGTCATACTTAAGGTTTTGGCCAACTTTTTTAAGATTTTCATCTTCAAGTAGTGGCTGCAGCTTTTCAAACACAACGGCTTTATCTAGTTGCTCTGGTGCATCAACGTAGTCATGAGCAATCGGCAAATAAGCGGCTTTACCTGCTTCAACCGCAAAAGAGATCCCGACTAGCTTGGCTTCCATGTAGTTAAGGCTTGTGGTTTCCGTATCAATGGCAACCAGCTCGGCAGACTTTAATTTTTCAATCCAGCTGTCGAGTTGCTCTAGGGTAAGAATTGTCTCGTACTCAACTGCGATATCAAGCTTTGCTGCTGGCGCATCATCTTCAGAGTCCGCAGCCGTGGCTTTGTCGTCTTTGTTATCGAGTACTTCTGCTAACCAGCGTTTAAACTCCATCTCACCGTAACACTTAATGAGCTCGTCTTTATTTGCTGGCTCAATTGATAGTTGATGCCAATCTTGCTCAAGCTCTACGTCTAATTTGATGGTCGCTAGTTCATAACTTAGTTTGAGCATATCTGCATGCTCAATGATTTTAGCGGGCATTGTTTTAGAACCACGGAATCCGAGTTCAGGCATTTTCTCTGGAGCCGCTAAAATCTGTTCAACACTCCCCGCTCCGGTTAGCATTGCCAGCGCAGTTTTCTCTCCCACACCAGGTAAACCTGGAATGTTATCGGCTTTATCACCTTGCAAGGCTAATAGGTCGATGATTAATTCCGGACCGACGCCAAACTTTTCGGTAACCTCTGTAGGCCCCATGATGGTGTTGGTCATGGTATTGATTAGTGTGACATTATCATCAACTAACTGCGCCATATCTTTATCACCAGTACTGATAAGAACCGCGCGACCCTCTTTACTTGCTTGAGTTGCGATAGTACCAATCACGTCATCGGCTTCAACCCCTGAAATACACACTAGAGGTAAACCGAGCGCCTTAATGATTCTGTGTAGTGGTTCAATCTGATTGCGCAGATCATCAGGCATTGGCGGGCGCTGAGCCTTGTATTCTGAATACATGTCGTTGCGGAATGTTTTGCCTTTTGCGTCAAACACCACAGCCATTTGTGATGGCTTATATTGGTTAATCAGGCTGCGAAGCATATTGATTACGCCGTAGACGGCACCGGTTGCTTCCCCTTTAGAATTCGTTAGGTGAGGTGGTGCATAGTAAGCGCGGTAAAGGTAAGAAGAACCATCCACAAGAATTAAAGGGTTATCGGCAATTTTAGGCATAGTTTAGTATTCGTTTATCGGTATTCGATGATGGCGCTAGCATGCCATATAAGGGCAATTTCGGCCACGTAAAAATGTTACACAGCCTGTGGATAACTCTGTGAATGGAACAGGGTAACTCGATCTTGATAAAAAAGAGGAGTAAGAGCGGTAGCTCTTAAGTTGTTGAAAAGTAGCCGATAAAATTAAATGTGTGAAGTGAGTTTTATTTTGGCTATTTGAACTAATTATGTGGACTTTTTATTTTTATGCGTATTTTGAACCCATTCCTTGGTTAAATATTATTCACTTGATAAAGTGTTGACCTAACTTAGCATGATAAATAATCTGATCAAGCGGTTTATTACAAATTTGTTAAAACAATATGATATATAAAGAGGCTTTTTAATGAAAAAAGTAGCAGTTCTTTTGAGTGGTAGCGGCGTTTATGATGGCACTGAGTTACATGAATCAGTTTTAGCGTTATTGGAGATCACTAAAGCCGGTGCAAGTTATCAATGTTTCGCGCCTAATATCCCTCAATACCATGTAGTGAATCATTTAACTGGCGAAGTGCAAGAGGGCGAAAGCCGCAATGTTTTAGTTGAGTCAGCAAGAATTGCTCGTGGTGAAATTAAAGCTGTAGACGAACTGAATATTAACGAATTTGACGCTTTGGTGATCCCCGGTGGTTTCGGTGCAGCCAAGAACTTATGTGATTTTGCGGTAACAGGGGCTGAACATTCGGTTGAGCCGAGTGTTGAACGCTTTATTTCACAATTTGCCAGCGCGCATAAGCCGGTGGGCTTTATCTGTATCTCGCCAATTATGATCCCGAAACTGTACGGCCAAGGAGTATGTGGCACGATTGGTTCAGATGAGGGCACTGCAGCAGCCTTTGAACGGCAAGGCGGACAGCATCATGCCGTTTCTGTTGATGATATTGTGGTTGATGAGCAACACAAAGTTGTGAGTACCCCAGCCTATATGTTGGCCAGTAATATTGTTGAGGCGCACTCTGGGATCAGTAAATTAGTTACAAAAGTACTTGAGATGGCTTAGGGCTTAATATGAATAAAGCTTGCTGCTGTATTCTTTGTTAAGTGGTGATGATTGTTAGCCCGCAAGGAGCGGGCTATATGTTAGCTGTCTGTATAAAGGTGATATTCACGCTGAGTGCGTGCTTTAACATCACGTCAAGCCTCTTAAGCTATAGTTACGGCTAAAACTTGCGGGATTTACTGTCAATAAACCCTTGAATAACGCCAACAAGCAGACCACCAAGATGTGCCCCGTTAGCGATAGACAAGCCAAACATGTCGGTGAAGCCCAGTACCAGCCATAAGAGCATAAAACCGATATAAGCTGGTGGAAGCCCAATACCTGATTCTGGCCGCTTAACTCCCATTATCCACGTGTAACCGACAACAGCATAGACTACCCCCGACAATCCGCCGAAGTTTGGCCCTGCCATATAGTATTGCAAGATGTTAGGCAGAGTACCGCCAACGATGAGCAGAATAAACAGCGGGGTAAAGCCGATTTTATTTTCTATCTTGCCACCCAGGTACCACCACCACAGCAAGTTAAAGATAATATGCATGGCGGAGAAGTGCATTAGGCTGGGAGTAAAGATCCGCCAAAACTCACTTAGCGTTGCTGAAGGTGTCGCACCGAAAAATGATAATTGTTCAAAAATAGGGTTGGCAAACCCAAGACTCATTGCAGCATAGATGACGACACAGGTAAAAAAGACGAGCAGAGTCAGCGGGCCGGCCCCTGTTATAAACTGGCTAACGAGTTGCAGACTCGGATTACCGTAATCAAGCTTGGTGTGAGTATCGCCATTTTCCCAAGATGCTGCGAGATACTTTTCGTCATAGGGGTTATGAATAAAGGCTTGGTATTCACGGTGGGCTCTGTCGAAGTGATTTTGGTCATGGATCATCAGTGCCACACCTTGCTCGGTTGGCATCAGTTCGCAGTCAATGTGAAGCCCTTTTAGGTAGTCAATGAGAGCCTGCGCTGCTCGGCTATTGGGGAGCCTGCCAATCTCGATCATTAATTTACCCTCACGCTGGTTTATAGGTTGGCTTGGTGCCAGGCACTGTATCCGCCATCTAAGCTAAAGACGTCATCAAAGCCTTGCTCATTGAGGTAGGTCGCTGCACTTTGGCTACTAATTCCATGATAGCAAACTACTATGAGCGGCAGATCCATATCGGCATCGCTAATATAGTGGGCCAAGTTGTCATTGGTTAGATTAACCGCGCCAGTAATATGGCCTGCTTCATAGCTTGCCGCATCTCGGATATCGACGATTTGCAGCTCACTTGATTCTGCTTGCATCTGGATAAGTTGATTAACGCTAAGGTGTTGAAACGCTGACATAGTAAACCTGTATTGTTTGATAGATATAACGGGGATGGAATACTCGCAATGACGTATTACAGCCCCTTTGTAGAGTCAATAATTAGCGTTATGTTTAACAGATTAAAAGTTAAACAGGCTAATAATTTAATCCCAGTTTAAGATAACTTTACCAGATTGGCCTGAACGCATTGCATCGAAACCTTGTTGGAACTCATCAATACTGTAATGGTGAGTGATGATTGGCGAGATATCTAGGCCTGATTGGATAAGACTGGCCATCTTGTACCAAGTCTCAAACATTTCACGGCCATAAATGCCTTTAATGATTAAGCCTTTAAAGATCACCTTGCTCCAATCGATAGCCATTTCGCCACCTGGAATACCTAGCATAGCAATCTTGCCGCCATGGTTCATGGTATCGAGCATAGAGTGGAATGCACTTGGCACGCCTGACATCTCAAGACCAACATCAAAGCCTTCAGTCATGCCAAGTTCTTGCATTACATCTTCTAAGCTTTCTTTGGCAACGTTAACGGCGCGGGTAGCGCCCATTTTCTCTGCCAATTCTAGACGGTATTCGTTGACGTCAGTAATCACCACATGGCGCGCACCTACGTGACGACAAACGGCCGCAGCCATGATACCGATTGGACCTGCGCCCGTGATTAGCACGTCTTCACCGACTAGATCAAATGACAGTGCAGTGTGAACAGCGTTACCAAATGGATCGAAGATAGATGCTAAGTCATCCGAGATATCATCTGGGATTTTAAAGGCGTTAAAGGCCGGAATAACTAAGTACTCTGCAAAGGCACCTTCACGGTTTACACCCACACCAGAGGTGTTACGGCATAGGTGAGTACGTCCACCGCGGCAGTTACGGCAATGGCCGCAAGTGATATGGCCTTCGCCAGATACGCGATCGCCAATAGTAAAGCCACGAACCTCTTGGCCCATACCAACGACTTCGCCGACATATTCGTGACCAACAACCATAGGCACTGGAATCGTGTTTTGCGACCATTCGTCCCAGTTATAGATATGAACATCGGTACCACAAATAGCCGTTTTACGGATTTTAATCAGTAGATCGTTATGGCCCACTTCTGGCTTAGGCGCATCAACCATCCAGATGCCTTCTTCTGACTTTAACTTGCTCAGTGCTTTCATTTTATAACCTATTACAAGCTAGCGTTTGCAGCTTGCTAAATGTCATTCAAGAAGGGCTACATACGTAGCCCTACAGGTTTAATTTTAGCTGATAATGCCCATCTCTTTGGCGATACGGGTAAAGGCTTCAATCGCTTTGTCAATCTGCTCTTTAGTGTGGGCTGCAGACATTTGCGTACGAATACGTGCCTGGCCTTTTGGTACCACAGGGAAAGAGAAACCGATGACGTAGATGTTTTCAGTTAATAGACGGTTAGCAAAATCACCAGCCAGCTTTGCATCGCCAATCATCACAGGGATAATTGCATGGTCAGCCCCACCAAGGGTGAAGCCTGCAGCAGACATTTTTTCACGGAAGTAACGACTGTTTTCCCAAACCGCTTCACGTAGCGCTTGGCCAGACTTGAGCATTTCAAGTACGTGGATAGAGGCGGTGACGATTGAAGGGGCCAATGAGTTTGAGAATAGATAAGGGCGAGAACGTTGACGCAACCAGTCGATCACCTCTTTCTTACCTGAGGTGAATCCACCTGAAGCCCCACCAAGAGCCTTACCTAATGTGCCAGTGATAATGTCGACGCGGTCCATCACTTCACAATACTCGTGAGTACCACGACCTTCTTGACCAACAAAGCCCACAGCGTGTGAGTCATCAACCATGACCAGTGCGCCGTACTGGTCGGCCAGATCACACACACCTTTTAGGTTGGCGATAACGCCGTCCATTGAGAATACGCCGTCAGTGGCGATCATGATGTTGCGTGCGCCCGCTTCTTTAGCTGCTTTTAGCTGCGCTTCAAGATCGGCCATGTCGTTGTTGGCATAACGGAAACGCTTAGCTTTACAAAGACGCACACCATCGATGATAGAGGCGTGGTTTAGCGCGTCAGAAATAATGGCATCTTCGGCACTCAATAAGGTTTCAAACAGACCCGCGTTAGCATCGAAGCACGAAGAATAAAGAATGGTGTCTTCCATGCCTAAGAATTCGCTAAGGCTTGCCTCAAGTGTCTTATGGATATCTTGAGTTCCACAAATAAAGCGCACAGATGCCATGCCAAAACCGTGGGCATCGAGACCGCCTTGAGCAGCTTTGATGAGTTCTGGGTGATTGGCCAAGCCAAGGTAGTTATTGGCGCAAAAATTGATGACTTTATCGCCATTGACTTCAATTGCCGTTTGTTGAGGAGAAACAATGACGCGTTCGCTTTTATATAAGCCTTCGGCTTTTACGTCAGCAAGCTGTTGATTTATCTGGTTGTAGAATGAGGTCTTAGGCACCTTTATTCTCCTTAATTAGCATTATTTTGAGTATTGGAGTGGCGGCATTTTAACCTTAATTTACGCGGCTCTACAGCCTTTTTTTTAAGGTATAGCAAGGGATTATTTAGATTAGGGGATAGCTTGAAGTAACATTAGATAAACTAATGCGTTACCTGTGGGTAACTTTTGCCGGTGGGTGGCGACAATTATGAGGCTATGCGGTGGTGATTTTTAGCGTATAGATTATGGCCTATACGCTTGATTTGCTCACTTGAGGATTAAAGCATTTGCGAGCGGTAATGCTCTTCTAGCCTCACAAACGTGGCTTGCGAGCTTGGCGTTGCATAGGATTTAAACAGCATAATCACACGTAATAAACCTTCGTATAGCGACTCTTTAGTGATTGAGCCAATATTTGATTGGGTCTGAGTGAGTTTGTAGCTGATCCAGAAGCTGACTAGCATCTTAATTGTATCGGCCAGTGGTTTTATATCTTCTTGATGGACTGCGAGAAAGCCATCATGGTTTAGTTTTTCTAGTACACCCGTCGAGCGTGCCAATACGTCTTGCTGCGCCTTAAGATAACGATTTTTTAAGGTTTCATCGCGACTAAGGATGTCTGCAAGGTTGGCATACATAAAGCGAAACTGCCATAGGGTGTAAAACATCGCATCGAAGTAGCCAATTAACAGGTCAACATCAACCTCTTTATCGATATAAGGCTGAAAGCCTGATTCTAGGTGTTGCTCATAAAGGCTGAAGATTGAGCGAATGATGTCTTCTTTATTGCGAAAGTGATAATAAAGGTTACCGGGACTGATATTTAGGTGGGCGGCGATATGATTGGTTGTGATAGCTCTTTCGCCGTGTTCATTAAACAACTCTAAACTGGCTTGTACGATTTTGTCACGGGTCTTCATATTCATCCTAAATGATTAATATCCAGTATAATGGTTAAGTCGGCACGTAATAGGCTATTTAAGGGCCTTTCCTTGTGCGCCATCTTGTTTAAATCACACGAGTGTAATTACGTTAAGCTGCGACTATCATGTTAGCATTAGCTTAATTCTTCAAGTAAAACTCACGAAAGTACCCAATTTCATGAATCGCAGCCTTTATTCGATAGCCCTATACTTAATTAGTCCTCTATTGTTGGTTTACCTTGCTGTACGCGCCTTTAAAAGTAAGGACTACCGTGGCCGCTGGGCAGAGCGCTTCGGCTTTAAAAAATTAAATCGGACCGACCTCTTAGTCCATTCAGTATCAATGGGGGAGACCTTAGCGGCGATTCCGCTAATTAAACAGATCCAGCAGCAGCACCCTAAGCTAACTATTACCATTACCACAACTAGCCCAACAGGTTCTGCCGAGGTCACTCGCGCCTTTGGTGATAGTGTGCAGCACTGTTACTTGCCTTTTGATTTGGCATGGTGTGCCAAGCGTTTTGTAAAGCAAGTCGCACCTAAATACTGCATCATCATGGAAACAGAGCTTTGGCCAAACTTGATCCACTATCTCAAGCTATCGGGCGCTAACGTCCTATTAGCTAATGCGCGTTTGTCGCAAAAATCGGCAGATTCTTACCAAAAGTACCATAAACTCACAGCGCCTATGTTAAAGCAGCTCGATGCCATTGCGGCGCAGTCGCAGCAAGCGGCCGAGCGTTTTATCGCCTTAGGTGTAGCCAGTGACAAAGTAACGGTGTGTGGCAGTTTGAAGTTTGATATCAGTATTGATAAGCAGCGTATCGACAGCGCTAAATCATTACGTGAACAATGGCTGGCGACCAATAAACCGGTATGGGTGGCAGGCTCTGTGCATCCTGGCGAGTTTGAGGCGTTAATTCAAGCCCATAAACAACTGCTAGCTTGCGACCCAGATGCGCTCATGGTGATGGTACCTCGCCATCCTGAGCAGTTTGATGCGGCGGCACAAGCGATTAAGTCGGCAGGGTTAACTCTTGCACGGCGCAGTATTAGTGACCCGGTTTTAGGAAGTACACAGGTGTTGTTGGGTGACACTATGGGCGAGTTACTGACCTTTTATGGCGCCGCCGATCAAGCCTTTGTGGGTGGCTCGATTATTGTGCATGGCGGTCATAATCCGCTGGAACCTGCAGCAATGGGATTACCTGTGATGATGGGGCCACATTACCGTGACTTTAATGAGATCACTGAGTTACTCGAAGCGGCTGGTGGATTAAAAGTAGTTACTTCATCTGAAGCGTTAGCACAAAACTTGATCCATTTATTCGAAGATAAAACAGCCTATAGTCAGGCGAGTGAAGCGGCAAAAGATGTTGTGGCACAAAACAGAGGCTCACTACAAAAGCAGATGGCCATGGTGGAGGCGTTTATTCGCAGCAGGGCATAATCTCTGTTAGAGCATAGCTTCAGTAAATATTTTGAGCTGACTAGGGCTGCTTGAGCTAAGAGCGATAACCAGAACGAATAGAGTGTAAAAAGGTCTGCAATTAATGCAGACCTTTTTTGATCCAACTAGACAATTGATTCAGCTAGATAATAGGTTGAGCTTGGCTTGATAGGCCTGATGCAGTTGCAGCCAATTTTCTTCGGTAAATGCCAGCGTTGCTAGTTTGCTTCGTTCTTTTCTAAAAGAACGTAGTAAGCGACTCATATTTGCTTGCTGCCATTGAGTATTTGGCTTTCTAAGTTCGCCACGGTCAAAGTCGATCAGGTAAAACTTGTCATCGCAGATAAGAATATTCTTTGCATTAAGATCGGCATGGTAAACACCGTGATGATGAAACTCTGCAATCGCTTCACCGAGAGTTTGCCACTGCTCAGTGGTCATAGTGGTTGTACTCAGTCTCGCGACTAAGTCTTCAGCACCTTCGACTCGTTCAATGATTAAATCTGCACGATAGAATAGACCTGAGCGCTCGACGTTTGCAGCTATTGGCTTAGGCACTGCAAAGCCTTGCTGGTACAGGGTTTCTAATAAGGCGAGTTCTGCTACCGCGCGAGTTTTTTCTAAACCGGTAAATAGATATTGGTCACGGCTGATTTTTTCTATCAAACCACCACGATAGTAGTGGCGAAGCACCCACTGATTTTGTTCGCTAGCAATGCAACTCGCGTCGACGAACCAAGTGGTATAACGGCCTTTTGATGAGCCTGTTACTGCAGATTTTTCGCGCCAAAAATCGGCACCAAACCAAGTTGGTTCGATATCAGATGGCGTATTGTGGCAATAAGCGATGCTGCCTTTGGCGGTTTTTTTAAACTTCATAGATAGAATTGTAAGCTAAAGCGTGGAACCTGCAGGCATTCTACATTAAGATCGGTAGATTGCGCCAAATAACCTTCGAGCACTAATGAGCTTATCTACTTCCAGTGACAATCAGAACGCTAAATCAAACAGCATAGATTTAAGCAATGCAGAGTCTTTATGCCTATTAAGGTTGTCAGCAATTGGTGATGTTTGCCATGCGGTGGCAATGGTGCAGGCGATTCAGCGTCGCTATCCACAACTAAAAATTACTTGGATCTTGGGTAAGATTGAATATCAACTGCTTAAGCATCTCGAAGGGGTGGAGTTTGTGATTTTTGATAAATCACAGGGCTGGCGCAGCTATTTTAATCTTAAGCATGCGTTAAAAGGTCGCAAGTTTGATGTGTTACTGCATATGCAGATCGCCCTGCGCGCGACGATTGCCTCATTAGCTATCTCTGCTAAAACTCGTATTGGCTTCGATCGCTTTAGAGCCAAAGAAGGCCAGTGGCTAGTGACAAACCACCATATTGAACCTCAGGCAACACCGCACGTTTTAGATGGTTTCATGGGCTTTGCCAAAGCCGTAGGCGTTACCGATATCGCTCCGCGTTGGAATATCCCAGTACCAGCAGCAGATACCGAATTTGCTCAAGCGCTTATTCCTGACGGAAGTAAAGTTATGGTTATTTGCGCGGCGGCGAGTAAGGCTGAGCGAAATTGGTTACCTGAACGCTATGCTGCTGTCGCTGACTATGCCGCCGAAAAAGGTTACCGAGTCATGCTATGCGGTGGACCTACGCCACTGGAGCGTGAGCTTGCTGAAAATATACAAGCAGCGGCAAAATCGACACTAGAAAACCAAGTGGGTAAAACCTCTTTATTGCAATTATTGGCGATACTCAAGCAAGCAAGTGTAGTATTGGCGCCGGATACCGGCCCAGCGCACATGGCGGTGACCCAAGGTACACCAGTGATTGGGCTATATGCCCATTCAAATCCTGGTCGCACAGGGCCTTATACTTGTTTAGACTCGGTGGTGAGTGTTTATGACCAAGTCATCACCGAGCAGAAGCAAGGTGAGATCCCTTGGGGCACAAGAGCTAAAGGTGAGCATTTGATGGCATTGATCAGTGTTGAACAAGTTATTGAGCAGTTAGATCCTTTGTTGCAACCCTCTGCCGGGTAATTTTTGTTAGTATGCCTACCAACCCAATGCTTCTTTGCAGTCTGATGAGTTGAGTCAATGACCCTAGCCTCTCCAAAATTTTTATTTGTACCGGTATCTTCAGCCGAAGGTATGGGGGAGTATATGCGCTCCTTGATCGTTGCAAATGAAGTTAAGCGCCGTTGGCCTAATGCGACAATTCAATTCATTTTGAGTCGTCACGCGCCTTATGCATCGACTTGCCCCTATCCAGCGGCACTTTTAGACGATACGCCGACAAAGAATATCAAAGCGGTCAATGATTTTATGTCATTCTTTCAACCCGACTTTGTCATCTTTGACGCATCGGGTCGCCGCTCTCAACTGACTCATGCCAATAAGTTGGGCGCGAAAGTTATTTTTCTGAGTCAACATAAGCGTAAGCGAAGTCGTGGCATGAAAGTATTGCGCGCACGAGTGACGGATAGTCATTGGGTCGTGCAACCTGAATTTGTTATTGGCCCCATTAGTTGGCTTGATCGTTTAAAGCTGAAGTTAATCGATAAGCCTGAGCCGACGGTTATTGGTCCCATATTTGTAAACCCCAATTCAGAGCGTCAAGCGGCGCTGTTAAAGGAATACAACCTAAGTGCTGGTGGATTCATTCTGCTCAATGCAGGGTCTGGTGGTCACACAAATAAGCAGGGCTATATTGTGGAAGAGTTTGCACGTGCCGCCGCTGATATCTATCAAGCGACAAGGATCCCGTGCGTTATGGTATATGGGCCAAACTACCCTAATACGATGTTTGATGCTGAAGGTGTTACAGCGATAGATGAGTTAAATCATGGTGATTTTATCGATCTGCTTGATGCTGCTAAAGTTGCCGTATTAAGTGGCGGCGACACTTTGTTGCAGGCTATAGCATTAAAGAAACCCACATTATCCGTAGCAGTATCGAAAGATCAGAACTATCGGCTTAAAGTCTGTAAAGAGCGTGGCTTAACCGTGTGCAGTGATAGTAATGCGGTGCTGATGTTAGCTGGGCTTACTGAGTTAATTAGGGTGGAAAATCTAGCCAAACTAGAGAGTGCCTTAGCCCAGTGCAAATGCATTAATGGCCTAGATATAGGCATGGATATCATCACTGATTTATACAGTCATAAATTTGGAGTTCAGTCATGAGAATTGCAATCGCTATTGATAGTTTAGCGGGCGGTGGTGCCGAAAAAGTCATGCTGACACTGGCTAAAGAGTTTACAGAATTAGGGCATGAGCCTCATTTCTTAGTCATGACTGACAATGTAGCTTTTGATATTCCAAGTAGTTTGCCCGTGCATGTTTGTTTTGCTAAGAAAGATAAGGATTTAAAGCGTTCTTGGAACTTAGTTCCTGCTGTAAAAAAGTTAACAGACAAAATTTATCAAATTGAACAAGAAGTCGGTAAGTTTGATCTATTTCTTTCGAATTTAGATAAGACTAATCGACTAATGATCAAAACTAAGGTTTCACCGCTGTTTGTAGTGGTCCACGCTTCAGTTGAAGCAGAGTTAACTCGACACGCTAAATTAGGCCCTTTTGCTTACTTAAAGAAACTTCAGGCTAAGAAGGCACTCAATGGTCAACATTTGGTGACGGTATCTCAGGGTATTGCTGATGAGATTTTGCAGACTAAGCGTATCTGCCCAGCCTCTATCCAATGTATCTATAACCCCTTTGAATTCGTTGATATTAATGCGCTATCAGAACAAGAGGTGCAAGGGATCCCTAATAACGATTACTTGATCCATATTGGCCGATATGTGAAGCAGAAGCGTCATGACATTCTGTTTAAGTCCATTGCAGCAATGGAAAGCCAAATCCCGGTGGTGCTCTTATGTCACAACCCAAAAAAGGCACTAAAGGCCGCGAAGAAATTCGGTGTTGAACATAGAGTGATTATTCCTGGGTTTCAGTCTAATCCATTCCCATGGATAAAAAGCGCCAAGGCATTAGTGTTAAGTTCAGATTTTGAAGGTTTGCCAACGGTTTTGATTGAATCATTAGCCTGTGGAACGCCAGTCGTCAGTACCGATTGTCCTCATGGGCCGAAGGAGATCATGACTGGAGAGTTAGCTAGATTTTTGGTTCCACGGCGTGATCCACAAGCGCTAGCTGATAAATTAGATGAAGTTTTAGTTTCACCGCCACAGTTGGCAGAAGTCGATATTTTAGCAAAAGTACAAGCGGCACGGATTGCTCAAGAATATTTGGCATTGGTTAAATAAACATTGAAGAGTTTGTGAGGGGAATTGTTGTGAGTGCAAACAACAAACGTTATCTATTATACATAGCGCAAAATTATTCATATGCCATGTTAAGGCCGTTGCAAGCTGTAATACAGGCGAGAGGCGATGAAGCCTGTTGGTTTCTAGAGGGCAATGAGGTCGATCCTGCCTTCTTGACTGCAACAGAGAAGCGATTGTTAACCATTGAAGAAGTTAAATCTTGGAAGCCTGATGCGGTATTCGTTCCTGGTAATGTGGTTCCCCGCTTTATTCCTGGGATTAAAGTCGGTGTATTTCATGGTTTTAACGCGGGAAAAATGAACCATAGAGGTCGTGAAGACCACTTTGAAATTCGTGATTGTTTCGATCTCTACTGCACTCAAGGGCCTGCAACGACGTTGCCTTTTGAAGAGCTTGCCGAAAAGTTTGGCACCTTTAAGGTTGCTGAAACAGGCTGGCCGACGCTGGATCCTATGTTTCAACAGGGCTTAGAGCGTCCCTATGATGTAGAGGGCGATTCCCGACCTGTTATACTTTTTTGTTCAACATTTTCTCGTAGTTTATCTTGTGCACCAGTAGTTTATGAGCAAATAAAAACATTGTCACAGCAAGGACAGTGGCGTTGGTTGGTGCAGTTCCACCCCAAGATGAATCAAGATATTGTTGATAAATATAAAGCGCTTGAAAGTGATAATTTGACGTTTGTTGAAACGGATAATGTGTTACCGCTATTGAAAGCGGCCGACGTGATGCTTTGTGATACCTCATCGATTTTGATTATGTTTCTGCTGCAGGGTAAACCTGTAGTGACGTTTAATAATCAGACCAATAGCTCTCATCTTGTTAATGTCGAAGTGCTTGAAGATATTGAACCTGCGTTAGAAAAGGTATTGAGTCGTCCGCCAGAACTTATGGCTGAGATTGAGCGGTATTGTGATGATATCCATCCCTTTCGAGATGGTAAGTCGAGTGAGCGCGTTCTTGCAGCAACTGACAAGCTGATTGAAAATGGTATTGAAAATCTTAAGCCTAAACCGATGAATTTGTTGCGTCATCTTAAGATGCGCAAAAAGTTAGGCTATTGGAAGTTTAATTAGAATAAAACAATTTGATGTTCTTAGGTTGGTGCTCAGTACTAAGTCGCATCAGTTGAGATCAGGTGAGTTAGAGAATGAAAGTTTTTGTTATTAGTTTAAAAACCTCTGTAGAGCGACATAAAAAGGTGACAGAAGCCCTAAAAGAGGTTCCTTTTTCCTTTTTTGATGCTGAAAATATCAGAGAAGAACCACAGCATAGTATTTTTTCACTCTACGATAGTGGAAAGACTAAGAGATATAAGGGCTATGAGTTAACCATTCCTGAATTAGGGTGCTTTGCTAGCCACATCTCTTTATGGAAGCAGTGTCTTGCTGATAACGAGGTGTTTTTAATTCTGGAAGATAACTTAGAGTTATTTGGCGATCTAAAAAATCAGTTAGAAAATATTGAGTCATTAACGCACAAATATGGTGTTGTGAAATTGGGTAATGTTTTTGAAAGGAAATTTGCTGATATAGAGCCTATTGATGAACAGTACAAATTGATTTCAAACCTGAAAGGGGCATGTGGCACCTCGGCTTACGCTATAACTCCGCAAGCGGCCCTGAATTATTTAAATCAGGTCGATGGTTTTTTTGAGCCTGTAGATGACTTTATGGATAATGAATGGCGTACAAAGCAAACATTGTACAGTTACCATCCGAAACTCGTATCTAGAAGTACCGCTGCATCGGTGATTGGCAAGCGTAAAAATAAAACAAAGTTAGGTCTATTTAGTAAGCTTTCTGCAGAGGTTTATCGATTGTTTAAACAGGTTAAACAATCGAACTATAACAAGAAGCATAAATAGATTCTCTGTCTTGCTTGTAGGGGAGCTACCTTTACAGTTCTTGTGATGGCAGCTCGCCCGTCGTTTAGTGCGATCAGCTACTTGAATAATGCCTTAAATAAGTCGCGAACTGCGTTTTTTCTCTCATCTTTATTGGTCTTTTTATTGATAATATTCGCGACCTGATTTACCCAATGTTCTTGAATATCATGATTTTTTGCATATGTTAGAATGCCCTGCCATTCTGAAAGAGCTAACATATTTTTTAGTTTTATCTTCTGTAAATCTTTAACAATATCTGATTTTGGAAAGCAAGAAGGAATAGGTGTATTAGTTGCTAAGAAGTTTAGCTTTGTTCTCACGCATTTTTCGCATTTCCCGCAGTTTCGATCTTTTAAATCGCCTTGCCAGCAGACGCGTAAGTTTTTTAATCCCGTTTGCCAGTCTGATATGTCTTTGACTTTCTCTGTTCTGCTATGGCTTGCACCATCATGGATAACTGAAAAGTCATCAGAACTTAGCAAGTGATCGGTGATTGGTGATGAGCCCCAAGGAATTACGAGTGAGCTATAAGGTTCACTACTGCCAATAATGCATGTACCTGCTGAGTTTTTAAAGTTGCCTAGGGCAGAAATAAGTGCGCAGGCATGGGAGTGCTCCCAATTGACACGTGATATCTTTCGAAAGTTTGTTTTGATTGGAAATAACGTTAGATCTATGTTCGAAAGTGTTTCATGAATTGTATTCCTGGCGTTTGAAAACGCGGTCTCATCTTCAATAGGAATATCAAACCCATGTACTAATGAACATAGCTTGATATCTTGAGAGCGGTAGCTGTTCCTCTTTTGTGAATGCATCCAGACCGAAAAAGTAGCGTCAACACCACCGGAGAAGGCGCATATCGCACCGTCTACTTTTGCTTGCTGCTCTCTAACTTGTTGGCAGGTAATATTAATCGATTGATAAGTCTCTGGTAGCCATTTACTCCAAGCGGCTTGGTATTCAACTAAGTTGCTTAGGAGTTCTTTAGACACACTACCTCTGACTTCAATGCTTCTTCTCTCCTTCATCGCATCCATAATTGTGGCGAGCAAGTAGGAGTTACAATCTTCATCGTGTGGTGGAGTGATGTTTTTATCAAACTGAAACCAAAGCAAGGTTTCGTTGGTTGAGCCATCTTGCTCAGTACGAATTATTTTACAACGTCTTTCACAATATTCATCGACGATTTCATGCGCCAATGGCACAAGTATTAAACTTATCATCACTTACTCTCATAAATTTTTTTATGAATTTTTTAGGTTAAAAATAGGAATTAAATTATTCGTGGGTTTATAGTTAATCACGCTTATTTTTTAATAAGCGGATTTGTAGATAGCCATTGGTTATAATAAGCAGAATTTTTCCCATAAGAGTTGTCTGACATCACTACTTGTCTTCCTAGCAATACCGATAAAATTAGGCCGTGGAGTCTATCTGTATGTACTAACTCATGTTGGAGAAAATAGTTCGAAGAGCTAAATAGCAATGCATCGGATTGAATCTTCCAGTTTTTAGCTAGCTTATACTTTAATACAGGGATACTTTGTAACTTCTTGAAGTATTTTAGAATAAAGTGATCTGAGAGGGTGAGTATATTTATCCAGTCGAATTCTTTTTTGATGAACTCAGCATCGTTGCCACAACTCTCAATATCTTTGCGCTTTAGATTTAATACTCTTTTGACTTGGGTATCTTCATTGATCACTTCTCTAACATCAACGAGAGGGTGAAGGCTGTGCGCCATATCAGGCATTAGAATTACTTTATTGCTAAAGAGTTTTGCAATCTCGTAGGATCTTTGATCTCTCACTAACATGGTGATATCTGGATGAGAACTGAAGATATTTGCTGATGTATCTTGAGCTGCTTTAGACTTGAAGTAAATTGTTTGTGGCAGTAGCACTATTTGCTTGTCAGGATATTGCTTTACAATAGACTCTCTGAGCTTTTGGTGTTTTAGATATAAGTCACCAAAATTGCCACCACCGTGTAGCATGATAACGTCAGCTTGTTTTAACTTCTTGTGATTTATATTTTTTTGGAATGATCTATGGATGATGTTAATTTCGTGGTCATCGATAAACTGCTCAGTTCCTAAATAAATTAATGTATCACCAACATTATAATGTAGAGGGATATCGATATAAGCGACTTTTTTGCCGACTAATAATTTAGCAATTTCTGAATGCTGTTCTTTTAATTGATCTAAATTGTGTTTCCATGATTGTGATTTTGAATCAATCATATTTAACTGCCTTAATTTATTAATGACGTTACGTTTAGCTTGCTGGCGGAAAATAATTAGCTTCTGTCTTGCTCTATTAACCACAGTCCAACATATTTATTAAAGTTCACCTGCGCATAGGTCATGGCAACAATAAATCCTACGCTGCCGTCTAAAAAACCTCTTCGAATAAAGTAGATATGGAAAAAGGTCCACATTCCACGGAGTAGAGCCAGTGCCAATCCTTTTGATTTTTTGCCTTTACGAGCATACTTTTGCGAACCAAGCCATGCGTATTGAGCGGCTTTATTTAATCCGTGCCCATAATCTCTGTGGGTGTAATGTAACAACAGGCCTTTAAGCTTACCCACTGAGCCTTTCGCCGGGATCACGGTTTCGTGCACTTCATCAAGGGTGTAGCTAGAGCCTTGGCGAAGAAATAAACGTAAAACTGAACGAGCGCTGCGGCCGTGTTTCAGGGTCGTGCCGTAAAGCGTGACTCCCCAGGGAAGACGGTACGATGTTTCTTCGATGCTGTCTTGTGACAATAGAGCTATGAGAGCCTGTTTCATCTCATCATCTAATGCCTCATCGGCATCAATAGATAATACCCAGTCGCAAGTAGCTTTATCGAGTGCGCGTTGCTTCTGCTTACCAAATCCTGGCCAGTCAGTTATGGTGATGTTGTTGGTGTACTGTTGACAGATATTGACGGTGTCATCGGTCGAACCGCTGTCTAGAACAATGATTTCATCAGCTATATCTATGATCGACTTAAGGCAAGCCTCAACACGATCGGCTTCATTTTTAGTGATTAGAATAACGGATAAGCTGTGTTTTTTCATATGAGGTATATAGACATCGATTAAAGGAGTTTAGCGTTATAAGAAACTCTGGGGGCGCTATTATAATTAAATACTCACTAAAATATAGTCTAAATTATGCTCAGTGCTTTTTTTCGTAATCCCAACATTTAAAGCAACCAATTGGTAGCGTAAGTTAAACGTTTTTAACTAAAATTAAACGACGAGGTTCTTTTGATAAGGCTGCACTCTAACGTGTTAATAAGTGAAATTAACAAAGGCAACAATTGAATAGCTAAAAAGCAATTCAATTGTTTGGATGTAATAATTTTTCGGTTTATTAATGATTAGCTAGATTAATATATTGCTGCGCAACATATTGACTATTAATAACTTTAAATATTTCTGGATTATTAATTATTGGAGGGGAAGCTAAACAGGCTAATGCTTTTTCTGCTAGCAATTGTGGCTGACGGCGAGGGACTAAATATTGAGCCAGTTCTCCGGTTAGAATTTCATTTGGACCGTAAGGGCAGTCTGTGCTGACTACTGGGGTTCCACAAATCAGTGACTCGGCAATCACCAGGCCAAAACCTTCAAAATCTGAGCTGAGCAGCATTAATTCTGCTCGTGCTATCCAGGAGTATGGGTTTGATTGAAAACCTGGCGTGATAATGCGGTTTTCAACATTGTACTTTTTCGCAATTTTCCGTGCGCGTTCAGGCCTGTTGGTTAGCAATACTAACTTAGGGGCTGATGGCATAGCTTGCAGCGCTTTAAACAGAATATCCAGGCGCTTTTGTCGCGTAACCCGGCCAATATGGATCATAAACGGCTCGTTGGGTATCTCACTGTTTGCTTCTAATGCTTTACGTTTTATCTCTTCGATTCTAAAAGGATTGTAAATAGCTTGGATGCTTTTAGCTTTGAGCCAGCGGGTATTACGTAGCTCATCGGCAATACCTTCAGACACTGTAATGATATTTTTGCCAATCAAAGCTTTTGCTTTTGACCAACGTCGATAGAAGTGAACCGGCCCTCGTTTGAGTTCCATGATTAATTCTTGTTTTAACGCGCAATGACAAAAGTAATAACAGGGCTCAAAGTTGCAACCACTCACAACGGTATCGCAGTCCGTAGAGTTGGACTGAAATAGGTCGAATTTACCCTTGGTGTTTTCGACATCCTCAACACATTGCTTTAAGCGCTGCTGCTGTTGTTTCAGAGTTAATGCTTTCTGATTTGGGTAAACATAATGAATAGTGACGTGTTTTGGCGGAGGGAAATCCCCCTCTTGCTGGAAAACAAACAGATGCACATCTTGCCCTGCTTCATGCAAGATCTCAGCTTGAGTTAGCGCAACTTTGACCGTTCCGTTGGCATAAAAGTTGTGGCAAAAGATAGCAATCTTTTTCATTTTACGTACGTCTCTTACATTTGACTAATGCTTAGAATGATAACAGATGACTACTTCTATGTATCATCAGTAGCATCTTCTTAATGGGGAGGCGTTTGCGATTATGCAAGGTAAACGGGGCTGGCTCTGGGCAAGTTAGGTATGATTTTTGATTTAGAATACCCATTGATTCGATTATACTCATTGGCAGATTATGCTATTGAATTATGGTTGTTAGATTATGAGATGTTTCGTTATTAGCTTACTAACTGAAGAAAAGAGGCGAGCTCATATCAATCAAGCGTTTTCTTCTCAAGCTATCCCGTTTGAATTTTTTGATGCAACAACTCCGGATCTAAATGAAGCTGAAGCAATTCGCCTGCAGATAGCAACTCAAAGGACAACGCTCAGTAAAGGGGAGCTATCTTGTTTACTCAGCCATGTTGCGATACTTCAGAAAATCGTAGATGAATCGGTCCCGTTTGCTGCTATTTTCGAAGATGACATTCATCTAGGTAAAAATGCAAATCATTATTTATGTTCAGACTGCTGGATCCCTGAACAAGTAGAACTGATTAAGCTCGAGATGTTTAATCATATTGCTAAGGGGGCGTTTTGGGGAGGGTATAAACTCGGCTCTGGAACAGAGCTCTTTAAGTTGCAAGGTAGGCATTTAGGCGCTGCAGGTTATGTCGTAAGTTGCAATATGGCGAGTAAACTGTTGAATGAAATCCGTCAATTCAGACCAATAGAAGCGATAGATAAAATTATGTTTGAAGAGATGATTACTTCAAATAAGCTGGATGTTTACCAACTGCAGCCTGCGATTTGTGCACAAGATGACATTCTTGATAAGAAAAGCAGTCTGCTCCACAGCAGTTTAAATAGTGAAAGAGTACTGCCAGCGAAGAAAAAGTTGACCATAGGGCAGAAACTGAAGCGTGAGGTCGATCGTATTTTTAGCCGTCGAATTCAATTTAAAAAGCTTCAATAGTTAACGCCGAACTATTCGGCGTTACGCGCCTTGCTTGTTATAATTAAGCTTTATTACTGATGATATAGACCCATGAACCGCACAAAAAAAATCACTTTAAAACACATGAGCAAGCTGAAGAAAGCCAATGCGAAATTGCAAAATAGCAGCAAGCCTAAGTATATTTCTAAGGCAGAAAGAGCAAAACTTGAAGCGTTAGAGGCCGAAAAAACCGAACAAATAGACAGCGAGTAGATTCTTTATTGCGCAATGTGTCGCTTTTCATGATCCAAATGCCATAATTCCGACACGGCTAATATTATTTACCCTAATGAATGTGCCAGAATAGCCGGCTAATTTTGGTTTTGTAGGTTTTTTGACTACAAAACCTAACGGATAGGAGTTACATGAATACAGTATATTCAATCGGAGAACTAGAATCGTTTTTGGTCGCCATCTTGGTTTTGTTTATCGGCCACACAGTTAATCGTCACGTTCCTTTTTTCAAAAAATACAATATTCCAGAGCCTATTATCGGTGGTCTGGTTGTCGCAGCCGTTATCACGGTTCTTCATTTTCAGAATATTACCCTAGCGTTTTCTTTGCCAATGCAAAATACGTTAATGCTGATGTTCTTTAGCACTGTGGGTCTGGCTGCCAGTTATAAACTGCTCGCTCGTGGTGGTAAAAAAGTCTTTATTTTTCTTGGCATAGCCTCTATTTACATCATCTTGCAAAATGCTGTCGGCGTGAGTTTAGCAACGGCACTAGGCTTAGAGCCTCTGATGGGGCTGGTCGCTGGTTCGATTACGCTTTCTGGCGGTCATGGCACCGGTGCTGCTTGGTCACAAACTTTTTCCGACCATTACAATATGAACACGCTAGAGTTTGCTATGGCTGCGGCGACGTTCGGTTTAGTCATGGGTGGCATTATTGGTGGCCCAGTAGCACAAAGGTTAATCGATAAGCATAAGCTTGAATCTTCATACGGCATTGGTGGCAACCACCATAAAGACCATCCTGATTTGGTAACGTATGACCAACTCGAAGAAGATAACGTCACAGCTAAGAGCGTATTAGAAACGCTGTTTATTATTATGCTGTGTGTGGCGGGAGCCAAATGGGTTGGGCATTTAGTCGTAAGTTTTGAGATAAGCTGGTTGAAGATGCCGGACTTTGTTTATGCGCTATTTCTAGGGGTGATGATTACCAACCTGACTGAAATGACTCGCGGCTATAAGATGAATAACGAGTGCGTAGATATTTTAGGTACCGTTGCTTTGTCGCTGTTTCTTGCTATGGCGCTAATGAGCCTAAAGCTGTGGGAAATTTTTGATTTAGCGATCCCGCTATTGATTATTTTGATGGTACAAACGGTTGTTTTAGCGATATTTGCCTATTTTGTTACGTTCAAAATAATGGGTTCTGATTACGATGCCGCTGTAATTGCTGGAGGTCACTGTGGATTTGGCATGGGGGCGACGCCTACCGCAGTGATGAATATGGGAGCGCTTGTTTCTCGCAATGGCCCTTCACCACAAGCCTTTATGGTGGTGCCAATTGTGGGTGCTTTCTTTATTGATATCGTTAACTTGATTGTACTGCAAGGCTATATCAGCTTTATTTTATAGCACTAAAAATCAACGACAAAAAGGCACGCTCGCGCGTGCCTTTGTTATTTTTAAACGCTCATTTAGTGTGATCCGATTAGACCAAATGACGGCCACCATCGATTTTGATTGCTTGTCCTGTGATGTATTGACTATCTAGCAGATACTTTACTGCTTTGAGCGCCTCAGCTTCTCCGCCTTCTTGTTTAATGAGCGCCTTGTTCAAAGCCTTCTGCTTGTAGTTATCATCGTCATCAGGGTTAAACATCAGCATGGCGGGTGCAATACTGTTGACTTTAATTTGGGGGGCAAACTTAGCGGCAAAAGAGAGGGTTAGATTATGCAACGCGGCTTTGCTTGCAGCGTATGCTGCATGTTTGCTACTGCCCTTGTCGACAACATAATCGGTGATATGAATAATGTCGCCAACGGGGTGTTCATTTTTTTGCAGCAAAGGCGCGAGGGCGATATTGATTGCGTATGGCGTGGTGGCGTGGATCCGCATCATCTTTTCTATCCTTACCATTGCGCTAGCCGCATCAGTGTCCGGTAGCCAGTCCGACGCATTATGGATAATAGCCCGTAGGCTTGAGTAAGAGTGCGTAATGTCCTTAAGTAGCCTCTCTGTTTGTGCTGTATCGTAAAAATCACATTGATGAAGCTGCACGCCTAGCGTTTCAAGTTGCTGTAGCGTTGCTCGTGGCGTGCGATATGTACCGATAACCTGGTAACCGTCTTCGGCTAAATGCTTTGCTAGATAGAAACCAACGCGCTTGCCGACGCCGGTGATCAAAATGGTTGCGCTCATTTGACTGCCTATTTTATCTAAGAAATTCAATTCTGGTGGCTGGGTTCGATTTAAAGCAGCCGCCGAGTGCCGTTGTTTGTGTCTGTGATTGAGTATCCATTACACCTCGCGACTTTACACAGTAGTGGGTGGCATTAATGCTAACAGCAACGTCTGCTGTTCCAAGTAGAGTCTGTAGGGCAACTAACATTTGTTTGGTTAGGCGCTCTTGTACTTGGGGTCGTTGAGCAAAGAAGCGTACTAATCGATTGATTTTAGATAAACCAATGATGGTCTCTTTTGGAATGTAGGCCACCTTGGCGAGACCATCAATGGTAATAAAGTGGTGTTCGCAAGTGCTGACAACACTAATGTCACTGATCTTGACCATTTCATCGACGCCCATTTTGTTCTCTATTTGGGCTATCTTAGGAAAATTCGCATAATCTAAACCGGCAAAAACCTCGTTGACGTACATCTTGGCAATGCGGTGTGGGGTCTCGCAAAGGCTGTCATCGCTAAGGTCTAGCCCTAGGGTCGATATCACTTCAGTCATCAAGCCTTTAATTCGATCATACTTTTGCTGGGTATTCATATCTGATGGTAAAAGTGGTGTTTCTAGGCCTTTAGCAATAAGGGCATTTTTCACCTGTTCTGCTTGTGATAAGTCCATCGTTGACTCCTTTATGGCATTAACAGCCAAAATGTTACTCTCGGTGATATTCAAGTGTTAGAGATACTGAGTCTGCAAATCGCAAAGCATGGGGCTTATCGACTGTGACACGCGCAAATTGCACCCAGGAGTGATCACAACTGATCTCAAGCACATCGGACACCAGCTTTTCTAGCAACAAAAATCGTCCTTGCTCTACATGTTGGATGATGGCCTTAGTGATTTTTTTGTAGTTGAGCGCAGCTTCTACATCATCTTCCAAAATCGCATGCTGAGCCGGGTATTGGATTTCAATGTTGATCACCACATCTTGCATTTTCTCTCGCTCTTCTTGGTTGAAGCCGATGAAGGTTCGCAGACGTAAATTAGTGATTTTTATGGTGGCAATACTGACAGTCATTAGTCGTCCTTTTCATTTAACTATAGAGCTGATTACGTAAGATTCAGTAATTTAGATCATCTGTTTACATAGGAGTCAAACCAGAAGATCTAAAATGGCGTTTCTTTCGTACAGGTTTGTAGTGATGTAATAGAGAGAGTTGCAATGAAAAGTAATCAACAGGTTTGGCTAGGATTAGGTTATGCGGGACTACTGCCTTTTATTATCGCGACGGTGATGACTTGGGCTGACTGGTCATTGCCTTGGTTTGAACCTCAGTTTGCTTTTATCAGCTACAGTGCAACTATCCTTAGTTTTCTAGCGGGTACACTGTGGGGGCGGGTCTTATCTCTGTATTCCGTTGATAATCTAGGTAACCTGCTTATCCTCAGTAATCTTTATGCTCTTTTAGCCTGGTTTTCTCTATTACTTTCTATGCCCATTGTTGGCTTGATTGCATTGGCTTTCGGTTATTTCAGCTTGTTAAGTATTGAAAAAAACTGCGACAACCTACCTGTGAATAACAGTTATCAAAGAATGCGCACTAGGCTGACCTACGTGGCATTGTTAACTCATTTATTGATGCTAATAAAGCTATTGATTGGAGGTTAAAATGAAACTTAGGATATTTTACGACTCATTGTGTCCATTGTGTGATGCCGAAATGCAGCAGATAAAAGCGTTAGATAAACACAATAATATTGAGCTGCAAGATCTCAATCAGCACAACTTTGAAATTAACTTCCCCAATATTGATGCTGCATTGGCTAATCGAATCTTACATGCTGAGCTTGCAGACGGCACTTTAATCAAAGGCTTAGATGTGACTTATCAGGCTTGGGCTGCCGTTGGAAAGGGGCGTTGGGTTGCTTTGCTCAGAACTCCTCTAATAAAGCCAGTCGCTGATTTGGGCTATCTTTTTTTTGCAAAACACAGATATCGAATTTCATATTTGTTAACAGGCAAGCAGCGCTGCGAAAGCGGTACTTGCTCCCGCTAGTTTTCTTATCGACTAGAATTAATTTTGACATTGATGCAATCAATAACGATTTAGATTCGTTATAGCTAATGAACATCTTATCAATCAAAAGGACATTCTGATATGAAATCGACAAAAACGGCCGTAGGGGCAACAGTTGCAGGTATTCTCGCTGCGAGCATCTCAATGGGGGCTCAAGCTGTACCGGAACAGCCCAAAGAGTGGGAAAAGTGTGCCGGGGTGGCCAAAGCCGGGGCAAATGATTGTGGTGCCCTAGATGGTAGCCACGGTTGTGCGGGACAAGCTAAAGAAGACAATATGTCTACCGAATGGATTTATGTCCCCGCAGGGACTTGCGACAAGATAACTGGCGGTGAAGTCAAAGCCGTTAAACCGGCTAAAAGCTAGTGCTTACCTCAAGCATAGCGGGCGCAGGCATAGGCCTGCGCATCCCTCATGTACAACCATTACTCGCAGACGAAACCATAGATATCCGCTGGTTGGAGGTGCTAGTTGATAACTGGCTAGTAGAGGGGGGATTAAATCAACATCTTCTCAATGCCGTGAGTGATCGCTTTGAGTTGGTTTTCCACAGCGTAGGCCTATCTTTAGGTGGCCCCAGTCCACTTGATTTCGATTACCTTCAACAGATAAAAACCTTAAAGCAGCAATGTGGCGCCCATTGGTATTCTGAACATGCCAGTTTCTCTGGTAATGATGACTTCAAAGTGGCTGATCTACTGCCATTGCCTTATACCCAAGAGGCGGTGATGCATATCAGTCAGCGTATTAAGCAGACTCAAGATTTTTTGGGTGAAAGGATTTTACTCGAAAACGTGTCTACCTATATGAGCTGTCGTCATAATGAGCTGAGTGAGGGGGAGTTTATTGCGGCCATAGCGGAAGAGGCAGATTGTTACCTGTTACTCGATATTAATAACGCTTTTGTGACTAGCGTGAATCTCAATCAGTCGTTGCGCTCATTTATGGACGTTATTCCGGTCGAAAGGGTCAAGCAGATCCATCTTGCAGGTTTTCATGATAAGGGTGATTACTTGCTTGATGCCCATAATCACCCTGTCGCTCCGAGTGTGTGGGCGGCATTTACCGCATACATTCAGCAACACGGGCCTATCCCCAGCATGATTGAATGGGATAGCGAATTGCCGACGTTAGCGCGATTACTGCAAGAGCAGCAAATAGCCGCTGAAATTTTACGATTAGCGCCAACAGAGCGCGTTAACGATGAGATGGCTATGGGTAAACATGTGGTAGGTGAACGATGCGCTTAGCAGATTGGCAGTCGGCTTTTATTCATGCCCTTGAGCCACAGGGGAATGCAAATAAGCTTACTCAGCTTGTTAATGAGCGAGAGCTAAATAGGGTTGATATCTATCGTAATAACGCATTTCAGGCATTAAATAGTGCCCTACAACTGGTTTTTCCGGTTTGCAAATTGGTCGTTGGTGAAGCTTGTTTTACGCAGTTGGTAAAAGGTTATTGCCAGCAATATCCTCTCGCGGACTGCAATTTGAATCGATACGGTCAACACTTTTCATATTGGTTAGCGATAGAAACCTGTCAGCATGCAGCCTTTAAAGATTTAGAATATTTACCAGAATTAGCTCAGTTAGAATGGTTGTTAAATCAAAGCTATTACAGCATGGACTTGCACGAATTTATGCAGTCGACAAATTGTCGTTTAGAGGCGTTAGCGGAGCTTAGTGAATCAGCGCAGCAGCAGGTTACATTATTACTGAGGCCGGATGTGGCGCTATTGACGTGTCAGTATCAGGTGCAGCTGGTGTGGGCTAGGCATAATACCCAGCAAGGCATACAAGAATACACAGGTTCAGGCCCTCATTACCTGGTGATATATCGAGACAGATTTAAGGTGCAATTGAGTGTAGTCAGTAAAGCTGAAATGTTTTTACTGCAAGCGATAGCATCTGGGCAAACCTTGGCGCAAATTACCAATTCTGAGCTCGATCTCAGTCTCTTGTCTGGGTTGATTGAACGTCAATGGGTCTGCGGTTTTAGCTTGCCCGTAACTGACTTACTCGCAATAGGTTTGGCTACCAAACACTTGCCTACCAAGCAATGACTGGCTGACTAGAATGGACAGAGAGCTACTGCAAAGCTTATATCGATATTGTTTTTGTTTGACTGCCAACTCCTCTCAAGCTGAAGATCTACTGCAAACCGCAATCGAGCGCTGGCTAAAATGCAGTGCCAAGCCTGTTTCTTTGCGAGCCTATCTAAGAGCAATTATTCGTAACCAATTTATTGATGATTGTCGTAGGCTTAAATTGGTGGACTTTGAACCCCTAGATGATAATGCTCCAGCCCTGCTCGACGAAACCTGTTTGGAAGAGATTGAAATACAACATGATCTTATCGAATATCTGTTTGAACAACTTAATTCAGCAGAAAGAGAAGTGCTCTATCTGTGGGCGCTCGAAGGCTATAGCGCGGCAGAAATTGCAGAGGACTTAGGCCAACCCCGAGGCACGATTTTGTCGCGTTTACATCGTATTAAATTGAAATCTGCCGACATAGTGCTCGGTGAACCCGTTCTGACTACAGGGGGGCAATAAAGATGAATAATAAAACCGATGCCGCCGAGATGAACTTTAAAGCTCAGGTAAAGCGCCATATTGACAAGCAAATGCTCAGTGAGCTTGGGCTTAATAAAATTGAAGCGCTGCTCGATAGCGTTGACCAAACTGTCGAAGAGGAATGTGCAACACGGGATCAACAAGCGGATTTGAATACTGCACAGGGATCTGGCTGTGATGGCACGCATCGTTATAGCTGTAATAGTAACTCAGAGAGTGATAACTCGCGTGATGGCCGCAGCCGTAATCGATTTAAACTCATGCTTGGTATGGTTGCGAGTTTATTACTGCTAGTGCTGGGTGTGCAGTTGTATCCGCATATGAGCTGGCAAGATAACACCGCTCGGCCGAATTCGTTTGCTGTAACGAATAGCATGAGTTGGAAGATTGCCGATGAAGTGGCTAAAAACCATATCAAAATGAAGCCGTTGGAGGTGCAAACTAAGCAGCTTTCTACCTTAAGGCAATATTTCACCGAACTTGATTTTGCTATCGTAAATTCGAGTCGAATTGGAGCTAATGGGCAGATGTTAGGCGGTCGCTATTGTTCAGTTCAAGGCCTTACCGCGGCTCAAATACGGTTCAGCGATCAAGGACAAGCTATCACTCTATATGAAGTGCAGTACGATAGGGCGCTATACGGTGAATTGCCCAATATAGAAGCGGGTGACCTGCCTATTGAGCTAGTAGCGAGGGGGGTGGCAGTCTCTATTTGGGTAGAAAAAGGACTATTGATGGCGAGTGCTCGCTTGGCTCACTAAATCTGTCATAAGAGATGACGAATAAAGTGAGCCTTAAGTTATTGGGTTTATAGATTTAGCCAGTACTAGTCGATGGTTTTATGGTCTCGATGATAAAGAGCCCATTGTTCGACTTTTTCGCCACTTGGCAAAGTGCAGAACCCTGTCGCTAAATCCACTTTCCCCTCGAGTGATAAACAGTATTCTGCCGCAGGATTAGGGGCGTCTAAGATCCCTGCTTCACTTTTAGATTGTTTTTGGTGCTTGCTGAACAATGACCATTGTTCAATTTTTTCACCGTTAGGTAGAGAACAGACCCCTGACATTGGGTCAACCTCCCCATTTAGTGATAAACAGTATTCTGTTGCAGGGTTGGGGATGTATGTCGTTTCAACAGCTTGTTCATGATTTTGACGATACAGTTGCCACTGTTCAATTTGTTTACCGCTGGGTAAGGTGCACATGCCGGTGGCTATGTTGAGCTTACCTTGTTGCGATATACAAAACTCTGATGCAGGGTTGGGGGCACTGCTAGAGTCTGCCGCTTGTTCGTTGTCGCGACGAAATAAGGTCCACTGCTCGACTTCTTCACCGTTAGCTAACGTGCAGATGCTAGTTGCTAAATCTACTTTGCCACCTTGTGCTATACAGTTTTCGCTAGCCGGGTTGGCTAGCTGCGGTTTAGTTAGGCTTTGCTTGGTTGAATCACGATAAAGGGTCCATTCTTCCACGCGCTTGCCATCGGGTAGATTACAGTAGCCAACTTGTCCGTTGTCGTTATTTTCTATGACGATATAGCCACCGAGTGAAATACAAAACATAGATGCTGGATTGGCGAGTGTAGTTGCATCTTTTTGGCTAAGTTCTGGCTCCAGTTCTTTTGGATTACAAGCACTTAATAGCATAGCTGTTGTAATCATTAAACTCATTATTAGGGGCTTTTTCATATCTAATCATTCTCCACAGAGTTGATTTAGCTGGGGTTGATACTAATCGATATAAAGAAGAGGGTTAACTCAGAGCTATTTCTTGATGCTTAATTCAAGCCGAATGAGTAAAGGTGTATTGATCCCTTATGAACTCATTGAGCGCAGAAGTTGGCAGCAAAAATACTCCTTTATCACTTCTGATATAGCGTTAGTGAGCTTACATGTAGAATTACTATACTCTTCATTTGCTAAGCGTAAAGGAAGATTTCACTGATAAGAGTAGTAAAGGTTTACTGAAAAGACTGTGAATATAAGCAGATAAAAGAATAATGAAGCAGCTTTTTAAGCTGCTTCTAGTGACCTGTAGAAAGAACTAGCCGCAGACTTTACAGTTGCTTTGTTTTGGCAGTTTCATTTCTCGAAACTCCATCGTCATCGCATCGATCATCAAAATGCGGCCTGCTAAGGTCTGGCCCATATTGGCAATGACCTTGATCGCTTCGACCGCCTGCAAGCAACCGATCATACCGACCACTGGCGCCAAAATCCCTGATTCAACGCAACTAAGCTGCTGCTCACCAAAAAGTTGGCTAAAGCAGTGGTAGCAAGGGGTATTGGCTTGATAGTCAAATACAGTAACCATGCCTTCCATGCGAATTGCGGCTGCAGATATGAGTGGTTTTTTATGCTTAAAGCAGCTTTGGTTAAGCTGCTCACGCACGGCGACATTGTCGGTACAATCCATCACTATTGAGTGCTGCTCAACTAATGCATCAATCTCATGATCATCTAGCACAGCATTGATAGTGTCTATCTGAATATGTGGATTAAGCGCCGTTAAACTTTGCTTGGCTGAGTCCACTTTAGCTTGGCCGACATTGGCGTCTTGATGCAATACCTGTCTTTGTAGATTCGATATCTCGACGGTATCAAAGTCCACTAAGGTCATTGAGCCTATACCTGCCACTGCTAGATATTGGCTCGCTGCGCAGCCTAAGCCGCCGGCACCAATAATCAATATGTTAGCCTGCTTGAGCTTTTCTTGACCTTCAAAGTCCATCGACTTAATCGATATTTGGCGGCTATAACGCAATATTTCAGCGTCAGACAGTATTTCGTCTGTTGCTGCATGTTCTGTGGACATCTATCTGATCTCTTAAGCTAGTTTTGTTGTGCTTGGGTTAGCAAAGCACGCTATTAAACGGTTCTACCGTGACGTGAGAACCGTCACTTAGGCCATCACAATCTTGCGCTAAAATAATAAAGCAGTTTGCCAGTGTCATTGATGTCAGCATACCTGAGCCTTGGCCACCCGTGACAGCGACTTCAGCATCGCCTTGTGCGTTATAGCTTAAAATTGCGCGCTGATACTCCACTCGGCCGGGGGCTTTACGGATCTCACCCTTTAGTGTGGCAGTTAAAGTGACGGGCTTAGTCTGAGGTAATCCTTGCATCTTATTGAGCAATGGCCAAACGAGTTTGTAAAAGGTCACCATTGAAGAGACGGGGTTGCCAGGTAAACCACAGAAAACGGCATCACCCAAATGACCAAATGCAAAGGGTTTACCGGGCTTGATAGCGAGCTTCCAGAAGGTGATTTGGCCTTCTTCGTCTAATATTTGCTTGGTGTAGTCGGCATCACCCACTGACACGCCGCCAGAAGTCAGCACCATATCTGCAGATTCAGAAGCCGTTTTAAAGGCTTGGCGAATCGCTTCTTTGTCATCTTCGATAACACCCAGATCGATCCACTCGATATTACCGCGGCTCAGTAAGCCTTGAATACTATAACGGTTAGAGTCATAGATTTGGCCAGGGCCCAATTCGCTACCTACAGGGCGAAGTTCATCACCGGTTGAGAAAAAGGCGACTTTAACAATGCGCTTAACACGCAGCTGGCTTGCCCCTATGGTGGCTAATACACCCATCTCTGCTGCGCCAATTAAGGTGCCTGCAGTCAGTACTTTAGTACCGCTTGTGAGCTCTTCTCCACGGTAACGTACGTTGGCTCCCTTTTCTTTAGGGGCTGCGATGGTAATTTGTTCGCCGTCAGCTTTGACCTTTTCTTGCATCTGCACCGTATCGTAACCACTTGGCACTGGTGCGCCCGTCATGATACGAATACAACCGCCTTGAATGCACTCGCCTGTAAAGGGGTGACCCGCGAAAGATTGGCCAATTAATTTAAGTGGCTTATCGGCACTTAGATCGGCAAAGTTAAAGGCATAACCATCCATTGCTGAATTATCGAAAGGGGGCAGATCGATATGCGAGGCAAGATCTTCAGCCAGTACTCGGCCTAATGATTGTGGCAATGTCACGACTTCAGAGTCTGTGATGGGTTTTACTTGTTCTAGTAATTTAACGATAGCCTGATCGGGATGCATTAGGCTAGGTTGCGAGCATGGATCTGCATGAGTCTGCATCTATCTATCCTTGAGACGTGAATCGGAACGTTAAGTAAAAACGAATATAGTGCATTATGCCACGGTGAATGTAGATGGCTATGATCTGCGCGGCAGTTTTTAAACACAATCAAAATAGAAGCATAATTAATCGTGATAATTATGATTCTATTGCTTTGAGTTGAAATACAGGCCTTAAGCCTGATTTAACTCGGTTTTTTGTTAAATACAATGGTTAACAAGGTAGCCGAGAAGCCTGTAAATGAAAACTATTATTATTTAATTAACAGTCACTTAAGTAAATTTTATTGCAATTAGTTGCTAGCTTGATAACAATGACGTTTATAAATCGAAAGCCCTAAGGAATTGCAATGTTAGCCCAGAAGATGATTGACCAGTTAAATGACCAGATCAATATGGAGTTCTTCTCCTCTAACCTTTACCTGCAAATGAGTGCATGGTGTGAAGACAAAGGCTTTGAAGGGGCGGCTAAGTTTATGCGTGCTCATGCAGACGAAGAGATGGGTCATATGCATCGCTTGTTCACTTACGTCAGTGAAACTGGCGGTATGCCATTACTAGGCACTATCGAAGCACCACAGGCTGATTTTCCATCTCTACTGGCTTTGTTTGAATACACCTATGAACATGAGCAATTGATCACTAAGCAGATCAACCAATTGGCTCATGCAGCTTTTACTAACCAAGACTATTCTACTTTTAACTTCTTGCAGTGGTATGTGTCAGAGCAGCACGAAGAAGAGAAACTATTCAAGTCTATCGTCGATAAAATTCGTCTAGTGGGTGAAGATGGCAAGGCGCTATTCTTTGTCGATAAAGATTTGGCACAGATGGCTGTTGAAGAGTCTGCAAGTGTAATGACGAGCGCTGCAGTATAAATCGCCAGTTTAAAAGAATATAAAAGAGCAGCTTAGCTGCTCTTTTTTGTATGCGTAACAATATTTAAGACTTCAGTGTTGAATCGCTTACATAAAGTAGCAAGCATTCCAGCATCCATCCTTCTTGACCGAGTTAGCCAGCTAAAAAGCGCCCTGAGTGGATCACTTGCTGATACTGATTGGAGCCTGTTCGGTATTGAGATTCAGATACTGGAAAGGCCTAGCCTGCTGCAAAAAAACAACCAAGTCGGCTTTCGTCAGCGGTTTAGACATCAAGTATCCTTGAGCGTAGTCACAGCCTAAATCGCGTAAAAAATTCCACTGCTCGACAGTTTCAATTCCTTCTGCCACCAGTGGCATTTCCAAACTTTGTGCCATCATCACTATCGCGGTAATCAACTTTGCATCAGATTGATTGCTCAACACGTTATCAATGAAGCTTTTATCTATTTTAATGACAGAAATAGGGCATTGTGTCAGATAACTAAGAGCGGAATAGCCTGTGCCAAAATCATCGAGGTAGATATCGACACCAAGCTGCCTTATTGATTCTAAGATCTGCAAGCAACGGGGTTTATCCTCAATTAGCATGCTCTCAGTGATCTCAATATGGACGTTCTTAGCTGAGATCGCATGTTCTGCTAGCCCCTGCTTGAGCAGGTCATACAAACTCAACTCTTTTGAGTTGATGCATTGACGAGCAGACACGTTAATTGCCATGTTGATTGGTAAACCTTGGGCGTGCAGCTGGGCAAGATCCGAGAGCGCCTGATGTATGATCCATTCTCCCAGAGGTTCGATCAATCCTGTCTCTTCGGCAATCGGAATAAACGTGCTGGGAGATATGATGCCGTAATCTGGATCTCGCCAGCGGATCAAGGCTTCTACGCTGGTTGTTTTGCCGCTATACATGTCAATAACGGGTTGGTACTCCATGTAGAACTCGTTAAGTTTTACCGCTTTACGTAACCTTTGCTCTAAATGCATACGTGCTAACATTTCGACATTCATCTCAGGAGAAAAATATTGAAAATGCGCACGGCCATCGCGCTTGGCTTGATACATAGCCGTTTCTGAATTACGTAGTAGCATCTCTATATCTTGGCCATCTTCTGGGAAAAAGGCGATGCCAAAACTGGATGAGATATTGGTTTCTTTGCCATCTAATATAAAGGGCTTAGATAACACATCACTGAGTTTTTGTGCTTGTATTTCAGTACTGTTGGATATGTTTGATTGCGGCGAGATAATGACAAATTCATCGCCACCGATACGGGCAATGGAGTCGTTAGGCCCTAATACTGACTCAAGGCGTGTTGCTGATTGCTTAAGGATCTTATTGCCTGCGGCGTGCCCATGGAGCTCATTGATAAACTTAAAGCGGTCAAGATCGATAAAGAAGAGGGCGACCTGATTGTTTTCCTGCTGAGCACTATCAATCGCTTGTTGTAGGCGTAACGAGAATAGATGCCGATTCGGCAACTTAGTCAAAGAATCGTAATTCGTTTTATACCAAAGGTCCTGCTCATACTGTTTGTTGTTACTGATATCTAAAAATAGGCCAATGTGTTGAATGGTTTCATTCTGGCTATTCTTTACCGCTGTGATCTTAAGGTATTCAGGATAGATTTGACCATCTTTACGTTTGTTCCAGATCTCACCTTCCCAGCTATTTTTATCCGCTAAGGAGTGCCACAAGCCTGAGTAAAAATGGTTATTGTGGTGCGCTGAGCTTAATACGCTTGGGTTTTTGCCTTTTACATCGTCAAGGGTATAACCGGTGATCTTAGTAAATGCAGGGTTAACCAGTTCAATGCGGTTTTTGGCATCGGTTACCATGATGGCTTCTGCTGAATGCCTGAATACGGCAGAGGCTTGGTGCAGTGCACGTTTTGATTTCATTCGCTCGGAGACCATCTGGTTTACCGCGACTGAAATTTGGGCTAGCTCATCACTTCCCTTTACGGTTAAATCAAGCTCTAGGCTAGGGTCTTTTGCGAGCTGCTCGACATCATTTACTATGCCGCTGACTGAGTCGATAAGGTTATTGGCGATACTTCTACTCAGTAAATAAACGAGATAGAAGAAGAGTAGACCTGCAAAAAAGCTAATATAGAGCAAAGAGAGGATCTGCTGTTTCTCTATTTCGTTTTGGCGCGCAATTTTTTCGGTGAGCTGGGTATTAATTTGGTGCAGGCTATCAATGCCAGCAGTGGTAGCAGTCCACCAATCTTCACTGCTAATCAGTGGAGCTTGGTGTTGTAGCAAGTACAAGCTGTCGTGTAAGGCAATATCTTGAGTAAGCAGCTCAAGTGTTGTAGTGGTTGGGTGTTGAGTTGACTCGGTCTGGCTAACATATTCTTGATATCGCTGTGCCGTTAGCTCCAATGATTGGATCAGCTCTTGTTGCTTTGGCGTCAGGTTATTATTATTTATGATCTGCTCAAACGTGGCTTTTAGGGCAAGGTGATTTTGTTTGAAGCTGGAAAGATAAGCAGGATCTAACGTCGTGAGGTAGCCATTAAAGTTATAGTTAAGGCCATCATACCCGACAAGATCACTAATAAAGCCTGCTTGTTCTACCAAGTCTATCTGTTGTTGTAGCTGCTTGCGATAATTGGAGATGAGCTGCTGTTCTTGACTGTTGATTAGCTCATTAAACTTAATGCGATTATCTGGCGTCATGGTTGAGAAAGCATTGGTAATGGCGTTATCGAGTTGATTTCTTACCTGGGCTATCGCTTTAAATGCTGCAGGGTCGATATATGGCGCAGAAAGGAGTTTATTGATTAGGCCGCGCTCTTGGCCTGAGAGCTCTTGGATCTTGAGCATACTAATCAAATCAGACTGCACCAGTACTTGATAAGAGTTGTCACTCTTAAAGCGTAACTGAGAGATGATGTTGATGAGCTTTTGAGTGAGTTTTGAATAGAAATCGAAGGATTCGGGAGTTTTCAATTCGCTAATGTTTTGTCGAGCCGTGCTTAATTGTTGCAGCTCTATACTGGCTTTACTGATCTGCTCTTTAAGTGCATCAAACAGCACACTATCGTTTTTGACGGTATTGATGGTTTCTGTAAGAGCCGAGTTGAAAATGAATGTTTGAAACGCCCTGTCAGTAATGAGCCATTGTTGCTGTAATTCATCCTCAAACAAGTGCCCATTGCTACTAAGATACCCGGCTGAGAGTCCCCGTTCTTTTTGTAGCTCATAGATAACGTTCTCTATGCCTAAGGTCACTTTGGTGGTGAGAACATTGGCTGAAGCGTGCTGATACTGCTTGATGAGTGTTGTTGCACTCACAATCGCGAGCAATACCAAGATAAACATTGGTAAAGAGGCTGATAGAAATAGCTTCTGTTTTAAGCTCAATCGACTTAATACGGGTAGCATTCGGCGCAGATCCTCCGCAGGACAACATGTCGGCTCTGGTGGCCGTGACGGAAAGTGAGAATAAAAAAGAGCGTTAGATAATAACCATAGAAATAAAAGGGTGTCTCAGTTAATTCAACAAAGTCTAATCTAGGTCACGAATTTAGTTGGTTAGCAGAAATATTTCACTAATCAATTAGTTTGATTATGTATTTAATATACATAATGTTGCTGGATGACGATTAACTCTTACAAAGACAGCCACTTAATAGGTGACTGTCTGGATTAATGTGCGGTATTAATGCGGTAGGGTATTACTGAGTATTTCGGTAGGCCACAATATCTTCGATAGTCAGTACCGGCATATTGTGCTGCTGACCAAACTCAATGATTTCAGGCAGGCGAGCCATAGTGCCATCAACAAGTGTGACTTCACAAAGCACGCCAAACGGCTTAAGGCCTGCAAGTTTCATCAGATCGACAGTGCCTTCGGTATGACCGCGGCGCTCTAATACTCCACCTGGGCGAGCACGTAGAGGGTAAACATGACCTGGGCGTGCTAAGTCATCAGGCTTAGCGTTATCGGCAATCGCAGCTTTGATAGTGGTAACACGGTCTGCGGCTGACACACCTGTGGTTACACCTTCTTTAGCCTCGATACTCACGGTAAACGCGGTGCCATATTGGCTATTGTTATCGCTTACCATTGGAGGGAGTTGTAACTGCTCGATACGTTCATCGGTCAGGCAGAGGCAAACTATACCGCTACATTCGCGAATAAGCAGTGCCATCTGTTCATTAGTGAGTGTTTCTGCCGAGTAAATAAGATCGCCTTCGTTTTCACGATCTTCATCATCAACAACTAACACACCTTTGCCTTGGCGTAGTGCGTTAAGTGCTGCATTTACACGTTCGATTGCATTGCCATAAGGGGCAAGTAAAGACTGATTCATGGATAACATCCTTAAAATACGACATTGGGTTGGCCAGAATCAGGGCGTACAGAAAATGGCACATAGCCTAAGCCAAAATATCGACATTAGTTGATGTGCATAATAAGAGCTGCGCGAAGTGCGCCACAAAGCCTGTAAGGCTTAACGGATCACGCGCTTATTCTTATATTCTCTTTCATCCGGACTCAGTGTACTGAATATCGTTAATCAGTACTCATTACCGTCGGCTCTGGAGTAGGTGCAACCTCATCGATGACAGGCGTCATAGGTAAAGTCTGTTTACCAGATCTGCTGACCCTAGTTAATCTTTACGCTATTTTTATTGATATTAAATAGCCTAAACTAGGCGCTCGCGGGCTTTTATATGGTGATTACTATCACGATATAACTTACCGCCGGTGGGGAGTTTCACCCCGCCCTGAGAATTATTCTTGGCTAATGATTAATGAATTGATTAACAAATTAGCCAAGTGGCGTTATGTTGCCCCTATTTATGTAAAATGACAAGCTGGGCCGCAAAAATGGCGAAATAGCGCAAAAAACTAGCGGACTTCCAGCAAAAGACACAAATAATACCGATTGAGAATGCACAAGGATGCGTTAGATGAAATTGATTTCAGCTCTCACACTTAGCGCTATATTGCTATTTGGATGTAATAATATGACCTCAAAAAAACCTGTAGAAGCTCCTAAAGCTGACAAAGTACCCCACACAATGACGCTACATGGTGTCACTCGTGTCGATGATTATTACTGGATGCGAGACGATGAGCGTAAAGATGCCAAGGTTATCGCGCATCTCAATGCTGAAAACAGCTATACCAAAGAGCAGTTCAAACCCTTTGACGGACTTAAGCAGCGTTTGTTTGATGAGCTGGTGGGGCGACTCGATAAGGATGAGTCGAGTGTGCCGTACTTCTGGCATAACCATTGGTATTACCGCTATTACAAGCAAGGGTTTGAATACCCGGTTATTGCGCGTAAAACAGCGTTAGACAGCCAGCAAGAGCAAATCTTATTAGATGTGAATCTTCGCGCCGAGAGCAAAGACTTTTATGGCTTGGGCGGTGTATCGGTGAGCCCAGATGAAACTAAGCTGGTATTTGCTGAAGACCTATTAAGCCGTCGTATCTACAGCTTGTACTTTAAAGATCTCACCACTGGCGAATTGATGGCCGATAAGCTTGAGGGCACCGATGGCGCCGTGGTGTGGGCAAACGACAATCAGCATCTGTTCTATATTGCCAAAGACCCACAAACGCTACTTGGCTATCAGGTGTTCCGTCATAAACTCGGTACCAGTCAGGCTGATGATGTCTTAGTGTATGAAGAGCAAGATGATACCTTCTACATCAGCTTAGGTAAGTCTCTCGATGAGTCAGTGATTGTGTTACATGCCGAAAGTACCGTTACCAGTGAAATGAGCATGTTAGATGCCAGTCAGCCACTCACACAATTTGCGCCAGTATTGCCGCGAGAAGAGGGTCATGAGTATTCGGTATCTAAGTTAGGCGACAGCTATTACATTCTGACGAACTGGCAGGCAAGCAACTTCCGCTTGATGAAGGTGGCTATTAGCCAGGCTGCCGACAAGAGCGCTTGGCAAGATGTAATCGCTCATGATCTCAACTCCCGTATTGAAGATGTGCTTCTGCTTGAAGATTACATGGTGGTGCAAACACGCGAGCGAGGCATTAGCCATATTCGCGTGTATCCGTTTAATGGCCAAGCCGAATTTGAATTAGCCTTTAACGATCCCGCTTATGTTGTGGGCTTCGATGTTAATGCCAGTCAGCAGAGTGACAAGCTGCGAATATACTATTCAAGCCCGACCACGCCTGAATCTGTGTATGAGTATGCGTTAACTCAGCCAAATGAGCGCCAACTGCTTAAGCAAGAAAAAGTGCTGGGTGAGTTTGATGCCGATGACTATCAGGCAGAGCGTTTATTTATCGAGGCTCGTGACGGTAAAGAGGTGCCAGTAACCTTAGTGTATCGCAAAGATAAGTTTAATAAAGATGGTACTAATCCACTGTATCAGTATGGCTACGGATCCTATGGTTATACCGTAGAGCCAGATTTTAGCTCATCAGCGCTAAGCTTGCTCGATCGTGGTGTGGTTTATGCTATCGCCCATGTACGAGGTTCAGAAATGCTTGGCAGAGCTTGGTATGACGACGGCAGAATGCTCAATAAGCAAAACAGCTTTAATGATTTTGTCGATGTGACTAAGGCACTGACCGAGCAAGGTTACGGCGCAAAAGATAAAGTGGTTGCTGCTGGTGGCAGTGCGGGTGGCCTACTTATGGGTGGCGTTATCAATCAGGCACCGGAACGTTACTTTGCCGTGGCTGCTCATGTGCCGTTTGTCGATGTGGTGACCACCATGCTTGATGAGTCGATTCCGCTCACCACCAATGAATATGATGAGTGGGGTAACCCGAATGAGAAAGTCTATTTTGACTATATGCTCAGCTATGCCCCTTACGACAATATTAGCGCCCAAGCCTACCCACATCTGCTAGTGACGACGGGATTACACGATTCACAAGTACAGTACTTTGAGCCAGCAAAGTGGGTAGCCAAGCTGCGTGAGGTGAAGACAGACGCTAATATGTTGCTGTTTGATACCGATATGGAAGCAGGGCACGGTGGCAAGAGTGGCCGTTATCGCCAATATGAGGATACGGCTAAAGAGTATGCCTTCTTTATCGGTTTGCTAGGGCTGGATGATAAGGCTGAGCAAGACGACCAGCACAAACAAACCGTTACCACTAGTGTTAGCCGTTAATGGCAGCAACAGAGCAGATCACAGAGCAGATCACAGAGCCTGAAAACGGCTCTGAGCCTAAAAATAGTCAACCGCAGCAGTGGTACTTGTATATGGTGCGCTGTGCCAATGGGCACCTGTACACGGGCGTGACCACCGATGTGGAACGCCGCTTTGCCGAGCATCAAAGTGGTAGTGCTAAATCGGCTAAGTTTTTGCGCGGAAAAGGGCCGCTGACTCTAGCTTACTTTGAAACTGTGGGCAGTCACTCCGATGCGCTTAAGCGTGAGATAGTGTTAAAAAAGTGGCCAAGAGCCAAGAAGCTCGCTTTGATAGCCACGCAAGAGTGAGCATTTATGGCGTAACCATTCACTGAGGTTACGCCATTCAGATGATTTACTTAGCAAGGTTAAGTTGAGTTAAGTGAAGCGAGTTTAATCGGTATAAAGGCTCGTAAAAAATCGTTCTTCACGTGGCATATAGCGGTCTTCATAATCCAGTGAAAATGCGACGCGAGTCGCCTTACCTTTAAGTTCATTTCTAGGTACAAATCCATAAACCCGAGAGTCGGCGCTATTACGGCGGTTATCACCCATAACTAAGTAGTGCTTGTCAGGTACGGTCAGGGTATTGAAGTGGCTTAGGCTATCGCTGGCATCCTTTTCAATCCGGATGCTATGGGATAAGCCGTTGAGGTCTTCTTTGGCAATTAACTCTTGATGGTTTTCAGATACCACTGAATAAGCTAATGCTTCGTCATTAATCAACAGCACTTCGTTGCGCAAACTAACCGCGTCACCGGGTAGGCCGATAACGCGTTTGATTAAGCGTTTATTGGCAGCGGTTGATTCAAACACAACGATGTCACCACGCTCTGGCTCGCCTATTGTGGCTAATGAGATTTGAGTAAAGGGCAAGCGTAAATCATAGGCCATTTTATCCACCACAATACGGTCGCCTTCTTTGATGGTGGGCTGCATCGATCCTGTGGGCACTGAGTACCAGTCTGCGACAGCACTTCTAACAACAGACATTAACACAATGAAAATCACTAACTGACGGTTATTTTTCCAAAGCTGTTTTAGTTTGTTCATCAATCAATTCCTTTGATTATGTCATGTAGGTGGGCAGGGCACTGGGATCTGCTAAACAGTAAGGCTAAATCTGTCTAGCAGATCGCAGTGCCTGCGCCGGGAAGGTATTGCCTCTATCGAAGTGCTTAATACGTAGAGGTAACTTTATATGGATAGGTATTAGTGCATGCTGACAGCGCCGTTGATGTTATCAACGCTAAGATCGCCAGAGCCTGATTCGATAATGCTTAAACCTAGGGTATTGTCGACATCGATATCACCCGAACCGTCATCAATCACTACGCGGCCGTTAACGTTGTGTACGCTTAAGTCACCTGAACCATCATCGATATGGGTATCGCCGCCAAGATCAGATAACGTTATAGAACCCGAGCCGTCTTCTAAGGTGAGCTTGCCAGTAGTGTTACTGATTTCAACAGAGCCAGAACCATCCTGAATATCGAGATCCTTACCGCCTTGAATCCATACATCGCCAGAGCCGTCATCGAGTTGAATATTTGCCGACATGCCTTTAATCTCGATATCACCAGAACCATCATCAATGTCTAACATCATGCTGCTAGGAACTTGAATCGTAAGGTCGATATAGGGGGAGCGCTGAAAGTTAATGCTGCTGTCGAAGTTTGCAATCAGAGTGACCTTAGTGCCATTTTGTTCGAGACTGAGGTTACTTTCGATATCGCCATAGCTGTAGATATCTGCGCTAACCATAATTTGTGTTAGGCCATCGACCCCTTGGATGTTGAGATCGCCAGCGCCAGTTTCAGCGATCAAGGTATCAATCTGCGTGGCATCAATTTGAAGTTGTTTCTTTTGGTGGTTTAGTGGCCCCGCGCTAGCGCCGTTAACATTGATGATGCAACCAGAAAGAGAAATAGCAATAACGGTGGCAAGCAGAGTCGAGGTTGATTTCATGGGATTAACTTCCTTTTATTATTCAGATCTTAAGATCTAAGTTCAGCTTTTACTAAGCTGCTGGTAATGTTGTCTAGCAGTGAATAAGCAGAAAACGTGCCAGTACAGTATCTAATTGTTTTGGTTATGTTATCTTTATGTTGTTTGGTTTTGGGTGGTGAATTTACTTATACACTTAGAGTAAAAAGCTAATTATTAGTGAATTGACTCAAACGCTTGGTTAACAATAGTGAAGAACCTAGAACCTAGAACCTAGAACCTAGAACCTAGAACCTAGAACCTAGAACCTAGAACCTAGCACTCGTTAATACTCGAGCTAGATTTTAAAATCATGTATGGAAACAGAAATGGATTATTTATCAGTTAACCAGCAAGGTTGGGATAGGCGTGTACAGACCCACGTTACTTCAGCGTTTTATGATGTCGCAGGTTTTCTTGCGGGTAAGAGTTCACTGCAAGAGATAGAGCTGGCTAACTTAGAGGTTAAAGGTAAAAATCTACTGCATCTGCAATGTCACTTTGGCCTCGATACCTTGTCGTGGGCACGTATGGGCGCCAATGTTACCGGTGTCGATCTATCGCCCGCCGCGATTACTCAGGCGCAGTCACTTGCTGAGCAGACTAAGCTAAATGCGCAGTTTATTTGTAGTGATGTGTATAGCGTGACAGAAAGCATAAGCCAACAGTTTGATCTGGTTTTTACATCATATGGTGCAATTGTTTGGTTACCGGATCTCGATAAGTGGGCGCAAATAATAGCGAGCAAGTTGGTGGCTGGTGGCCAGTTTTATATGGTGGAGTTCCACCCAGCGCAGGCAGTGTTTGAGGGCTATAGCTATTTTCATCAAGATGCGCCCGATATAGAAGATGAAGTGACCTATACCGAGAACGCTAATGACGATACCCATACCTTTATGAGTTGGTCGCACTCGTTGTCTGATGTGATTAACGCGCTGATCAAAGCAGGGCTAGAAATTAACTCGTTAGATGAATTCCCCTTTAGCCCCTATAACTGTTTCGAGGGCTTAACTGAAGAATTGGTCGAAGTGGAACTGCCGCAAGGTTCTGAGCAGCGACAGCGCTATTTTGTTGAGCAAAAAGGGCAGCGTTTGCCGTTAACCTATGCGATATCTGCGACTAAAAAGCGCTAAAAATGGCGGGAAATACCTTATCGGTAAAGGTGTTGGGCACGCTTTTTGAAGTAAAAACAGCGCCAAGAGGCGCTGTTTTCGTATGTTTGAATACTAGAGCGGCAGAATTAGTGGCCTCTTAGCACTGGGTACTTAAGGTATTGATTATCAAAGTATGGGCTTCGCTCATAGAACCAGCGTAACCTTGCCTTGGGGTTTGCGGCAAACTCAGGGTCGTTAAGTGACTTATCAAACTCAGCCAGCAGAGCGGGATCATCCTTTAGCATCTGCGCGGCGAGTGGTTCTACGGCATAGTTTTCAATATATTCGGTACGAGTAAATATCGGATTGAAAAATCCCCACTGGAACAGGGAGTCGGGCGATTGTGGCTCAAGTAGCAATATGGCGAGATCGCCTAAAGGCTGCTTTGTATCGATGCGAACGGTACCAGCAGGTAGCTGGGCGTCTATAGCCTGGCTAGAGACTGTCGCCTTTACACGTTGGCGCCCCTCATAATCATTATTGGCAAAGCTTGGCTCGGCAAATTGATATTGTTGTAGCGTGAGTTCTGTTGGTTTGCTTAGTGTCGTCATGCGAATACCGTGAACACTTAAACGCTCGATAACCTCTTGCCACTGTGGTGGAATGTAATAGGCATCAGGACGGTTAACCTTGATATCAGCTTTCGTGCCGCCAATGACAGGCAGGTTGGCATATAGTTTAGGCTCACCGTTCCAGCGCACGATATCGTTACCACTAATAGCGCTTTGCTCTAGCGTGTAGCCAATACCTTTAAAGTCCCAGCCCTGTGCTTGCTGCTCTTGTTGCCAAGTTAAGGTGACTCTAGGTGAATAGCGATATTTGTCCTGCTTAATTGCAGATTTCAGCTTGGTGCTATCGTTGGCAATGGCTTTAAGGCTGGATTCGAGCATCACATAGGTGCCGAGTACCCGTTGTTTAAACGGTTTTAAGCTGTGATTTTCTATTAAAATAGTCGGCAGATGACGCGCATCACCATAACCGTTAGAAAAGCGTGGGCTAGCGTTCCACAATGACATGCCTTTGGTGATGTCTGCATTATCTATCGCAAATACTAATGGTCCAGGCACATGTCCTTGCTCGGTCAATGATGACTCTATGGCGGGGCGGTAGCTGTTTTCTAGCCAGTTGTAGATCGCAGGGCTCTGTCCTTGGGCTAGGTTGTAGCCAAAAGTGACATCGTATTGATAGTCGATGCCGTCGGTAACATGCACGTCGATATACAAGTCTGGCTGCCAAATATTGATCGCCCGTAGCATATGCTGCATCTCTGGGGTGTCGGCTTTGGCGTAATCTCGATTTAGATTTAAGTTTTGCGCTGTAGTGCGCCAGCCCATATTAACCGGACCTCTTTGATTCACCCGGTTGTATTCGCTTGAGCGTTCGTGACCATCGACACTGAAAATAGGCACAAAGAGTAAGTTGGCCTTATCGAGTAGCTCAGCTTTACCGTTAAACACGATATCGCGTAGCAACATCATGCCTGCATCTTTACCGTCAATTTCGCCAGAGTGGATCCCTGCCTGCACCAGTAAAGTAGGCTTGTTGTTGCTTGATAAGCTTGCTGCATCATCGAAACCCTCTTTTGAGGCGACAATCATCCAGATCTCACGCCCCTGCGGACTCTGTCCAATGCTGACTTTTTTCAGCATATCGCTTTGGCTAATGAGTTTGTCTAACCAGGCAAAGGTTTCGTCATAGCTGGGGCTGGTTTTAAGGCCATTCTGTTCAAAGGGTGTCGCCCAATCAGCATCTGCCGCCACGAGTAAAGACTCGCTATCGCCATGCCAAGGCATGATGGGTGGCAATATGGCATCGTTGATATAGGTGGTGGCTAATTGAGGAGATGCAGCATGGTCGTGGCTGCTGGTTTGGTTAGCCGCTAAGCTGTAGCTACTCGTACTGACTGCCAATAAGGCGATGGCCGATAAGGGGGTTAAGCGCATGGTCGGGTACCCAATCTTAAGATCTGTTTTGAATTATTATTAGGCGGTTATATTTCCTTAAACGAGTGATAAGTGCAACAGCGCAACTGTTTCTAAATATGAGTTTCAATTGCTTTCAACTTTCGAATGGGTGCAGATATAGATAGGCCTTAGGTTTGAGTGAGGAGCCTAAGGCCTATATATTTATGCGTCGCAGCTAATTCAAACCATCCGTGATTCAAGTTGCATGGGGAGCGTCGGCCTAGCTGATGGCGACTTCAGTTTCATCTTCAAAAATGGCCTCAATTGGCATTGCAAATAACCGCGCCACCTTAAAAGCTAACGGCAAACTCGGATCATACTTGCCTTTTTCAATGGCATTAACGGTTTGGCGAGAGACTTCGAGTTTGTCTGCCAAGTCGGCTTGGGTCCAGTCGCGCTCAGCTCGGAGCACTTTTAGACGATTCTTCATCGGTAACTGATCCTTCCTTTAATAATGCCGACCATGTAAGTCACAGCGATTAACGCAATGAGGTATGCGGCATTGAGTGGCGGCACAATACCGCTATTTTCTAGTATTGAATAGCTGGAAAAACTAATAATGGCGACTCCCACAGATAACGCTAACGCGTCGAGCTGCACCTTGCGCTCCATCTCATCGAGCTGTACGAGAAAATGTCGATAAGATACCAACATGGCAATACCGATAAGTGTGTGTATGGAAAATGCTAAGGTGATTAACAAGCCGCTGTTGAGTAATTCATGCTCACTTAAAAAGATGCTTATCATTAATGTGATCGCCCAAAAGAGCGCTAGTAGATTCACTCTATTGGCATTTTTAAGATCGCGCTTAGGTAAACCCTTGGCGCATATCGCTTCGATGATTTTCATGATTACAGTTCCTTGTGTATTGGCTTTAATATTATCGATGTAAAGCTTGCTTGACTTAAACAGTAGCGGTTTGAAAATCACAAGTCAAGCTTGCTTTACTTTAAGTTTGCTTGGCTTTACACCTTTATTTAGAACGAGTACTGAGGGCACTTGAGGTTGCTATCTAATTTATAAGTGGTTTTAGGAGGTTTTAGACAAAAAAATCCCAGCATAGGCTGGGATCCTTATTAGCGTAAAATACTAAGTTTGACAGTACTTCGCTTATTGTGGCGCTCAAAATTGGGCGCTGGGCTTAAAGCTTATTAAGCGTTAGGGCCGGCATTTTTGATTGAATCCGGTACCTGATACTTCTCGAAGTTAGCCTTAAAGCTGTCAGCAAGGTGCTGAGCAAATTCGGCATACTTAGCTTTATCATCCCACGTGTTGACAGGGTTGAGTAACTTGCTGTCTACGCCAGGAATAGCTACGGGTACATGTAGGTTTAGTTTCTCTAAGTACTCAGTTTCAACGTCTTTTAGCTCACCAGATACGATGGCATCGACAATAGCGCGAGTTGTTGGAATGTCAAAACGCTTACCAATACCGTGTGGACCGCCAGTCCAGCCTGTGTTAACCAGGTAAACTTGACTACCGAAAGACTCGATACGCTTCATCAGTAGCTCAGCATAAACACCTGCTGGGCGTGGGAAGAATGGCGCACCAAAACAGGTTGAGAAAGTCGACTGAATAGCGGCTGTTGAGCCCATCTCAGTAGAACCTACTTTAGCGGTATAACCCGACAAGAAGTGGTAAGCGGCTTGCTCCTTGGTCAGCTTAGATACTGGTGGCAGAACACCTGAAACGTCACAGGTTAAGAACACTACCGCATGTGGCTCTGCGCCGCAGTTATCGAGCTTACGCTGTGCGATATGCTCCAGCGGGTATGCTGCACGGGTGTTTTCTGTCAGTGTTGAATTGGTGTAATCCGGTACACGATTTTCATCGGTGACGACGTTCTCAAGCACGGTACCGAAACGAATCGCATCCCAGATCACTGGCTCGTTCTTCTGGCTCAGATCGATACATTTTGCGTAGCAACCGCCTTCGATATTGAAAACACCGCCGGGTGCCCAACCGTGCTCATCATCACCGATAAGGAAACGCTTAGGATCGGCTGAAAGGGTCGTTTTACCTGTGCCCGATAGACCGAAAAACAGCGTGGTATCGCCATCGCTGCCAACGTTAGCCGAGCAATGCATTGGCAATACGCCCTTAGCGGGTAGCAAGAAGTTCTGTACTGAGAACATCGATTTTTTCATTTCACCAGCATACTTAAGGCCTGCTAACAGGACTTTACGCTCGGCAAAGTTAATAATGACAGTCGCGTCAGAGTGAGTGCCATCGCGCTCAGGAACACACTCAAAACCTGGTGCATTCATGATCTGCCATACTGGCTTGTCGGCCACATTAAATTCTTCAGGTACGATGAATAAGTTGCGAGCAAACAGCTGGTGCCATGCGTATTGAGTGGTGACTTTTACGGGTTGATAGTGCTCTTTGCTTGCGCCGACCTCTAAGTTTGATACAAAGGTATCTTTATCACTCAGGTAAGCTTCTACGCGGTTCCAAAGTGCGGTAAAAGCATCGGCTTCGAAAGGTTTGTTTACTGCTCCCCATTCGATATCAGCTTCAGAGCCTGGCTCTTTAACGATAAAGCGGTCATTAGGAGAACGGCCTGAGCGCTCACCCGTCTTTGCAACTAAAGCACCATTAGCGGTCAATTCGCCTTCCCCACGCGCTAACGCAAGTTCGACTAATTGGCCTGTTGAAAGGTTAAGGTACTCGCGGTTTGATCCATCCGGCATAGGTAAGGTCTCCATCTTTAAGGTTATAATTGTGTGCTGATCTATAGCGCCAGCTTTTATTTGTGAGGATTGTAACGTATGCAGATATGAATGTGTGCTCTAGATCAAAAAAAATGACAAAAAGTGATTTTGGAGTGTTTTTTGTTGACATTTTTATAGGCTAGTTAAAATGAATTAGACTTAATTTTGAATATAAAAAAGGTGCTCTTAGAGCACCTTTAATTGGTTGTTTAAACGCGTAAGCTCAACGGTATTTATTGAGTGACATTGCTACTTTGAGCGTCGGCAAAGATGGCTTCAACATCAATAGAGTCAAAGATATATTTGCTATTACAGTATTCACAGCCCATTTCAATTTGACCTTCTTCAGCAAGAATCGAATCGACCTCTTCTTTTGCTACTGTGCGAATGGCTTTTGCACTGCGCTCTTTTGAACAGGTACATTTGAATGTCACAGCGACAGGTTCAAATAAACGGACTTCTTCTTCGTGATATAAGCGATGCAATATCTCTTCCGCTTCAAGCGTAAACATCTCTTCTTGTTTAACGGTTTCAGTCAGTATTGATAAGTGCTCAAATTCTTCGTTGTGATTGCCATCAGTTGGCAATACTTGCAGGAATATACCCGCAGCTTGCTTAGTGTCGGCAAATAGCTTGATTTTGGTTGGTAGCTGCTCAGATTGTTCGAAATAACCTTCTAAACATTGCGCTAGGGTTTCTTTATCTAGCGCGACAACACCTTGATAACGCTCACCGTCATCAGGCGTTAGTGTGATAACCATATAGCCTTTACCAAACATCTGCTGCAGATTAGCATTGTCGCTAATCTCGCCGTTCCAACGTGATACGCCGCGCAGCTGTTGTAGGTTATTACCGTTGATTACCGCTAACGATACTGGGCCGTCACCTTGCAGTTGGATGCTGATATCACCACTAAACTTTAAGGTCGCGGTTAGTAATGACGTTGACGCCATTAGCTCGCCCAATAGCATTTGGATAGCTAGTGGGTATTCATGCGCTGCAAGTACTTCTTGGTAGCTGCTTTCTAGCTGTACCAATTCGCCGCGTACGCTAGCGTTTTCAAATAGGTAACGATTTAGGTTGTCTTTGTTCATCTGTTCGTTCATCTGTTCGTTCATTTCGTTTTCCAATTTTTAGCTTTCTTTAAAGCGCATAATCTGGCGACGTTGTTTCTTATCCGGCTTCTGTTCGGGAGCGGGATTATTAAGAATATTTAAACGTCTCTGCTCAGCATAGGTTTCTCGCTTGGCTATGCTTTGCGGTGTTTCTTCATAAAGGGTTTGTGCTATCGACCCTTTTTGGCGGTGTTCTGACAATTTGACTATGACAATCTCTTTTTCGTCATAGCCTTGTCGTAATCTAATGGTGGCGCCAAGTTCTGCGTATTTGCTCGATTTTGCTCGCTGACCGTTATAGTGTACTTTACCACCATTAATCATCTCTTTTGAGATGGCGCGCGTTTTATAAAAGCGTGCAGCCCAGAGCCATTTATCAAGCCTTACTTTAATTGCTTGTTGCTCGTCGTCATTCATGAGCGACTCCAGTGAGAAATTAACTATTATAAAGTAGGGTGAGCTCACAAGCTCAGCAGGAATATACAAATCTTTACTGTCTGGCTGGTAAAATAGTGGCAGGCTTCACACCCTTTTTAGGCGCGTAAAGTTAGCATATCCGGTCAATTATCGCCAACATTGCTGCAGTTATGGTCTTGTTGCTAAAAGCAGTGTAGGTTAGCATGAGTCAGGATTTACTAAATTATTATAATCAGAACAGAGACCTGTACAGAGGGTCCACATAAATATGGATTTATTAGATAAGTTTTTAACCAAAGCGGCTGGTGTGCCTCAAAAGCCCGTCAGCACGGCGGTATTTAGCATTGGGCTTTTGATAGCTCTTTACTTATTAGCTCAAATCACATGGAAATTAGTACCTGAGAACTCAGCGACCACGCGCTGGGTACCTACCCCTGTGGCAAGCAATGCTAGCGGCCAAGTCAATATTCTTGGTCTGCAACAACTCTCCCTTTTTGGTCAGCCTGATGCAGCGGGTGCCAAGCCTAAAGCCGCTCCGGTTGAAGAAATTATTACCGATGCCCCTAAAACATCACTTTCTATTCAGCTGACTGGTGTCGTGGCCTCGACGACTGAAAAGAAAGGGTTAGCGGTTATCGCCTCTAGTGGTAGTCAAGACACTTACGGCTTAGGTGACAAGATTAAAGGGACTTCAGCCTCACTCAAAGAGGTGTATGCCGACCGCATTATTATTACCAATAGTGGTCGTTACGAGACCTTGATGCTAGACGGTTTGGATTACGATACCAACGGCGCAGCGAATCAACAGTTGCAAAAAGCCAAGAGTGCATCTAAAGGTAAAACTATCGATAATCGCAATAATCGCACGGTAGCTGCTGAATTGAGTCAATCCAGAGAAGCCATTTTGGCCGATCCGGGTAAGATAACCGACTATTTATCAATTTCGCCAGTGAAGAGCGCTGGAGAGCTGAGTGGGTATAGGCTTAATCCGGGTAAAGATCGAGAACTGTTTAAGCAGGCTGGTTTTAAAGCCAATGATTTAGCCAAATCAATTAATGGCTATGACTTGACTGATATGGGGCAGGCGCTAGAAGTGATGGCGCAGTTACCTGAAATGACAGAAGTCGCCTTAATGGTTGAGCGAGATGGTCAGTTAGTCGAAATTATGTTTAGTCTGCCAGAGTAATCTTGGCCGAAGATAACAATAGAATTTGCAGTAATACAAAATTTTAGTTTGCCGCAACGAAAGGGTTTAGGGGAAGTATAACAATGAATAATAAGCGGATTAGACGCAGACTAATCGCCGGTATGGTGATGGGGGCTTCTTTATTGGCGCCTCAACTTGCTTGGTCTGAGCAATATGCGGCTAACTTTAAAGGCACTGATATTCAAGAGTTTATCAATATTGTTGGTAAAAACTTGGACCGGACAATTATTGTCGACCCTACCGTTCGTGGCAAAATAAACGTTCGTAGTTACGATCTACTTACTGACGAACAATACTACCAATTCTTTCTCAATGTATTGCAAGTCTATGGTTATGCGGTTGTCGAAATGGACAACAACATCATCAAGGTGATTAAAGATAAAGATGCTAAGACGGCTGCTATCCGTGTTGCCGATGATAATGCACCAGGACTCGGCGACGAGATGGTGACGCGTATTGTCGCCCTTTATAACACCGAAGCTAAGCAGCTTGCCCCTTTGCTTAGGCAGCTTAACGATAATGCCGGTGGCGGTAACGTTGTTAACTACGATCCTTCAAACGTATTGATGCTTTCTGGCCGTGCGGCTGTGGTGAATAAGTTAGTCGAAATTGTTCGTCGTGTTGATAAGCAAGGTGACACCGCTGTTGAAGTGGTAAAACTGGAATTCGCATCAGCGGGTGAAATTGTTCGTATCATCGATACCCTTTATCGCTCTACTGCAAACCAAGCACAGATGCCGGGTCAGGCGCCAAAAGTTGTAGCGGACGAGCGTATCAATGCCGTCGTCGTGAGTGGCGATGAAAAAAGCCGTGAGCGTGTGGTTAAACTCATTAAAAAACTGGATGCTGAACAAGCAAACAGTGGCAACACTAAGGTGCGTTACTTACGTTACGCTAATGCAGAAGACTTAGTTGAAGTGCTAACGGGCTTTGCTGAGCAGCTTGTTGATGACAAGGGCGCGCCTCAAGGCGGTGGCAGTAAGCGTCGTAACGAAATCAATATTATGGCGCATGCCGATACCAATGCTTTGGTGATCAGTGCCGAGCCAGATCAGATGCGCACCATTGAAAGCGTCATCAATCAGCTCGATATTCGCCGCGCACAGGTGCTCGTTGAAGCGATTATCGTTGAGGTCGGAGAAGGCGATGATGTTGGCTTTGGCATTCAGTGGGCGACAGAAGCTGGCGGTGGAACTCAGTTTAATAACTTAGGTCCTACCATTGGTGAAATTGGTGCAGGTATTTGGCAGGCGCAAGGGGAAGAGGGATCAACCGTTTGTGACGGCACTATTTGTACCGAGAACCCAGATACCCGAGGCGACATCACTTTACTTGCGCAAGCACTGGGTAAGGTCAACGGTATGGCGTGGGGTGTGGCGATGGGCGACTTTGGCGCCTTGATCCAAGCCGTTTCAAGCGATACTAAGTCAAATGTATTGGCAACACCTTCAATTACCACGCTTGATAACCAAGAAGCCTCATTTATCGTCGGTGATGAAGTGCCTATTCTTACCGGTAGCCAAAACTCCAGTAATGGTAACAGCAACCCATTCCAAACCGTTGAACGTAAAGAGGTGGGCGTTAAGCTTAAAGTGGTACCACAAATCAACGAAGGAACCTCGGTTAAGCTAACGATTGAACAGGAAGTGTCTGGCATAAATGGTAAAACCGGTGTCGACGTGACGTTTGCTACTCGCCGTTTAACGACAACCGTGATGGCAGATTCTGGCCAAATTGTGGTGCTTGGTGGTTTGATTAAAGAAGAAGTACAAGAGTCGGTGCAAAAGGTACCATTCCTGGGCGATCTTCCTATTATTGGTCATCTGTTTAAGTCGTCTTCTAGCGGTAAGAAAAAAACCAACTTGATGGTATTTATTAAGCCAACGATTATTCGTGACGGTATCACTATGGAAGGTATTGCTGGGCGTAAGTACAACTACTTCCGCGCATTGCAGCTTGAGCAGCAAGAGCGTGGCGTTAACTTAATGCCAAATACCGATGTGCCTATTCTCGAAGAGTGGGATCAAGAAGCGTATCTACCCGATGATGTTAACGAAGTACTAAATCGTTACAAAGCAGGTAAAGGCTTAGACACTAAGATGCGTCAAACCGACCCGACACTTAAGAGCATCTCTGATAGTAAAGACGCTGATAGCGGCAAACAAACTACCGATGCTGAAACCGTGACAGATAAAGAATCCGCAGATGAGTGAGAGTCAAATTCAAGCCGATGAAGATCTAGCAAAAGTGTCTAACGAGCTTGGGCTAGTATCTGAACAAGAGGCCGATCTGGTCTTTCATTCAAATAGCAAAGAGCGTTTGCCATTTGCCTTCGCACACCGTTTTAAAGTGGCATTGGCGACTGATGAAGGTGAATTATCGCTATATCATGCGCAAAGCACACCGTTGAGCGCCTTGCTTGAGGTGCGCCGTTATTGCGGTAAAGAGTTACCGCTTATTCAGCTTGAAGATGCTGCGTTTGAGTCGCGTTTAACTCAAGTTTATCAGGCTAACTCCTCTGAAGCGCAACAGATGATGGAAGATATTGGCAATGAGATGGATCTATTCACTCTTGCCGAAGAGTTGCCACAAACTGAAGACTTGTTAGAGGGCGATGATGATGCGCCGATTATTAAGTTAATTAACGCATTGTTATCTGAGGCTATCAAAGAAGAAGCGTCAGATATTCATATCGAAACCTACGAGAAGCAGTTAATTGTACGCTTCCGTGTTGACGGTATTTTGAAAGAAGTCCTCAAGCCGAATCGTAAACTTTCATCTTTGTTAGTATCGCGTATTAAAGTGATGGCGCGTCTAGATATTGCAGAGAAGCGCGTACCACAAGATGGGCGTATTTCACTGCGTATTGCTGGCCGTGCGGTAGACGTACGTGTATCTACTATGCCATCAAGTCATGGTGAGCGAGTGGTGTTGCGTCTTCTCGACAAAAATGCCGGTAATTTAGATTTAGAGCAGCTGGGTATGACGGAGTCTGTGCGTCATAAGTTTGATGAACTTATTCGTAGACCACATGGCATTATTTTGGTGACCGGTCCAACGGGTTCGGGTAAAAGTACCACGCTGTACGCAGGTCTGACTGAACTTAATTCAAAAGACACCAACATTCTTACGGTTGAAGACCCAATAGAATATGAGCTTGAAGGCATTGGTCAAACTCAAGTTAACACTAAAGTAGATATGACCTTCGCCCGTGGCTTACGTGCTATTTTGCGTCAAGATCCTGATGTGGTGATGATTGGTGAAATCCGAGATCTTGAAACCGCGCAGATTGCCGTTCAGGCATCGCTAACAGGCCATATGGTTATCTCAACCTTGCATACCAATACTGCATCGGGCGCGATTACCCGTTTGCAAGATATGGGTGTAGAGCCTTTCCTGGTTTCTTCAAGTTTACTCGGCGTACTCGCTCAGCGTCTTATTCGTACTCTGTGCCCAAGCTGTAAAGAGGCGCACATACCAGATGATCGTGAAAGAGAGTTGTTAGGTATTACCGGTGACGATACACGGGTTATTTTCCGTGCCAAGGGATGTTTGGCATGTGGTCACAATGGCTACCGTGGCCGTACGGGTATTCATGAGTTATTAACTGTCGATGATACCGTACGTGAACTTATCCATACTGGTCGAGGCGAGCTCGCTATCGAGAAACACATTCGTCAATCAGTGCCGAGCATTCGTCATGACGGTATGAGTAAAGTGCTTGCGGGTAAAACGACCCTTGAAGAAGTGCTGCGTGTCACTCGAGAGGAGTAAGCGATGCCAGCATTTGAATACAAAGCATTAGATAAAACCGGTAAACAGCAAAAGGGTGTGGTCGAGGCCGATACGGCAAGACATGCCCGAACGCAGTTAAGAGAACAGCGCTTAATGCCACTGGAAATTACCCCGGTGGTAGACAAAGAGAGTAAAGCCAAATCAGCAGGCTTAAGCTTTTTAAAGCGTGGTATCTCTACGGCAGAGCTGGCACTCATTACTCGCCAAATTGCCACCTTGGTAGCAGCAGGCTTACCCGTTGAAGAAGCGTTAAAAGCGGTGGGTCAACAGTGTGAGAAAGACCGCTTAGCTAGCATGATTATGGCAGTTCGCTCGCGAGTGGTAGAGGGTTATAGCCTCGCTGACTCGATGGCAGAGTTCCCGCATATTTTTGATGAGCTATATCGCGCTATGGTCGCGTCTGGCGAAAAGTCGGGCCATTTAGAAGTGGTTTTGAATCGCCTTGCTGACTACACCGAGCGTCGTCAACAGCTCAAAAGTAAAATGACCCAGGCGATGATTTATCCTATCGTGCTGACCGTGGTCGCCATCGGTGTTATTGCCATCTTGCTTGCAGCGGTTGTTCCGCAGGTTGTTGGTCAGTTTGAACATATGGGGCAAGAGTTACCTTGGACGACCGAGCTATTGATTGCATCGTCTGACTTTATCCGAGATTACGGACTGGTTGTATTGGTCGCGATTGTTGGTCTGTTTTTTATTGCTAAACGTTTGCTGGTCTCCCCTAAAAATCGCATGAAATACGACAGTATGTTGCTGCGTTTACCAGTGATCAGCAAAGTGAGTAAGAGTCTTAACACGGCGCGTTTTGCGCGAACCTTAAGTATTTTGACCGCAAGTTCAGTGCCTCTGCTTGATGCAATGCGCATTGCCAGTGACGTGCTGGTCAATGTTAAGGTTAAAACGGCTGTTGAGGATGCGACCCTACGGGTTCGAGAAGGTACAAGTTTGGGCACGGCGCTTGCCAATACCAAACTTTTTCCGCCCATGATGCTCTATATGATTACCTCAGGTGAAAAAAGTGGCCAGCTTGAGCAGATGCTTGAGCGTGCTGCCGATAACCAAGACCGAGAGTTTGAGTCCAATGTGACTATCGCTTTAGGGGTGTTCGAACCTATGTTAGTTGTTAGCATGGCTGCTGTGGTTCTATTTATTGTTCTTGCTATTCTTCAGCCAATTTTAGCGCTGAATAATATGATTAGTGGTTAATACTCACTGTTAGTGGCAACTCGCTTGTCACTGAAGTTGTGAGTTTTTTAGTTTAAGGAATTTGTTAATGCAAACACGTAATAAGCAACAAGGTTTTACCCTATTAGAAGTGATGGTGGTGATTGTTATTCTAGGTATTTTGGCCTCTATGGTGGTACCTAATTTGATGGGTAACAAAGATAAAGCTGACCAGCAGAAAGCGGTTTCAGATATTGTTGCATTAGAAAATGCCTTGGACATGTACAAGTTGGATAACAGTGTGTACCCAACGACTGAACAAGGTCTTGAAGCATTAGTGCAAAAGCCAACAATTTCTCCAGAGCCACGTAACTACCGTGCAGACGGTTATGTTAAGCGTCTACCACAAGATCCATGGCGCAATGACTACCTGCTATTGAGCCCAGGTGAAAACGGTAAGTTAGATATCTTCAGTACGGGACCAGACGGTCAAGCCGGTACAGAAGATGATATCGGTAACTGGAATCTGCAAAATTTCCAATAAAATGAACACGCCGCGAGTTAACCTAGCGCACCAAACGGGCTTCACCTTAATGGAGGTGTTGCTCGTTGTTTTGCTTATGGGGCTTGCTGCGACTGCAGTCACCTTAGGCATGGGTGGTGCCAGCAAAGAAAAAGCGCTGGAGCGAACCGCGCTGCAGTTCATGATGTCCACTGAAATGGTGCTAGATGAAACCGTCCTAAGCGGTCATTTCATCGGTATTGTTATAGAAGACACCGGTTACAAATATGTCTATTACGATGAAGGAAAGTGGAAGCCATTAGCGCAAGACAGGTTGCTTGCTGAGCGTGAGATGGAGCCAGGTGTTGAATTGGTTTTAGTGCTCGATGGCTTGCCTTTAGTGCAAGAAGATGAAGAGCAAGACTCTTGGTTTGATGAACCACTTATTGAAAAGTCTGAAGACGACAAAAAGAAGTTCCCTGAGCCACAAATCTTACTATTTCCCAGTGGTGAGATGAGCGCATTTGAGCTGTCTTTTGTGAGTGAAGATGAGATGAAGCAAGATATCGAGGTGGTGGTGTTTGGTGATGCCCTCGGACGCTTGCGAATGGGCTTTGAAGATGAAGAAGTCTTATGACTAGGTTGAATAAGCAAAAAGGCATGACCTTGCTAGAGGTGATTGTCGCTTTAGCAGTGTTTTCCATTGCTGCAGTATCAATCACTAAAAGCCTAGGCGAACAGATCGCCAATATGCCTATTTTAGAAGAACGCACCATGGCGCAATGGGTGGCTCATAACCAGATGGTTGATGCCAGACTCGAGACTAAGTTTCCCGAAATTGGTCGCAAAGACGGTCAAGTAGAGTTAGCCAATCAAGACTGGTATTGGCGTAAAGAGGTCGTTAAAACGACCGATGATAATTTTAGAATGATCCGTATAAGTATCAGCGATGATGAACGATTTTCGCGAACCATCGCTGAAGTGAGCAGTTATGTGCTTAAAGCAGATTAAAACTCAGCGGGGCTTTACCTTGTTAGAGATGCTCATCGCCATCGCTATTTTTGCGATGCTAGGTTTGGCTGCCAATACTGTGTTGAGTACCGTGATGAAAAACGATACCGCAACCAGAGAGTTTGCCACCAAGTTAAAGGCGATGCAGCAAGGTTTTGGGGTGATTGAACGCGATCTAAACCAAATGGTAGCGCGAACACCAAGATTGCTTGAGGGTGGGCGAGGTACAACGGTTTTCCAGACCGGCAGCAATATGCTCGACTCGGAATCTGAGTCGTTGGTATTTTTTCGCTTAGGTTGGTTAAATCCTGATGGCTTATTGCCAAGAGGAAGTTTGCAGTCGGTCGCTTATGTGGTGATTGACGGGCAACTACAGCGTTGGTATTACCCTTATCCAGAGCCTGAAATTGGCGCCGAGCCGATTAAAACCGTGATTATGGATAAGGTCATTTCAGTTGAATACGCCTTTTTCGCAGATGATAAGTGGGAGCGTAAGACCGACGCAACTAAATTACCCAAAGCGATCGCAATGGAAATTGAATTTGAAGATATTGGTAAAGTTCAACGTAAATTCTTAGTGCCGACGGGAGCGCTTGCTGGAAGTAATGACGACACTAGCAATGCTGGTAACGATCAATCGGTACCCGATGGCAACCGAGATAATGGTAAAGAGCAAGATGGCAAAGGGCCGGGAGAATAAGCATGCGCAATAAACAAGGTGGCGTGGCCCTTATCGTTGTGCTCTTGATTGTGGCCATGGTTGCGATTATTGCTACCAATATTACCTCTCGTAATCAGCTGTCGGTTAGGCGCACATTGAACATGGCGCAGTATGACCAAGCTTTTTGGTATGCGATTTCCGCTGAAGAGATCGCAAAAAAGGTACTGAAACAAGACTTAGAAGATTCAGACACGGTAAATTTACAGCAGTACTGGGCATTGGCTGATGTGATATTTCCAGCAGAAAAGGGCGAAATAGCCGGTAAAATTAGCGATATGCGATCTTGTTTTAACGTTAACTCGTTATCTGCGCCTAGTGAGAAAGTTGAGAATGGTCAACCTAAAATGCCACTCCCCGCGGTGCAATTTAAAGGTTTGCTGGTCGCGCTGGGAATGGACGAATTCGCTGCGGAGCGATTAGCACAGACGGCTAAAGACTATATCGATGAAGATCAGACGGCAGGGCCATATGGCGCAGAAGATGCCGAGTATGAGTCACGTAATGTGCCTTATCGAGCAGCGAATACCTTGATGAGTCATAAGAGTGAGCTGCGAGCTGTGATGGGCTTTACCCAGGATATTTACCTTAAACTTGCACCTTACGTATGTGCGATCCCGGGCAATACGACGCAGGTTTTGAACGTCAATACCGTCCCTGTAGAGCAAGCAGCGTTAATCGCAGGTATGTTAGATAATAAAATTTCCGTTGGTGAGGCTGAAAGTATTATCAATCAGCGACCGCTCGATGGCTACGATAAGATTGATGAGTTTTGGGAAAATTCTTCAATCGCGTCTTTAGCAGGTGATGCCAAACTCAAATCGAGTTTTGGGGTAACGAGTAAGTACTTTTTGCTCGAAGCTGGGGCCAAAGTGGATACCGCTGTATTTAGATTAGAAAGCGTGCTGTACGGCGACAGTAAAAAATTAGAAGTGTTATCCCGCCAATTTGGTGGGCAAAAATAACAACAGTCCTTTAATAACGTTAAAGAGACGCGTGGAGATAACTCAGTGAGTGAAAGACTATTTATCCGTTTAGGACAAACTGCCGAGCAGCCTTGCTCTTGGCTTGTTTGGTCTGAGCAGGAACAAGAAATTATAGGTTCTGGCGAGCTTAGCGATGCCAGTGCACTATCGACTCTTACTGAAAGAGCAGGTAATCGTGCGGTTGACGTATTAGTGCCTGCCTCAAGCATTACATTGACGCAAGTTGAGCTGCCAGAAAAAAGTCAGCGCCAAGCGGTAAAGGCATTGCCTTTTATGCTAGAAGAGAACCTTGCTCAAAATGTTGATGAGTTGCACTTTGTGACGGGGCCGCGAGAGGGTGATGCCTTAAGTATCGCTGTTGTCGCACACGAACAGATGCAAGCTTGGATAGAGTGGCTTAGTGATGCAGGGCTGAAGGCTAAATGTATCGTACCAGATTGCTTGGCTTTGCCATTGGCTGAGTGTGACTGGGCTGCGATGAGTTTTGGCAAAGAGGTTTTAGTGCGTACCGGTGAAGGTAGCGGAGTCAGTTTGAGCCAAAGCTGGCTTGATGTGGCCTTGCCGCAACTGCTGAGCGCAACGAACAGCACACCAGTGTCTGTTGCGGGTTATACCGAACTGCAATTCGCGGGCACCGACGTCAAAGTTCAGCCGCTAGACCTGCCTATGTTAGTACTGGCTAGAGGTATTTTGAATGCGCCGATGAACCTACTTTCTGGCGTTTATAAGCCAAAGAAAGAGTATGGTAAACATCTAACGTTATGGCGTAATACAGCGATCGCATTTATTGTAATTATTGTTTTGGCATTAGTGAATAAAGGCCTCAATATTCATCAAATGAATAGCGATGCCGATGCACTGCAGGTGCAAAGCGAGCAGATTTATAAGCAAGTGGTGCCTGGTAGCTCGCGTGTAGTGAACTTGCGTTCGCAGATGGAAAGCTATGTACGTACCCTTCAAGGTGGTGGCAGTGGTAGCGAATTCTTTGTCATGCTAAGCGGTATGAAAGATGCGTTTGCGCAAGTACCAGAGCTTAAGCCGACAACATTGCGCTTTGACAGTAACCGCAATGAAATTCGCATGCAGGTCACAGCCAAGAACTATGAGCAGATTGAAAAGTTTAAAGAGATCATTGCGCGTTCTTACAAGCTTGATGGTGGTGCGATGAATAGCGGTGAATCTCAAGTCACCAGCACCTTAACCATAAGGAGCAAATAAGATGGAAAACTTTAAAGCTTGGTGGGGTGGGTTAGTACTACGCGAGCAGCAGATGGTTGCAGCTTGTGGTGTGGTATTGGTCATCGGTATTTTGTATTGGGGTGTATGGACCCCTATCGCTAATGCGGAAGCTGAAGCAGAGCGTAGGCTAGAGGGCCAACAAAGCACGCTAAACTACGTTAAGCAAACCGCCAACCGTATTGCAGGGCTAAAGCAAAGCGGCAGTAGTAACGCATTTAGAGGTAGCTTGAGTGCGGCGGTTAACCAAACCGCTAGTGCATTTGGACTCACCATTACTCGAATGCAGCCACAAGGAAATAAAATTCAAGTGTGGATGGATGAAGTGCCTTTCGATACCTTGCTAAATTATTTGAATGAATTGGTACAGAAAAAGGGATTATCGTTAGAAAGTTTAGACTTAGCCGAGTCTGACACCCCAGGTTACGTTAATGTTCGTCGTATTCAGCTGTCCAAGTAAGGTGTTGTAGTGAAATTAGCAAAAAAGATCGCACTGGGCTTTGTAGTCTACTTAGTATTTTTAGTGGTGCTATTTCCGGCCAGTGTTGCTGTAAAGCTGGCCCCCTTGCCAAAAGATGTAGCTATTAGTGGGGTGTCTGGCACGATTTGGGCGGGCAGTCTTGCAACGCTGAGTGTGCAAAAACGCCAGGTGGAAATGATAACGTGGGACCTGAATATTTGGTCGTTGCTAACGGGAACCGTTAAGGCCGATGTGGTGATTGGTAGCCGTGCAAGTGCGGTTAACGGTAAAGGTACCATAGCTTATTCAATGTCAGGACTCGACGCCTCAGGCTTAAGATTTGAAGCGCCAAGCAGCTTTTTGTTAGGACGCACTAACTTACCTTTTAGAACTAAAGTTAACGGCGACTTAAGTGTACTGGTCGACAACTTTGAGCAAGGTTTGCCTTGGTGCGAACAGCTATCGGGTAAGTTGTTTTTAAACCAAGTGAATGTCACTAACCAGTTTGGTAAATATCCATTGGGTGATATTGCGCTAGGCCTAGCCTGTCTCGATGGTAAAATTGAATTGACCACTGATGAGAAGCTAAATGGGTTAGGTTTGGACGGTACAATTGTACTGGCGGATCAAAAAATGGTGCAAGTGAACGCCAAAATTCGCGAAGTGAATACCCAGCCGGATGACTTGAAAAAGGCGCTATCTTTCTTAGGCAAGAAGGACAGCCAAGGTTACTACCCGATCACTTATCAAGGTCGCTTACCTATTTAGTTCAACTATTTTGTTAATAGTAAAAGGCGCCTAATTGGCGCCTTTTCTGTTCTCAGCCCTAAACCACCTAGTTCAAAAGGTGGACTTTTTACTGTTCTGTTTCTATTTTACGATTGCTTAAGCAGCTCATCTAGCAAGTGGTGATAATCTTCAATGGCAGGGAAATCATCGAATACCTTATTGGGTTTTTGGCTATCAGGGTTAGATATTCCTAGTTGGTAACCCACACCCGCCAGTTTTGCTGCTTTTAATATGGTTTCGTTATCATCGATAAACAGGCAGCGACTAGGCTGTAAATTAAACTGTTTAAATAGATGCTGCCAAAATAATGGATGTTCTTTCGGGTAACCAGTTTCATGGCTGGAGAGCATACTGTCGAGCCCTAAGGCTAAATCGGTATGCTCTAGTTTTAAGCCTAAATTCTTTGGGTGGGCGTTAGTGACCAAAATACGCTGTTTTCCGGCGTGTTTAAGCGCATCTAAAAAAGGCATGCTGTCTTGGCGTAGCTGGATCCGTTCAGCTAAAGTGCGGTGCAGCGACATAATATCCAGCCCCATCTGCTGCTCCCAATAGTCGAGGCAGTACCAGTTTAAGGTTCCCTCTACATTGGTGTAGCACTGCTCAACCCAGTCGCTGGCTTCTTTAATAGAGATATTTCGCTGTTCACTGAGTACCTTAGGGATCAGCTGTAGCCAAAAATGATTGTCGAAATGCAGGTCCAGTAAAGTCCCATCCATATCGAGTAAAACGGTATCAATTTCGTTCCATGGAAACATAGTTACGTGATCCTAGAAAATTCATGTTGTAGATTGGGTGAACAATAGTAAGATTATACTGAATTAAATGACAAGTCGGCAGCGGCACTGGGATGTGTATGACTAAAAAGAATGAGAAACCGGAAATTTTGCACGCTGAAATCGTAGCTAGAAGTCGACTGTTTCAAATTGAACAGGTGCACTTGCGGTTTTCTAATCAAGTTGAGCGCCAATATGAACGCATGAAAGGTAATAATCGTGGAGCCGTGATGGTGGTCCCTGTGCTCAATGGCACAGAGTTATTACTCGGTCGAGAATATGCTGCAGGTACTCATAGCTATGAACTCGGGTTTCCTAAGGGCTTAATCGATCCCGGTGAAGAAGCCCATGAGGCTGCTAACCGCGAGCTTCAAGAAGAGATAGGTTACGGCGCGAGAAAGCTAACGCATTTAATGGAATTAAGCTTAGCGCCGGGTTATTTTGCCAGTAAGATGCAGATCTTTTTAGCTGAAGATCTTTATGAAAGTAGCCTAGAAGGTGATGAGCCTGAACCTATCGACATGGTTCCTTGGCCGTTAGCACAATGGCAAGATCTATTAAACGAAGAAGATTTTTCAGAATCGCGTAGCGTAAGTGCTTTATTTTTAGCGCAAAAACATCTACAACTAAGATAGTAAAAACAACGTAGGTCATGGGTATTAGGCTGTTGGAGTAGTTATGAAGCCAGAGAATTATGTAGATCAAGTCATTGAAATTGCAACGTTAGCAGGCCAGAAAATTCGTGATATTTATCAGAAAGGTGATTTCGAACGCGAGATTAAATCTGATAATACGCCAGTGACTTCTGCAGATCTCGCCGCCCATGAAATCATTACCAATGCGCTTAAAGCGCTGACGCCCGATATCCCCGTATTATCAGAAGAAGATGCCAATATTCCGTTCGCACAACGCTGTGACTGGCAACGCTACTGGTTAGTGGACCCATTGGATGGTACGGGAGAGTTTATAGCGGGCAGCGGTGATTTTTCGGTCATTATTGCGCTAGTTGAGCACAATCGTCCGATTTTGGGCGTAGTGTATGTGCCAATGACTGAAGTGTGTTATTACGGCATTGCAGGTTTAGGCTCCTACAAGCGTAAAGATGGCGCTGAAGTACGTATAACCAGTAAGCAGCTGAGTAAGGATGGTTCTGAATCATTACGCTTAGCGGTAAGTCGCCGCCAAGATCCACAATCAGTGATTAAGCTGTTTAATCACAATAAGCACTGTGAACTAGTGGTATTGGGTGGCGCAGCGCTTAAGAGTTGCCTCGTTGCAGAAGGCCGTGCAGATTGCTATGTGCGTATTGGACCAACGGGTGAGTGGGATACCGGCGCCGCGCAGATTATTGTCGAGGAAGCCGGTGGCCAGATCATGGATCTGAATCTACAACCGCTAACCTACAACGAGCGAGAAAGCTTAGAAAACCCTAATTTTATCGTGGTCGGTGCGCCAGCACTGGAGTGGGACCAAATCCTTATCAATGAATGATTCAACTCAGATTTCAATCGCGTGTAAGCAAGATCTTGCCGCGATTGATGCACTAGAACGCGAGTGTTTCGCCGGGCATTGCTACCCAGATTTTTTCTTCAGACAAGCACTAGACTGTTGGCCCAATGGTTTTTGGGTGGCAAAGGATGTCAACGCAAATATTGTTGGTTATCTATTGGCGTCGACGAGTGCTAAAGCGAGTGTTTGCTGGATCTTATCGGTTGCCGTCGCTGACAGCGCTCGCGGCCAAGGGGTTGGCACCAAACTCATCTCACTTCTGTTAGCGACATTGCCTAGAGAGGTTAATCAAATCAACCTGACAGTAGCGCCAGACAACCCGGCGAAAGCCTTGTATTTACGCTGTGGTTTTACCGAGCAAGCTTTTGAAGTCGATTATTTTGGTGAAGGTGAGCCTAGGTTGCTAATGACATATCAAAAACCCGTTCACATCTCTGGCTGATGTTATTTAGCCGACGCTTCTTTCCTTACTTTGTGACTCAATGCTTAGGTGCATTGAATGACAACGTGTTTAAAAATGTACTGTTGCTCTTGGTGGCTTATTCGCAACTCGATGAGTTACCGATAGATGTAAATCTATTTGTAAACTTGGCTGCTGGTCTCTTTATCCTACCTTTTTTACTGTTTTCAGCCCATGCGGGGCAGATTGCCGATTATGTTGATAAGGCATTATTGATCCGCAGACTCAAGTTCCTAGAATTGATGATTATGACGGTGGCGATATTTGCCATTTTGAGCCATAGCTATTTAGTCATGTTGTTGCTGCTGTTTCTTACTGGCGTACAATCTGCCTATTTTGGTCCGGTGAAGTACTCTCTGCTTCCTAGAGTGCTAGAGAGTGGTGAGTTAGTTTCTGGTAATGCATGGGTGGAGATGGGCACCTTTCTTGCGATCTTAATCGGTACTATTTCGGCAGGGCTTATTGTAGCGAGTCATAATGCGACTTATTGGGCTGCCGCCAGTGTGTTTATTTTGGCGCTGATTGGTATGCTTGCCAGTTGGTTCATTCCTAGCATTCCAGCGCACTCAGATATCAAGCCTCGTTTCTCGATTGTTTCAGCGACGATGGCGAATATCACAAAGGTGCGGAAAACGCCTGGGATCTGGACCGCTATTTTGGCGATTAGCTGGTTTTGGTTTGTGGGGGCAACGTATCTGACGCAGTTCCCTAATTTTGCGCGTATTACCTTGCATGCAGATCCCACCGTGGTGTCGTTACTATTAACGCTTTTCTCTATCGGTATTGGGGGCGGTTCTTTTGTATGCGAGCGTCTGTCTTACAGGCAAGTTGAACTGGGTATTATGCCGCTCGGTCTCGGGATCTTAGCTGTCTTTGGTATCGACTTGTATTTTGCTCTGCCCAATAAGGTGTCACTCGATACTCTGTATCATCTTCAAGGTTTTATCGCTGATAGCGCTCATTACCGCTTGATGTTCGATCTATTTATGATTGGCGTCGGAGGTGGGTTATTCATTGTACCGCTTTACACCTATATTCAGGCGCGAGCAAAAGAGGGGGAGTGTGCTCAGGCGATAGCCTGTAATAATATTATCAACGCGTTATTTATGGTGAGCTCAGCAATTTTTTCCATGCTGGTGTTGAATGTATTGCAGTGGCCTATAGAGCGTCTGTTTCTGGTATTGGCAGCCTCTAATCTGGTGGTGCTACTGTTATTGCTTTGGCGTTGGCCTGAATTATTTTTACGTGTTGCTAGTTATTTTATCCGCAGAATTAAGCATAAAACTCAGCTGCTAGATCCTGAGTTGCTTCATCAATCTTCCAGACTATTAGTGGTGACTAAGAGTCTATCTTGGCGTGACATATTGCTGATCTATGGGAGTTTTACCCATCCTATGTTGTTCGCACCAAGCTTATGTAAACAGATGAAGACGCATCGTTTTTTGGCCGGAATGATGTCTCGTTTATGTTGGCATGCGGGAGAGAATATGCAGCTCGATAGCCTAGTTTGTGTCGATCAAGGTACGCTAACCCAGTTAATAAACCACACTGATTTTGCAGACTTTAAGTTAGTTGCGGTAAAGACGGTGACAGATAACAGCTGTGGAAATAAGCTAACATTAGCAGTCACCCCACTTGCAGCTAATAGTGCTTATAACACCATGAGTGCGAGTGAGGTGTAAGTTTGGCGTTATTGGTTATCTAGCCACTGGTGCATAGCCTGATGATCACCCTTAAAGATAATTCGGTCGGCTTTTTTGTCGATTTGATATTGGTACATAGGGTCGTAGTATTTTACCAGTAGCATTTCAATCCACTCTAAGTGCGCACTGGTATCATTTTGACTCGTCTGAATAGTTAGCGCGTTAGTGATTATTGCTTGAAACTCATCATGCTGCTTGTTACCTAGGCGTTTTTTGATGCCGGTAATGCTCTGCGCTAGGTATTGGGCAAATGCCTCAAGGCCTTCTTCTTCACCCAGTCTTTGAATATAACCAGAATGCATCTTGTGCACGTATTCATTAAGAAGACGTGTCAGTCTTGCATCTAAAGATTCCTCTAGGACCAATACTCCAGCAGCTTGCATCCCTGCGTAAAAAGCTTGGGGCAAGGCTGAACGACCAATTAGGTAGCTCTCGTCCTCAAGTAGTAAATGCTTGGCATCACTGTCTTGGTGCTTTAATAGCGCGACAGCGAGTGCGTTCTCAAAGTTTATCTGGCTTGGTTGTGCTTCATGATAGCGACCAAAGCTAGAGCCACGATGGTGAGCAAGCCCTTCTAGATCGACGGCTTCTTTCCGCTTTAGTAGAAAATCTGTTTTACCACTACCGGTGATCCCACTAAGGATCCACATTGGCTTCACGTTTGGCGCATCATCGATGGTTTCAATGAGAAACTGACGCATCGCTTTGTAACCCCCTTCGATAAAGGGGATATCTAGGCCTGCTTCTTTTAACCATTGTTGAGTTAACTGAGAACGGAGGCCGCCACGAAAGCAATAAAGGTAGCCACCTGGGTTCTTGCTGAAAAAGTCTAGCCAAGCATCGACTCTTTGCTGCTTTATGTCACCATGAACCAGTGAATGACCGAGTTTGATCGCAGCTTCTTGGCCACGTTCTTTATAGCAAGTACCCACCTTTTTACGCTCTTCATCCTCCATTAATGGGTGATTAATACTGGCAGGAAAGGCACCTTTCTCAAACTCTACGGGTGCGCGCGCATCCATTATTGGATGATCGTTAACGAGTATTCGGCGATATTCGCTTGCACGCACTTTATTGAGTGACATTAAATAAGCTCCACGGTTGTAGCCGTATTCTTTTCAATTAACTGACCAATGCAAATGGGTTCAATACCATTTTCGGTAAGCAGATTTTTTAAGACCGCCTCGCCATCGGCAGCAACAGCAATAAGTAATCCGCCACTGGTTTGTGGGTCACAGATAATCGCTTTTTGCTCATCAGTGAGTGTCGGTAAGTGTTCACCGTAACTGTCGAAGTTTCTGTGAGTGCCGCCTGGAATGCAGCCTAACTCTAGGTAGTGGCGTGCATTAGGTAATAAAGGCAGTAAGCTCACGTCAATCTTGGCATGTAAGTCTGCACCATGACACATCTCTAGTAGATGGCCTGCTAACCCGAATCCCGTGACATCAGTTAGCGCGTTAACCTGCGGGATCTTAGCGATTTTAGGGCCAAGGATATTCAGCTGGCACATGGCTTCTGCCGCAGTATTTAAATCGGCATCCGCTAGCTTCTTCTGCTTCTGTGCTGTGGTCAAAATGCCAATACCTAAAGGCTTAGTCAGATAAAGTTTATCGCCCGCTTTTGCTGTATCGTTTTGCTTAAGCTCTTCTAGTGGGATTTGGCCGGTTACGGCTAGACCAAAAATAGGCTCCGGTGAATCGATACTATGGCCTCCGGCCAGCATGATACCTGCATCGGCGCAGGCTTTTCGGCCGCCATCAACGACCTTCTGTGCCACTTCTGCGGGTAGTTTATTCACTGGCCAGCCTAAAATCGCAATGGCCATCATAGGTGTGCCGCCCATGGCGTAGATATCACTGATGGCATTTGTCGCAGCGATACGACCAAATGTAAATGGGTCGTCGACTATCGGCATAAAGAAGTCAGTGGTACTGATAATGCCTGTGGTCTCATTTAACTTATAGACGGCGGCATCATCTCGGGTTTGGTTACCCACCAGTAGGTTAGGGTCGTCAAAAACAGGCAGTTGGGTGGCGAGTATCGTGCCGAGCACTTTGGGTGATATTTTGCAGCCGCAACCGGCGCCGTGACTATACTCGGTAAGTTTGATTTCTGAATCTGACATGAGCTTAAAACGCCCTGAAAATGGTAAGTAGCCGATCATAATAGACCCATAACCGAGGGACTTCAATCGACCTCAAGCACAAGTTGAGACTTGAACCTTATCCTGAAGGGCGATACTTGCTGTGTTTAGCAAAACGAGAGCCGTAAAAATAAAAAAAGCCGCATTGATAGCGGCTTTCTATTTGCATTGAATTTAGCTAAAGCTTGCAGTCAAACTGTGCCAGCTTTTTTGTTGCTGCTTAAAGCGTAACTTTAGTTCTTTTACTTGGCTAAGTAGTTGCTTATCAGCAAGCTGTTTACGCTTGGCTTCAATCAAGGTTTTCTTGGCGTCGTAATACTCTGCAAGGTGAGTTTTTAGTGTTTCGTATTCAGCTTGCAGTTTGTCGATGATCTCTTCGCTATTAGGCAAATGAGCCACCTTATTTTGAGTACGCTTTAGTTGCATTTGCAAACGGGCGTGTTCAATACGTTCCTGTGGTACAACGCGACGGTTTGTAGCTAAACCTATCGAGGCTAATCCGTTTATCAACCATTTAGTTGGATCGTATTGCCACCAGTGAATACCATTACGATAATCATTTTCGAAAATATGATGATAATTATGATAACCCTCACCGTAGGTTAGGAGTGCTAAGAAGCCATTATCTCGAGCGGTGTTCTTATCGGTATAGGGTTGAGAACCCCAAATATGGGCTAACGAGTTAATGAAGAAGGTGCAGTGGTGTACAACCACTAAGCGCAGCAGTCCGGCTAACAATAACATGCCAAGGATATCGCCGTTCAGCCAACCCAATAAAATAGGTAAGCCAAAGTTCATTATAAGTAAGAGCGGTAGATAATACTTATGTTGCCACATCACGACTTTATCGTTTTGTAGATCGCGAACGTTTTTATAGTCATGGTAGCGTTGCGATTGGTATTCACGCAGCATCCAGCCAATATGGCTGTACCAAAATCCCATTTTTGCTGAATAGGGATCTTTATCGTTGTTATCTACATGCTTATGGTGCACTCGGTGGTCAGAAGACCAGTGTAAAGCACTATTTTGCAGGGCTAATGCGCCACCAAGAGCATACAGGAACCGTACCGAAGCATGAGCTTTATAAGTACGGTGTGACCAGAGTCTATGATAGCCGCCTGTGATTGACAGGCCACTTGCAAAAGCGAGGACCACGAAGGCGATCCATTCAATGGCATCAAAGCCATAAGCGATACCGTACCAAGGCACGAATATTACAGCGCAGGCAAATGTGATGGTAAATAGACTCACATTCATCCAGATGAGGGGAGGTTTTTTCATTATAGTTTTAAATCTCTTGTTGAGCGTACATCTGTACGCTAATTTAACTTGGATAGTGACATGGGTCAAGTTTGTAGATGCTGCGTTTTGTGTTAAAAAGCGGTATTATTTAAGGAATAATTTTCGTAAGTAGGTTCAACATGGGCATTAGAGCACAACAAAAAGAAAAGACTCGGCGAGCACTTGTCGATGCGGCGTTTAATCAATTAAGCGCCGAACGTAGCTTTTCTAGTCTGAGTCTGCGCGAAGTCGCCCGTGAGGCCAATATTGCTCCAACATCGTTTTATCGCCACTTTAAAGATATGAACGAACTGGGTTTAACTATGGTAGATGAAGGTGGTTTAACCCTGAGGCAGATGATGCGTAAAGGGCGCCAACGTGCTGAAGCCGGTGGTAGCGTTATTCGCATTTCGGTTGAAACCTTCATGGAAGTACTAGAGTCCAATCCAAACGTATTTCGTATTTTACTGCACGAGCGTTCGGGGACATCAGCTCCTTTTAGAGGAGCGGTTGCCCGTGAAATAGAGCACTTCATTTCTGAGTTAACTCATTACACTGAAGCGACAGCTAATCGCTCGCCAGAATTAGCGCATGCGCAGGCTGAAGCGTTAGTGACTTTGGTATTTAATGCGGGGGCCGCAGCATTAGATATGAAGCGAGCAGATCGTAAGATATTAGCTGACAGATTAGTGATACAACTGCGTATGGTGGCGAAAGGTTCTGAGGCACTGCAAAATAAGAAAGAACAGAAATAATGCGTTAGTGACGTAAACAACAACGGCATCCTAGGGATGCCGTTGTTGTTTAGAGCAAGTGTGTCAGTTGAAGGTTATTTCTTTTCAAGAAAAACACCTGACTCCATATGGTCGGTATATGGGAACTGGTCAAACAGTGCAAAGCGAGTGATCTTATGGGTTTTACTCAGTTCAGCTAAGTTTTCGATTAAGGTATGTGGATTACACGAGATATAAACAATCCGCTCGTAACCTTGTACCAGTTTTACAGTGTCAGCGTCTAAGCCTGCACGCGGTGGGTCAACGAAAATGGTATTGCAGTTATAGCTGTCTAAATCGATACCTTCTAAACGTCTAAAGCTACGCTTCTTGGCCATCGCTTCAGTAAAGTCTTCAGCCGACATTCGGATAATCTGCAGGTTTTCGACCTGATTGGCCAGGATGTTGTATTGTGCAGACTCAACCGATGGCTTTGCCAGTTCAGTTGCAAGTACGCGATCGAAATTTTGTGCCAGCGCAATGGAAAAATTACCATTACCACAGTAAAGCTCTAGTAGATCGCCAGTACTGTTTTTAGTGACATCAATAGCCCATTCCAGCATCTTAACTGATACTTTACCATTAGGTTGAGTGAAGCTGTTTTCAATCTGATGGTACTGTAGTTGCTTACCAGCAACCATGAGAGACTCAATCACGTAGTCTTTATCGAAGATGATTTTTTGCTTACGTGCACGTCCGATTAAGTTAACGTTAAACTGAGTACTTAGCGTTTGCTTTAATATCTTAGCTTGCTGCTCCCATTCGCTATCTAGCTGCTTGTGATAAAGCAAAGATACTAAGATTTCACCGCTAAGGGTCGATAAGAAATCAATTTGGAATAAACGATGACGCAAAATAGTATTCGGCTTTAATAGCTCGACTAAGGCTGGCATCATTTTGTTGATAAGTTCACTCGCAGGCAGGAACTGGTCGCAACGGACTTTACTATCAAGTTCCTTATCGAACATATAGTAGTAAAGATCTTCACCTTCATGCCAAACTCTAAACTCTGCACGCATACGGTAATGAGCTGGCTCTGAGCTGAATGCTTCTAGTTCTGGGGTATCAAAATCAGCAAATAACTGGGTTAACTTGACGCGCTTTGCTTCGAGTTGCACATCATAGGTTGTAGGATCCATTGCTGCTAAATTCATATCTTGATCACCGTTGGCATTAATTAGGGGCGGAATATTATACTAGATAGCTGGGATGTCCAGTTTCTGGCTTCCGATTTTATCTAGGTTGTGGGAAAATTCTAAAGCAATATAGCTAATCCTGCCGCAAGTGAGACATTACTGCAGGTTCATTTATATATATCGAAATATTTTTTATAGCGGAGAATGTTTGTGTCAGGACCTATTCTTATTTTTGACTCAGGGATTGGTGGTCTATCTATCTTTGATGAGATCAAAAAAGTATTACCCGACCAAGGCTATTGCTATCTATTCGATAATGCTCGCTTGCCTTACGGCGAACTTGAAGAGACGGTATTAATTAATGGCTGTGTAGATCTGATTTGTGAACAGGTAAAACGAACCGATGCAGTACTGGTTGTCGTTGCGTGTAACTCTGCCAGTACCTTAGTGTTGCCGGGATTAAGAGCTAGGCTCTCGATCCCTATCGTTGGGGTTGTACCAGCAATCAAACCCGCAGCGCAAATTTCAAAGGCTCACCATATAGGTTTGCTAGCGACCCCTGGTACGATTAAGCGTTCTTATACAAGAGAGTTAATTGAAGAGTTTGCCGGTGATTGTAAGGTCGACTTATTTGGGTCATCGGAACTTGTCATGTTGGCTGAAGCAAAACTAGCAGGCGAAACAGTTGACTTAATTAAGTTAGCGTCACAGCTTAAACCGATTCAATTATCGAATTTAGATACCTTAGTCTTAGGTTGCACACATTTCCCAATCTTAGCAGCTGAAATTCAGTCGGTGCTAGGTAAAGGAGTTACTTTGCTTGATTCAGGTAAAGCTGTAGCACAAAGGGTGCGTTACTTATTAAGTGAAGTCGATAGTGGTGATGCTGCAGAGCAACAAGATAAGGTGTGGGAGGCAATCTATACAACTGAAGATATAGCGGTAGGGCTAACAACCCGATTAGCTGAAAAAGGATTCACTACAATAGTGTCACGCTCTTCAACTAATCTAGGTTAGCTATAACACCTGTTATGCGTTGTCGCTCTTATCTGAATCTTGTGATTTAGCTTCGCGCACTTTCAATGTTCTTTCTTGGAAGTCGAACTCATTAAGTTTAGTCATGGCTTTCTTAGCACCAGCCTCTGACATTTCAATGAATCCAAATCCTTTACGGCGCCCTGTTTTACGATCGCGAACTAAGCGAACAGAGTTTACTGGGCCGAATTCGCCGAATAACGCCTTTACTTCACCCTCATGTACTCTATAAGGAAGGTTACCTACATATAGTGTCATAGTCGGACCGCTATATGGTTCGTTGCTGTCAGTTGTTGAGGCAGGCGTTTTAGATTGAAGAGAAAAAATAACGCTCGCGATGATGGCACCAGTAAAGAAAGCAATGGCACCGTTTAGATCGGGTGCGATCTGAAAAATAGCGAGTGCACCTATAATGGCTACGGCCAAGACGATCAAGAATGACTTCTGCATAAATATAATCTCTAAAGAATAAATGAATTGATAACTAACTGTTAATAACCTGACTATGGTAATGAATTATTAGCCAATACTCTAGTGTGTTGCTGAAAAAATGAACTTTATCTGCAAGCTAGTGCAAAATTGGTGCAGATTTAAACAGCGAAAGCGTGATAAATGAGCGATAAATCGTGCGTTGTTGAAAAGATAAGCATGCGAACAAATTCTTTATAAAAAGCACTTGCGCTCTTTTCGAATCTCCCTATAATGCGACCCCACTGACACGGTGAAGCAGGCAACTAGCCAAGC
>NZ_JBRIMD010000015.1:0-117085 GCF_052977325.1 Shewanella sp. 0m-6
TAAAAACACTCGGATTTTGCCATCTTATAAAGATCGGTCAACCGATCAATAAACTGCTAAATGATCGGCATTACCTAAATATTAGAGGCTTTCTTAGTATCAAATCAGTATTACATCAGCATTGATGCATATTACCCGACTGATTTTCTCACGTTGCGGAACATTCTCATCCAAGGGCTATCTTCGCCCCAAGACTCAGGATGCCATGAGTTAGCAACGGTTCTAAATACGCGCTCGGGATGCGGCATCATAATCGTTACTCGACCGTCAGTTGAGCTCAATGCAGTAATCGCATTTGGTGAGCCATTCGGGTTTTGTGGATACTGAGTTGCAATTTGCCCATTACCATCAACATAACGTAGTGCAATCGTACCCGACGCTTCTGCAGCCGCTAACGCTTCAGGCGATGCAAACTCAGCGCGCCCCTCACCATGTGACACAGCGATAGGCATGCGAGAGCCTTCCATACCTTGGAAGAACAAAGATGGACTCTTTTGCACTTCAACTAGGCTAAAGCGGGCTTCAAAACGCTCAGAGCGGTTACGCACAAAGTGTGGCCACAATTCAGTGCCAGGAATGATGTCTTTTAAGTTAGACAGCATCTGACAACCGTTACATACACCGAGTGAGAAACTGTCATTACGTTCAAAGAACTGGCTAAACTGCTCACGAGCACGCTCGTTAAACAGAATTGACTTAGCCCAGCCTTCCCCCGCGCCCAGTACGTCACCGTAAGAGAAACCGCCACACGCCACTAAGCCCTGGAACTCCTCTAAGCTAATGCGGCCGCTTAAGATGTCACTCATGTGAACGTCTGTCGCCTCGAAACCTGCGCGATCAAATGCCGCAGCCATTTCAATATGTGAGTTAACGCCCTGCTCACGCAAAATAGCCATCTTAGACGCTGCGCCTTTTAGGATAAATGGCGCGGCAACGTCTTCACTTGGGTCAAAACTTAAATCAACAGTTAGACCTAAATCGCTAGCGTCTTGCTTAAGCTCGAACTCTTCTTTAGCACACTCTGGGTTGTCACGTAACGCCTGCATGCGATAAGTGGTTTCAGCCCAAATAGTGCGTAGTGAAGTACGGGTTTCAGTTAGTACTTCACGCATCCCATCAAAGATTGCAATGCTGTCGCTATCGTTAAGCTCTGCAACTTTGTGGCAAGGTACGCCAGCCGCAGCAAACTTTTCAGTGATAATCGCAGCGTCTTGACGACGAACTTGAATAACCGCACCTAGCTCTTCGTTAAACAGACGTTCAACGTCAGTACCTGTTAGTGCACTCAAGTCAACATTTAGACCGGTGTGGCCGGCAAATGCCATCTCAACTAAGGTCGTGTAAAGACCGCCATCACTTCTGTCGTGGTACGCAATAATTGATTTATCGGCAATCATTGGCTGAATGGTTTCGAAGAAGCCTTTTAGGGTGGCAGAGTTATCAAGATCTGGCGCGATATCGCCCAGTTCACTGTAAACCTGAGCTAAACAAGAGCCACCTAAGCGATTCTGGCCAAGACCAAGGTCAAGCAGTAACAGGTCTGTTTCGCCTTTATCGGTGCGAAGCTCTGGCGTGACAGTGTTACGCACATCTTGCACCACACCAAATGCGGTGATAACCAGCGACATAGGAGAGGTCACGGTCTTTTGAACGCCGTTATCTTCCCATGCCGTTTTCATCGACATTGAGTCTTTACCCACTGGGATAGTCAAAGACAAATCAGGGCAAAGCTCTTCACCAATGGCTTTTACTGCTTGGTAAAGACCCGCGTCTTCACCTGGATGACCCGCTGGTGACATCCAGTTTGCAGACAGTTTAATGTGCTTAAACGAGCCAATATCAGTACCAGCAATGTTTAAGATTGATTCAGCAACTGCCATACGCGCTGATGCGCCAAAGTCCAGTAGTGCAAGCGGCGTGCGCTCACCCATAGACATCGCTTCACCTGTGTATGAGTCATAGCTTGATGCAGTAACCGCACAATCAGCCACTGGTACCTGCCAAGGGCCAACCATTTGGTCACGATTAACAAGGCCTGTTACCGTTCTATCACCGATAGTGATAAGGAAGGTTTTCTCGGCAATAGTAGGTAAACGCAGTAAACGGTGCGCCGCTTCTTGAACTTCAATCGCGCTTTGATCAAGCGCGGCAGAGTTAGCTTTAGCACTCACCACATCGCGGCTCATTTTAGGCGCTTTGCCTAATAGCACTTCTAGTGGCAAATCGATTGGGTGGTTTTCAAAGTGCTCATCGCTAAGGACAAGTTCTTTTTCTTCCGTCGCTACGCCAACAACTGCAAATGGAGCGCGCTCACGCTGACAAATTGCGCTGAACAGCTCAATGTTTTCAGGCGCAATTGACATCACGTAACGCTCTTGTGACTCGTTACACCAAATTTCTAATGGGCTCATGCCTGGCTCATCAGAGGGCACTTTACGTAGCTCAAACTTACCGCCACGTTCACCATCATTCACAAGCTCTGGGAATGCATTTGATAGGCCGCCCGCGCCCACATCGTGGATAAACTGAATCGGATTGTCATCACCCATCTGCCAGCAGCGGTCGATAACCTCTTGGCAACGGCGTTCCATCTCTGGGTTTTCACGTTGCACAGAAGCAAAGTCTAAGTCTTCACTCGACTGACCTGAAGTCATTGATGACGCCGCGCCGCCGCCCAAACCGATGTTCATCGCAGGGCCGCCAAGCACTACTAGCTTAGCGCCAACGGTGATCTCACCTTTTTGTACATGCTCTTCACGGATATTACCTAAACCACCCGCCAACATAATGGGCTTGTGGTAACCACGAACTTCAACACCGTTGTGGCTGTTAACTTCCTGCTCGTAAGTGCGGAAGTAACCCACTAGGGCTGGGCGACCAAATTCGTTATTAAACGCTGCGCCACCAAGTGGGCCCTCGGTCATAATATCAAGTGCGGTTACGATACGATCTGGCTTACCGTAATCAGCTTCCCATGGCTGAACAAAACCTGGGATCTTAAGGTTTGAAACACTAAAGCCTGTTAAACCGGCCTTTGGCTTAGAGCCTCGACCTGTCGCGCCTTCATCACGAATTTCACCGCCGCTGCCCGTTGCTGCACCAGGGTATGGGCTAATAGCTGTCGGGTGATTGTGGGTTTCAACTTTCATTAAGATGTGCATCGGCTCTGTGTGGTAGCCATAAACACCATCTTGTTTCGGGAAGAAGCGACCGGCTGTTGAGCCTGTCATTACCGCAGCGTTATCTTTATAAGCCGATAATACGTTTTCTGGGGTCTTCTCGAAGGTATTCTTAATCATCTTGAACAAAGACTTTGGCTGCACTTCACCATCGATTGTCCAATCTGCGTTAAAGATTTTATGACGACAATGCTCTGAGTTTGCTTGAGCAAACATCATTAGCTCGATGTCATTTGGGTTACGACCTAGGCGAGTAAAGTTCTCTACTAGATAGTCAATTTCATCATCGGCTAATGCCAAGCCTAGCTTAGTGTTAGCTTGCTCAAGTGCAACTCGACCTTCGCCAAGCACATCAACGCTGGTGAACTTTGCCGGCTCAGTGCGAGCAAACAATACGCTAGCGCTATCAAAATTTGGCAACATTACTTCAACCATACGGTCGTGTAATAGCGCCGTTAACGCTTTAGTTTGTTCGGTAGATAACTCGTCGGCCACAACATAATAGGCAATACCACGCTCTAGGCGCTTAACCTTATTCAGACCACAATTGTGGGCGATATCTGTTGCTTTTGATGACCAAGGAGAGATGGTACCGGGACGGGGGGTGACAAAGTGGAGATAGCCTTCTGGCGTGTGCGCTTCGATAGCGGGGCCGTAGGTTAAGATTTTTTCAAGCTGTTGACTTTCATTTTCATTTAACTGCTCGTTCAAATCAGCTAAATGGATAAACTCGGCATAGATTTGGCGCACTGGCAGTGCTGCCGATTCACAAGCTTGCATCAGCTTCTGTACTCTAAACGCCGAAAGTGCAGGGGCTCCGCGGATGATCTCCATCACGTCTTTTCACCTTATATATTATAATTGCAGGGTCAGATCTGGCGCTATTATAGGGAAATGTTTGTCACAAATCATCAGCAGTCGCTATAGAAAACAGTGTTTCCTGTACAGGAAAAAGCGCCTCGATTTTATTTGCTATTGAATGCGCTGATTTCCAGCAAAAAAACAATTTAGGTTCATACTGGATCTAACAGCAACAGCAAATATGCCATTTTTTTACGGCAACCAAGAATGTGTTATAATCGACGGCTATTTCTTTATATTCCTTATAATTTAAGTTAAGCGCTAACAAAAATAACCCATGAAAAGACTGTTACTTATTCTATGCTGTATCACCTTACTGGCTGCCTGCCAGAAGGTTGTCGTGGAACAAGAAAAGCCAGTCTTTGTCCCTGAACCGACTGAGTTAAATGTGGGTACCATATATGGTCCACAGATCTTCTTTACCTCTGGCCAGGGCGATTCTGGCTACGATTATGAGATGGCAGAGCGCTTTGCTAAGTATCTTAATCTCGAATTAAAGATGCAGCCCTACGCCACGATTAGTGAGCTATACGCTGCGATGCGAAGTGGTGAAATTGATATCATCGCCGCAGGTCTTGGAGATACCCCAGCAAGGCGAGAACAATTTAGAGTTGGACCACCGCTTTATCGTGTTAATCAGGTCTTGGTCTATCGCCAAGGTACGCCTGTGCCAAAAAACATTAATCATCTTGATGGCAAAATCACAGTGACGACTGACTCGTCTTTTGTCGACACCTTAACAGAGCTGCAAAAATCCAATCCCGATTTAGTCTGGAATCAAGAAAAGGACAAAGATTCTGAAGAGCTACTCATGATGATTGCCGCGGGTGATATTCCCTATACGATTGCCGACTCTACCAGTTTCGATATCAACAGACGTTTTATGCCAGAACTGCGTGAAGGATTAATTCTTAAGCGTAAGCAACCTGTGGTTTGGCTATTACCTGCGAACAATAGTGACAAGCTGATGAGCGAACTCCTTGCGTTTTGGCATAAAGAGAAGCGTGACGGTACCTTAGCTCACCTTGACGAAAAATACTTTGCCCATGTTGAGCGCTTTGATTATGTTGATACTCGTGCTTTTATTCGCGCGATTGATAATAAGTTACCCAAATATCAGGCGACCTTTGAAAAACATGCTGGCGATATAGACTGGCGTAAATTGGCCGCGACTGCCTATCAAGAATCGCACTGGAACCCTAATGCTCGCTCACCCACTGGTGTACGTGGTTTAATGATGCTGACCTTGCCGACAGCAAAACAGGTTGGAATTAAAAACCGACTCGACCCATACCAAAGTATTAAAGGGGGGGCGAAATACCTGACTAGCATGCTCGAGCGCCTGCCAGATTCGATTCCTGAAAGCCAAAGGATGTGGTTTGCTCTCGCCTCTTATAATATTGGCCTTGGCCATGTTGAGGATGCCAGAAAGCTTGCTCAGGCTCAGGGGTTAAACCCGAGCGCATGGAGTGATGTAAAAACCATATTGCCACTGCTACAAAAACGTCAGTACTACAAGCAAACCCGCTACGGTTATGCCCGTGGTAATGAGGCGGTGCATTATGTTGATAGCATTCGTCGTTATTACGACACCTTAGTGTGGATTGATAATCAAAATAGCTTACTTGAGCTCAAGAAAAAGCCCCTCCAAACAGCCGAAACTCAAGAGCCTAAGCTTGACGTTTCACAGCCGCAGCAGCCTTGAGCCAATAGACAGCCTTGAGCGTATAAACAGCCTTGAGCGTATAAACAGCCTTGAGCCAATAAACAGCCCTGAGCGTATAAACAGCCTTGAGCCAATAAACAGTCTTTTACAAATTAACAGCCCTGCTCAGTAAAACTCGTCAGCAAAAGTCAGATATCGGCTTAAACTCAATCAAACACTTCATTTAATCAAAGATTAATAACACTCACGTAGACTTTTACACTACAACTTGATAAACCTAAATTAAGATAAGCTACATTGCTTAATCTCTCTCATTTAGGGAGATTAATAATACAATTAAACAGTGAATAAAAGATTAGCCAGCATCAACAACACCCATTTAAGAAATGTCTACCGCATCAATGTAAGTGAGGCAAATATGAGAAAAAGAACAATTAACAATGTTGCAGCGCGTCGTCGTAGTCAATTGAAAACACGCCACCAAAAAGTACTGAATAGACAAAAGCAGTTTTTTGTTTTTATTAAACCCGCAGAAGATGCGTTTTTTAATCCTTAGCATCAGACTGTAAAGCCTGCTGTTTGGCTAGCGCCTTGGCCACTTTGATCTCTTTTCTACGGCGCCTAAAAAAAGCACTGAGCTGCTCGCTACACTCAGTTTCAAGCACGCCTGATGTAACATCAACCTGATGATTAAACGCGCTATGACGCACAATATCGATAACCGTACCAGCAGCGCCGGTTTTTTCATCTTTAGCACCAAAGACCAATCGACCCACTCTTGAATGCACAATAGCCCCAGCGCACATGGCACAGGGTTCTAAAGTTACGTACAGGGTGGTATCGAGTAAACGGTAGTTCTGCATTATCTGCCCGGCTTGGCGCAAACACTGCATTTCGGCATGGGCGCTAGGATCATGCAAACCGATACTAAAGTTAAAGCCAGCACTGACAACGTCACCGTCTTTAACCAGTACCGCGCCGACTGGTACTTCGCCTCTCTCTTCCGCCTTTATTGCCATATCCATCGCCATCTTCATGAAATGAATATCTTGCTGCTCTTGTGACAATTTACGCCCCTAACCTTTATTTAAAACCTATAAATACCGCTAACCTTACTATTTAAAATCTTAGCTTGATTGCATGAGGCGCGATTATATCAAGCTTTAAACCCTTCGAGTTATCTATCGGTAATTTTCATCACACTCTGGTGCTAGAGACTAGGCTCTAATACTAGGATTTAAATACTAGCTCTAGATACTAGCCTCAAAATATCAGCCTCAAAATATCAGCCTCAAAATATTATGGGTGACATCAATCGCACAAATAAGCCACTAGATACTGCCTAGCCACTTTACCTCATCAACTCGCTCGCCAAAAAACATCGCCCCCGCCACAGTATGATGGCCATAGTCATAGAAGTACTTCTGGTAGTCATCATCAATAGCGTAGCAAGTTTGCTTATGTTTATTACAAACATAATCCATTCGGTCTAACAGAGTCACGCGAGGGTATTTGTCTGCAAGCGTAGTAAGAGTGTGGTTGGCTTCTTGAGTAAACAACTTAACCTCTCGGTGCGAGAACTGCTCAAAGTGCTTTTGATTAATCTTTGAGATATCTAAGCTTGAAATATTATTAGCCCCACGATCTTTTACTAAAAGATGGAACAGAAAGTCGGCATAAGTACGCTGACCAAACTCTTCAAATTCATAGATATTTTTTACTAAAATGGGTTTTTTATTATCTTTTATCAAACGCGTCACTAACGTTTCTATCTGCGGCAAATCCTGCGGTTTATACTGTGAGGCCAACATAATCGTATCGGCTAAGCGATAGTTAGGCGAACTAAAAAAGGACTCATCGATATGACCGATTTCAGTGCCAAAGCGAGCTAATTGAAACTGCGCTAAACTCGCTTCACTGCTCGACAGCACGTTAAATAGATCTTTAGAGTGAGAGTTACCAACAATTAATAATCGTTGCCTATCGTCATCAGCGTCAAACCACTGAGTTCTGTCATAGAGGTTCTTATCCACGCCGTAATCTTGGTTACCACTCAATGCGCGTAAATAGTCCCAACTATTTGCCCCCAACTCTCGGTTATCAGGCTGATAAGATTTAACCATTAGATCCAAATAAGCCTCGTTTGACCTATAGAGATGCTTACTATCCGCAATACCTGCCGCAACCACAAACAACGCAGTCAGTACGCCACCGCTGACAAAAATGAATTTGCGGCTAAAGGCCTGCTTATTTCTAAAAGGGATCTCGACAAAACGCCAGCTCAGATACGACAACACAACAACACCCAGACACAGCGATAGCATCAATTCATGAGAGGGTTCGGTAAAGCTGCGGTACTTTACCAATGCAAACACTGGTTGATGCCATAAATAAGCGCTATAGCTTATCAGGCCGACACCAACAAAAAGCTTGTAGCTTAAAAATCGCTGAACCCAAGTCCCTTGTTGAGCAAATACGATAATTAACACTGTAGCAACGGTGGGAACTAAAGCATAAACGCTGGGAAAAGGGAGCCTTGAATCAAAGGTCAATACGGAAAATAAAATCAGCAGTAACCCAAATAGACTCACAAAATTATTAAGCTTTGGCGACATCCACTGGGGGAGCTCCTGCTGCTGATTTAAGAAAAAAGCCGCGAAAACGCCAATTAATAACTCCCAACCTCGGGTCGGTAACAAGTAAAAATTCGCTGTTGGTGCATTGTAAGCAGCCCACTGGGCTAACGATAAACTCAGCAGGAAAATAATCGCCAAAGCCCCAAGAATAACCCGTTTTCCTCTCCCCCATAGGAACATTAGCAGCAGCGGGAAAAAGATATAGTACTGCTCCTCAACCGCCAAACTCCATGTGTGCAGCAAAGGCTTGAGCTCAGCAGCTGTGTCAAAGTAATCACTTTCTAGCCAAAAAAGGATATTAGATGAAAACGTTGCAACGGCAATAATGCTTTGAAAGAAGTCCTTAAGATCCAGCGGCATTAACCAAAGCCAGGCAAAAGGAATACACACTAAGATCACGAAGAAGAGTACCGGTAGGATCCTTCTCGCCCGGCGTTCATAGAAATTAATAATACTAAATTGATTAGATTCAAGTTCAGTTAAAATAATGCTGGTGATCAAGTAACCACTGATCACAAAAAACACGTCTACCCCAACAAAGCCACCACTCAACGCGCTAAAGCCTGCATGAAACAAAATAACGGGGATCACCGCTAACGCTCTTAATCCATCTACTTCAGCTCTATAGCGCATAGGCAAACTCCTTTTAATACATATAAGTCCCTTTATTATTTATATTAGAAGCGTGACTAACTTTAGACAAATAATGCCCAATAAAAAAGCGCGCTCATATTGCTATGTGCGCGCCTTTCTCATCGGTATTAGTCTTAACGTTTTAGGGTTAGGCCTTAGCCTTTATTCCCATTCAATCGTTGCAGGTGGCTTACCAGAAATATCGTAAACCACACGTGAAATACCGTCGACTTCGTTAATGATGCGGTTAGATACACGACCTAGGAAATCATAAGGTAGATGTGCCCAATGCGCCGTCATAAAGTCGATAGTTTCTACCGCACGAAGCGATACAACCCAATCATACTTACGGCCATCGCCCATTACGCCAACTGAACGCACTGGTAAGAACACAGTAAATGCTTGGCTAACTTTGTTATACAGGTCAGCTTTGTGTAGCTCTTCGATGAAAATCGCATCGGCTAAACGTAGCAAGTCACAGTATTCTTTCTTCACTTCGCCTAGTACGCGCACACCAAGACCAGGTCCTGGGAACGGGTGACGATAAAGCATATTGTATGGCAGGCCTAATTCTAGACCAATCTTACGTACTTCATCTTTAAACAGTTCACGCAGTGGCTCAACCAGACCCATTTCCATATCATCTGGCAAACCGCCAACGTTATGGTGAGACTTAATGCAATGCGCTTTACCCGTTGCGCTACCAGCAGACTCAATCACGTCTGGGTAGATAGTGCCTTGAGCAAGCCATTTAGCATTAACGCATTTCTTAGATTCTTCGTCGAAAATCTCAACAAATACACGGCCAATGATCTTACGCTTAGCTTCAGGTTCCGCTTCGCCAGCCATCGCATCTAAGAAGCGGTTTTCAGCGTCAACGTGAATGATGTTTAAACCAAAGTGGTCACCAAACATCTCCATCACTTGCTCAGCTTCGTTAAGACGTAGTAAGCCGTTATCAACAAACACACACGTTAACTTGTCACCAATCGCGCGGTGTAGCAGCATTGCCACCACAGATGAATCAACACCACCTGATAGACCTAGAATAACTTCGTCATCACCGATCTGTGCTTTTAAGCGCTCAATCGCATCTTCAATGATTGAAGCTGGTTTCCAGTTTGCAGCACAAGCACAAATTTCTAGCGCAAAATGTTCAAGCATGCGCTTACCTTGGCGAGTGTGAGTCACTTCAGGGTGGAATTGAACGCCGTAGAACTGCTTGTCTTCATTGGCCATAGCGGCAAACGGACACGTTTCAGTTTTAGCAACAGCAACAAAACCTTCTGGGATAGCAGACACTTTGTCGCCATGGCTCATCCACACGTCAAGTAGTGGCTTGCCCGTTTCGCTTACTGCGTCTTCAATGGCTTTGAAAAGTAAAGACTCAGTTTGCACTTCTACTTGTGCATAACCAAATTCACCTTCGCCAACGCCTTGAATTACTTTACCACCAAGCTGCTCAGACATGGTTTGCATGCCGTAACAGATCCCTAGAACAGGAACGCCAGCGTTAAACACATATTCTGGAGCGCGTGGTGAGTTCTCAGCGGTAACACTTTCTGGGCCACCGGCTAAGATAATGCCGTTTGGAGCAAATTCACGAATTTGCTCTTCAGAAACATCCCAAGCCCAAAGTTCACAATACACACCGATTTCACGAATACGACGGGCGATTAGCTGAGTGTATTGCGATCCAAAATCTAAAATGAGGATCTTATGCTCATGAATGTTGCTCATGGGGTACCTTATCTCTATTTTTTCATTGTTAACTAACCAAGCAGTGAGTGCTCTGCGGACCTTCTACTTGGCTTAATTTAAAGGCGACATCAACTGTCGCCTTTAATATCTAAAATACGAATTAAGAACGAGTGCTATAGTTAGGCGCTTCTTTGCTGATCGTTACATCGTGAACATGAGACTCGCCCATGCCAGCTGCAGTGATCTTCACAAATTCCGCTTTTTCATTTAGTTCTTTAATTGTTGCACAACCCGTTAGGCCCATACATGAACGTAAACCGCCCATGTGCTGGTGAATGATCTCTTTTAACTTACCTTTGTAAGCTACGCGACCTTCAATACCTTCAGGTACCAGCTTGTCTGCTGCGTTATCACTTTGGAAATAACGGTCAGACGAACCTTGAGTTTGTGTCATGGCGCCTAGTGAGCCCATACCGCGGTATGACTTATAAGCACGGCCGTTATATAACTCAGTTTCGCCCGGTGCTTCATCAGTACCAGCGAACATAGAGCCTGCCATGATGCACGATGCGCCCGCTGCTAATGCTTTCGCTAAGTCACCAGAGAAGCGAATACCGCCATCGGCGATAACCGGAATATCAAGGTGCTTAACAGCAGCTGCGGCGTCAGATACTGCAGTAATTTGCGGTACGCCTACACCAGTTACGATACGTGTCGTACAGATTGACCCTGGACCAATACCCACTTTAACCGCGTTAACACCGGCTTCAACCAGTGCAAGTGCACCTTCAGCTGTCGCTACGTTGCCACCAACGATTTGTAAATCTGGATATTTAGCGCGAGTATCACGAATACGTTGTAAAACGCCTTCAGAATGCCCGTGCGATGAGTCAATAAGCAACACATCAACACCTGCTAGTACAAGTGCATCAACACGCTCTTCGTTACCTGGGCCTGCGCCAACAGCAGCACCAACACGCAGGCGACCTAACTCGTCTTTACATGCATTTGGCTTACGCTCTGCTTTTTGGAAGTCTTTTACAGTGATAAGACCTTTAAGCTTGAAGTTGTCGTCAACAACCAACACTTTCTCAACGCGGTGAGAATGCATTAGCTTTTGAACTTCATCAAGTTTAGTCCCTTCTAGTACGGTGACTAGACGATCTTTAGGTGTCATCACTTGATCAACCGTACGTGACCAGTCAGTGATAAAACGTACGTCACGGCCAGTAATAATACCCACTAATTCGTGTGCATCGTTGACGACTGGGTAGCCAGCGAAACCATTTTTCTCAGTTAGCGCCTTAAGCTCGGCTAACGTCGTTGCAGGGGTCACGGTTACAGGCTGCTGAACGATGCCCGCTTCGTAAATTTTTACTTTGCGAACTTCTTCAGCTTGTTGCTCAATCGTCATGTTTTTATGAATAAAACCTAAGCCACCTTCTTGCGCAATCGCAATCGCTAAACGAGCTTCGGTAACGGTATCCATAGCAGCAGACACGATTGGAGTATTCAACTCAATCTTATTCGTCAGGCGTGTTTTTAACACAGCAGTATTTGGGAGGACGGTAGAGTGTGCTGGAACCAGCAACACATCATCAAAAGTTAACGCTTCTTTTTTCAATCTTAACATGCAACATCTCCCCAAGAGAGTAGGAATTAGAGGTGAAATATTGCGGCGAGATTATACCTTGCATATATGGGTTGGTAAATGGAAAATAGACACTAATTCGCATTTGTGTGTAAAAAAATTATGAAAAGCCCAAAAAACGATGTTTATACCGTCTCTCGCCTCAACGGCGAAGTTAGACAACTTTTAGAGGGGCAGCTTGGCCGAATTTGGCTAAATGCTGAAATTTCAAACTTTGCAGCGCCGGGCTCTGGCCACTGGTATTTAACCCTCAAAGATAATTTTTCACAAATTCGCTGCGCCATGTTTAAAGGCCGTAACCAGGCCGTGACCTTTCGCCCAGCGAACGGCCAACAGGTTTTAGTAAAAGGCAATATCAGTGTGTATGAGCCTCGCGGTGACTACCAACTGCTAATTGAATCTATGCTGCCTGCAGGTGATGGCCTGCTCGCCCAGCAATATGAAGCGTTAAAGATGAAGCTTGCCGCCGAGGGCTTATTTGCCAGCGACACTAAACGCCCACTGCCTGAAAACATTCAAAAAATCGGAGTAATCACCTCGCCTACTGGCGCTGCGATTCGCGATATTTTGCATGTTTTAGCGCGCCGAGACTCATCAATTGAAGTCATCATCTACCCCACTCCTGTACAAGGCACTGACGCCGCAAAAAGTATTTGCGATGCCATTAATCTGGCTAATGCCCGCAGCGAGGTAGACGTTTTACTGGTGACTCGCGGTGGTGGCTCACTCGAGGATTTATGGAGCTTTAATGACGAAGGTTTAGCCCACACTATTTATAACAGTGGTCTTCCGGTGGTATCAGCTGTTGGCCATGAAGTGGATATGACCATCAGTGATTATGTGGCCGATCTGCGCGCGCCAACGCCTTCTGCTGGTGCCGAGCTATTATCAAAAGATGCCGACAACAAAGCGCAAAAACTGTTATCACAGCTTTCACGCCTAAAGCAGGCTTGGCAGCATTACCAGTTAAAAAAGCAAAGCCAGCTACAGTCAACCGAGCACCGCCTGCAAAAGCAAGATCCGCAGCGCCGCCTACAGATGTATGAGCAAAGCTTCGATGAAATGCAGTTACGCTTACAGCAAGCGATGCAAACCAAGTTACATGCTTATACCTTAAAGCAGCAGAACTTAAGTAATCGCTTAGCGAATCAGTCACCACAACATCGACTTGACCTTGAAACCCAGCGTTTAAGTTATCTGAGCGCTAAGTTAAATAACGCCATGATTGATAAGTTAAAGATGAGTGAGCAGCGTCTCGCCCATCGAGCGCAGCAGTTAGACACTGTGAGCCCATTAGCCACATTAAGTCGTGGTTACAGCATAACCTTAACCGGTGAAGGTAAAGTGGTGCAATCACCGAGTGATACTTGTGTGGGGGATACGCTAACTACGCGTCTGCGAGATGGTAGTGTGACTTCAACTGTGGTTGAGGTTAGCTAATAACCTTAGGGTTAAGCTCCGCTTGAAGGATAGCGATTCAAACTTCGTTTGAAAATTAACGTGGTGGCGCTTCGCCCACATCCGAGTAAGGAGGACTGTTCGTCCTTATCAAGAACATCATTGTTCAACGGCCAGCTCGCCGTCCTTGGCTCTCGTTCAAAGAGTCAATATTCATGGACTTCGCCCTTGCATCCACCATGACGCCCCGACGGAGTTACATGCATTAGATACGGGCACTCATCTTCGAAAATCGCTATCGCTTCAGAATCGCCATCTGTGGCACTACTAAAGCTACCTCAGCATCCCTGCCTCGCTCACGCGATTTTCTCTATGAGTTCTGCAACTCCGATGGGGAATTGGTGTTTTCTATATTTGATGCCTAATTTGGTACAACCAGAAGTATGTCCAAAGATAAAACTAGATAATAATTACTGGGTAGAGTTAATTACTTCTTTTTATACCAAGTGAATTAGTCACTAAAGACATTGCGCTAGACGACTGCAAGATTTAGGGTAACCTAGCAACAATGGTAATAAAGTAGCTAAAAAGGAATAGGCAAACATGGATGAAATACTGACAAGAATTGCTGCAATACACCAGCAGCACGCACTGAAATGCTACCTCGCAATAAAATCATTGAAGGCTCAATATGATTGGCCAGCTAATGACTGGTTAAAAATAGAAAAGTTAATAGAGCTAGAAGAACCCGCTTTTAATTTAGCCATTATCCAATCCGATTCCATGCCCTTCAAGCCTATAGAGCAAAGACGTCACTGGGTTTTAGCTCATGCTATCTATCCCTACGCCTACTTCACCATGCAAGACTGGTTTAATCAAAGCGATGCTAGTGAAATTTTTACCTATTATTTCGAACAATGTGCACAGCAAAATGAGTATCTCAGCCACAATATTTCAGTACTGATAGCTTTTAAGCAAGCTTGGAGGTTAATCAACACTGAACAACAAAAGCTTCGATTCATTGAGCGCTTCTGTGAGTTCGTTACAGCCACATTTTACGGCAATAACCACCAATCCTATCCAGTAGCAACTGATTACACTAAACCGAAGAATATTGATGTGCAAACAGTACTAACAAGCGCACTAAAACAACCTGGTTTCTGGGGGCATAACCTTATTGCTTTAGCTTCAATACTACGTATTAAGCAAGAAATACCAAACGCTGTTTTAATACGACTGTTAGCCAATCTAGATGAGCAGTGCCACTGGATATTCGAAGACAGTGCAGACAGGCCATTAATCTATAAGAATAATGATAAACAAGCACTTCACCATACTTTTGAAGCTGCCAGCTTTAAGTTATTAACAGGATCACAAAGTAACTTACACCAAATAACGCTGGCAGAATCAAGCTGCTACTTATTTTATCTAGATGGTGTATCTTTAGAACAGAAGTCGCATCTGATAGATATCATCAACCACTTTACTGCTATGTAAAGATAATCGATATCAATCTGCACTGCGCATGTCATCTTCATCTAGTAACTCCATTAGGCCAACTAAGGCGATAAACAGCACGGCGCCTACAGGCCAAATAATCCAAGTCTCGCCCCAGTTCATCGTCCATAAGCTCCACCCTAAGTAGATGGTAATCAATAATGGCCAGTAGAATGCTGCCAGCTTTTCAGCCTTTTGGGTGCGTTTACTTTTCTCCGTTCTTATACCACTGTCTTTCAAAATATTATTGTAGGCTGTATATCTCGCGCTAACAGCTGACAGTAGGTATATGCCTGTTGTGATCATTAACATCATGACAATGAGCATCATTAGCACTATATCGGTGCCATTAAAGAACAAGCTTACCGTCATCAAAGGCACAAAGCTGAATATAAACAGGAATATGGCTACAGATAATCGTCGATTGTATTTGGGTCTGAATTGTTGCAGCTTTTCATTTATCACGCTGTGAACGCCATAGGCTAATTCAAATGGCTCCTTATCAATAACAGCAAAATCAGACTCATATTGATTGGTCTTTATAAAAAAGCTAACCGCTATCGATACCATAATTAAAATACCGATCACGCCCATCGCCGCTGCACCATCTCCCGTCATTCCCAATCGATTGGTTTCCGCCATGGCTAAAACGAAAAATAGCGGCACAACTGAGCACACACAAAGTGCGACACCTTTAGTCACGACCTCTGACTCCTCAACCTTTCTATCCACATACGCAACTGCTTGCTCAAGGGGAATTTGAGTCAGATGATGTGTCTTATCTTGAGTCTCAATAACCTCATTACCATCCTTTAATAGATAGTCAGTTGAGACCTCAAAGATCTCCGCCAGTTTTATAATACGATTTAAGTCTGGGATGCTATTGGCGCTTTCCCACTTAGACACTGACTGCCTTGAGATATTCATCTTTTCGGCTAACTCTTCCTGTGACCAGCCAAACTGCTTCCTTAATCTGATTATTTTATCTGCTAATATCATTGTTCCGTTCCTTCGTCTGTTGTTTAGCCGTAAGCCTATAAAATCAGATAGTTGCACACTACCAAGTTCAGCTAGCATTTTGTCAACCAGCGGTTGCATCTCAGCAATGATCGAGTTGCGTTTGGTTTTTTAGCATCCAAGCTAGCGATTTTAGTGCTAAGTCGCAAGTTATAGGTAGTCTCACATTTTTGGATGTTAATAGCTTATACACCAGTATCAACTCCATTTAATTTAGCTCAACAGATCCTTATTCACCCGTAACCTTGGCCCGAATCCAGTCTCAGTTTGATTGATCCTAGCTGCAAATACCCGATCCCTCCTATAAAGCAACTCCGTAAAACACCAACCTAAAACACCAAATCCTAGATAACAAAAAAGGAACCCTAGGGTTCCTTTTAAAAGTCTTTCGACTATTTCAAACAAGAAAAAGCGTTAATCCTTATTCTTATCGCGAATATGACCCACCATACGCTTACGGCGACGCTCTTGGCTCACGGTTAGCTTCTTGGTGTTCATGCCCTCAAATGGGTTGCCACCTTCCTGGAAACGTAACTGGATTGGCGTACCAACCACTTTTAATGAACGACGAAAGTAGTTCATCATGTAACGCTTGTAAGAGTCTGGAAGCTTCTTAACCTGGTTACCGTGTACAACCACGATTGGTGGGTTGTAACCACCGGCGTGAGCGTATTTGAGCTTAACGCGGCGACCATTCACCAATGGTGGCTGGTGATCGTCTTGTGACATCTGCATGATGCGAGTCAGCATTGACGTACTGACGCGGCGCGTAGCACTGTCATAAGCTTCTTCGATTGATTCAAACAAGTGACCCACACCTGTACCGTGAAGTGCAGAGATAAAGTGAATACGAGCAAAATCGATAAAACCTAAACGGCGATCAAGTTCTTTCTTCACGTGGTCTTTAACATTCTGATCGATTCCGTCCCACTTGTTGACGGCAATCACTAATGCACGACCTGCGTTTAGAATGAAACCTAATAGACCTAAGTCTTGCTCAGCAATACCTTCACGGGCGTCAATAACCAATAACACGACGTTACTGTCTTCAACCGCTTTTAGGGTTTTAATAACTGAGAATTTCTCAACCGTTTCATGTACTTTTGCACGGCGGCGAACACCTGCAGTGTCAATCAATACGTATTCACGACCTTGACGCTCCATAGGAATGTAAATACTGTCACGCGTGGTGCCAGGCTCGTCATAAACAACAACGCGCTCTTCACCCAAGATACGGTTTGTTAGCGTTGATTTACCCACGTTAGGCTTACCGATAATCGCAAGCTTGATTGGCAGGTCTTGCAGACGTTTCTGCTCTGCTTCAGCTTCTTCTTCGGTGTACTCACGCTCTTCTTCGTCATCATCACCGTCTTCTTGCTTAACGATACCCATCGCTTCAGCATAGGGTGCTAACGAGTACTCAATCATGTTGGTTACGCCACGGCCCTGAGCCGCTGCCATCTGGTAAACTTCACCCAGACCCAATGACCAAAACTCAGCACAAGCAGAATCAGCATCGATACCATCTACTTTGTTGGCAACAACAAAGGTGGTTTTTTCACGGCTACGTAAATGTTGAGCAATCGCTAGATCGGCAGCAGTTAAGCCAGCGCGCGCATCGGTCAAAAACAACACCACATCTGCTTCTTCAATCGCAGCAAGAGATTGCTCGGCCATGCGAGTTTCAATCCCTTCTTCAGTGCCATCAATACCGCCAGTATCGACCACGATGAACTCATAACCTGCAAGATGTGCTCGGCCGTATTTACGATCCCGAGTTAGCCCAGGAAAGTCAGCGACAAGCGCATCTCTGGTACGGGTAAGTCGGTTAAAAAGGGTCGACTTACCAACGTTTGGTCGCCCTACAAGGGCCACAACAGGAATCATTTTATTGCCTCTATTACTCTATTTCTAATAACTAAAAAGCCCCCAGATACACATCCAGGGGCCTTATCATCTCTAACGACTTGGCTTACGGAAGTGTTACTCGAACCACTTTTCCACCACGAGTCTGCACATATAGGTTGTCATTAACCACCAATGGCTGACTGTATAAACCAGAGCTATCAACTTCTACACGTCCAACAATTTGACCGTCAGACCTGTTTAAAAAATGAAGATAACCTTCAAAATCACCGACTACCACATAATCTTTAAACACGACTGGCGCGGTTAAACTACGGTTAGCAAGTTCTGCATTATTCCATAACTCTAGACCATTTCGTCTATCAACAGAATAAATACGGCTGTGATCGTCGACCACAAATAGGCTTGCGCCCGAGTAAGCGAGTTCATGGAAGCTTGAATAGCTACGTGACCAAACCACGCGACCCGTTCGCATTTCCATTGAAACCAAGTTGCCATTATAACTAACCGCATAAAGGTTTTCGCCCACTAATAACGGTTTCATATCTATATCGGCCATACGCGAGAATTCATTGCCTCCCGCTGGCGTATAGATAGCTTGTTCCCAAGCCGCTTGACCATTATTTTTAATGACGACGGCAATTTTACCGTCGGCGGTGCCAACAAAGAATCCACCTGCGTCATATGAAGCAGAGCCTGTACCACGTAGGGTCAAGGTCGGAAGTTGATTCTCATACACCCACTTTTGCGTACCATCATCCACGTCAAACGCTTCTAATGTGCCTGCGCCAGTGTTAACCACAACAACATCTTCGCCAACTGTCGGCGCTGATAATAGTTCGCCACCGGCGATTACATGCCAAACGGCCTCACCAGTCGCTTCATCAAATGCCGCTAGCAGGCCACTTTCTCCGCCCACAAATATCTTGTTACGTGCTGCTGTTACACCACCGGCTAGACGTGCGCCTTTGTTTTTAGCCAAGGCATTATCTCTGAACGCAGAGCTAAAGTCATTTTGCCAAATACGCTCACCGGTAACTTCGTCAAATGCTTCGACTTTACCGTAACGGTCTGCAACAAACAGTTTGTCATAACGAGCCGCCGGACGTAGACGTGAATAATAATCGCCTACCCCTGCACCCACATTCGCACTCCAGCTAACTTCTGGAAACACGCTAGCTTCAATCTCGCTAAGTGGTGAGATCGGCTCTTCTTCTACATCACTAGATGAACAGGCAGACAACATACCTATGCTCATGCCACATGCGAGCAGTGTTTTGCACCAAGACTTCATGGGCAGATTCCTTATGCCTTGTTCAGATTATCAAGCTTCATTTGTAATGTTGGACTTGTCATTGTGCCACCATTCTCTACCGCAGTTTGATAGGCAATCTTTGCCTTTTCTGTATCACCTTGGCGTACTAAGAAATCACCTTTTAGCTCATCTCTTTGAGCCTTTGATGCTGGATCGGTAATTTGATCAAGCGTAGCAATTGCTGTCGCGTATTGACCTTGTTCAGCTTGTACACGCGCTAAACGCAGGGTTGCAATAAGCACAATGCTGTTATCAACATTGGTTGCAATCACAGTCTTTAGCGTCGTTTCTGCTTTTTCTAAATCACCAGCTTCAACGGCAGACTTGGCCACCAATAGCTCAAGCAGAGATTGATAACCTTTTTGACCGTGCGCTTTAGCAAAGTTTTCTGCAGCGACTAACATAGCAGCATCTTCGCTATTTTGAATACTTAACGCTTGGAATGACTCAGACGCTGCTTCAGCTTGAGCCAATTGGTAGTCAGAATAATAGTTCCAACCGAATAGTCCACCTAAACCGACAACGGCGCCTACAACTACTGATGTGCCGTAATCTTTCCAGAACTGTTTGATAGCATCTACTTGTTGCTCTTCTGTGCTATAGATTTCCACTTAGTCTTCCCCTTTTAAATCAGTTCTGCAATATAAGTCGCCAATGCATCACGGGCAACCAATTCTTGTGCTTTATCTTCACGAAGGTGCTTCACTGCAACTTGGTTATTGGCAAGCTCATCTTCACCAATCACTAGCGCTACTGTTGCACCGCTCTTATCGGCTCGCTTCATTTGCTTCTTAAAGTTACCGCCACCACAGTGGCTCATCACTTTAGCATTTGGCAAGCCAGCTCTTAGCTCTTGAGCGATCTTAATCGCTTCAACGCGGCAGTTGTCACCCATTGCTGTCACGTAAACGTCGACGCTTGGACCAATGTCCTTGTCTAGTTCAAGTGTCTCTAGCAGTAAGACGATGCGCTCTAGGCCCATTGCAAAACCAACGGCTGGTGTTGGTTTACCGCCAAGCTGACCCACAAGCCCGTCGTAACGTCCACCGGCTAATACTGTGCCTTGTGAACCTAAGCTTGATGTGACCCACTCAAAAACTGTGCGATTATAATAATCTAAACCGCGCACTAGGCGAGGATTGATTGTGTATTGGATGCCGACAGCCTCTAAGAGTTCACATAAATGTGAAAAATGTGAACGAGTGTCTTCACCAAAGTAATCCATTAACACTGGTGCATCGGCTAAAAGCGCCTGTACATCAGCATTTTTAGAGTCAAGTACACGTAATGGGTTGCTGTACATGCGGCGCTGGCTATCTTCATCCAACACCTCTTTGTGTTGCTCTAAGAAAGCAATCAAAGCATCACGGTAAGCGGCGCGCTCTTCAACATCACCTAAAGTGTTTAGCTCTAAGGTCACATGTTCGGTAATACCGAGTTTTTCCCATAGCTTGGCAGATAGCATCAATACTTCAGCATCAATGTCTGCCGTTGGGATCCCGTATACTTCTACACCAAACTGGTGGAATTGACGGTAACGGCCTTTTTGTGGGCGTTCGTGGCGGAACATTGGGCCCATGTACCAAAGACGCTGCTCTTGGTTGTATAGCAAACCGTGCTCATTACCTGCGCGAACGGTTGAGGCTGTGCCTTCTGGACGCAGCGTTAAGCTGTCACCGTTTCTATCTTCAAAGGTATACATCTCTTTTTCAACGATATCAGTCACTTCACCGATAGAGCGCTTAAAGAGATCTGTACTTTCAACGATAGGAGTACGAATTTCGCTGTAACCGTATGAACCCACTGTTTCACGTAATACGGTTTCAAGTTTTTGCCATAAAGGACTTTGAGTAGGCAGAATGTCATTCATTCCGCGAATCGCTTGGATCTGTTTTGCCACTATTCGACTCGTCAAATTTGCTATATAAAATTAAAAAACGCCTCGCATTATAGGCGTTTCGAGACTAAACGTACAACAGGTGCATTCACCCATAAAAAATCACAAGCCATGATAGCGGGCTTGTGATTAATCTGTACTTACTTATTTAAATCTTGTGCTGGGATACGACCTGCAATTATTGCCGCTTTGGCGCGGATTTTTGCTTCTAGCGAATCAACAATATTATTGTTGTCAAAACGCTCTTTTTGGCGCACACCATCATCAAAATAACCACTCATGCGGTTACCACCAGTTAGACCAATATCTGACACTAGCGCTTCACCCGGTCCATTGACCACACAGCCAATAATCGATACATCCATTGGCGTGACGATGTCTTCAAGTCGTTGCTCAAGCTCATTAACCGTTGAAATCACATCAAACTCTTGGCGAGAGCATGACGGACAAGCAATAAAGTTAATCCCGCGTGAGCGAATACGCAGTGACTTTAGAATATCGAAACCGACTTTGATCTCTTCTACCGGATCGGCTGCCAGTGAAATACGTAGCGTGTCACCGATACCGTCAGCAAGCAACATACCAAGACCAACCGCAGACTTGACTGAACCCGCACGAGCACCACCCGCTTCGGTGATACCAAGGTGCAGTGGCTGAATGATTTGTTTAGCCAACAAACGGTAAGACTCAACCGCTAAAAATACGTCTGAGGCTTTTACACTGACCTTAAACTGATCGAAGTTTAAACGGTCTAGAATATCCACATGGCGCATTGCTGATTCGATCAGGGCTTCTGGTGTTGGCTCTTTATACTTATCCATTAGATCTTTCTCTAATGAACCACCATTGACACCAATTCGAATCGGAATATTTTTATCACGTGCGCATTCAACGACACTGCGAATACGCTCTTCGTTACCGATATTGCCAGGATTGATCCGCAGGCAATCTACACCGTACTCTGCCACTTTAAGCGCGATACGGTAGTCAAAATGGATATCGGCAACCAGAGGAACTGTGGTTTGCTGTTTGATCAGCTTAAACGCTTCAGCTGCGTCCATTGTTGGTACGGAAACGCGAACAATGTCAGCACCGACATTCTCTAACGCTCGAATTTGTGCAACGGTCGCAGCAACATCAGTTGTGCGCGTATTGGTCATTGACTGCACCGCAATAGGCGCGCCATCACCAATAGGAACGTTACCAACATAGATGCGGCTTGATTTGCGTCTGATAATAGGAGATTCGTTATACATCGTCTGTGTGCTCTGTGATCTGTTATTGTCCAGCGTGTGGCAATGTCATTCTCGCCACCTTACCGCCAGGATACTGCTCCAAACTAATCGCTTTGCCATTAAGTTGGATATTGACTACTTGCGGAGCGCCTAACGTTACCGAAAATGGCTCAGCCCCTTTAAGAATAAGTTCGCTGCCCGATTTTTTAAGATCGCTAACCAAAACGTTACCATTGGCATCGGCGACTTTTATCCAGCAGTCACCGGTTAACGTTAGCGTAAGTGTCGAACTTAAGGCGTTATTCTCACTTTCTGTTGACGCTTGAGCGATTGGCTCTGCCAGAGCCGACTCCGTTTCCTGCGTAGCAGATAGTGGAGCGGTTTGTATCTGAGTGTTTGGTATCGATGCTGCTTCTGGCTGGGCACTAGAGTCCGCTGTAGACGCATTTTGTTCAGCGCTTACCGATGAATCTGCGTCCGAGAGTGCTATTTGCTCAATTCCAGTGTCGCTGTCATCGACTAACACGACATCAATAGGGCTAACAAGGTCGACTTCAGCTGAAGCGGCAACCTCTTCAGCAGTTGGCTGAGAATAATCTACTGCAGCATCCATAGAGGACTTTTGAAACCACCACAGTACCATCAGCCCAAGTAACACAAATACAATAATATAGGTGAGTGCCATCAAGCGGCCATCACGAGCCTGGCGTGTCGTCTTGCGAGAAAAGCTCTGCATAGACGGCTTTTCATCACTTTCAAGCTGCTTATCTAAGCATTGCTGTACGATAAAGGGATCGGCTTGCACGGCACGAGCGTAGTTTTTAACATAACCACGGACGTAGGTTGCTGCACCCACCTCTTGTAAATTATCAGCCTCAATCTGTTTCACGATAATAGGCCGCAAATGCAATTGTGATGCGATAGCCTCTATCGACAGCCCCTTATTTTCTCGGGCTGTTTTTAGCAAAACGCCCAGTGTGAGCGTCGGCTCATCCACTAGGCTTTCATTGTCTACATTGGGCTCTTGATTCTGTTCATTTTTCATTAATGCATACTAGCCCGATATTCTTTGGCCTGAATAGACTGCGGAAACTTTGCCAGTAATAAAATACCGAACCGTCTTACCGCACCTTCGTCATTCAAACCTTGTTCAATTTCAATCCCTAGCGCCAGACTGGTTGCAGACTCTGCCGCTACCCTATGGTAACGAGACAACTGCTCTCGAGCCTCAATTAACTGACCCTCTCCTAAATCGATCTCTGTGAGCTCGATAAGGGAAGTGCGCCGTCTAGGATCATACTTAAGTGCCATGGCAAAATAATTTTTCGCTTGGCTAATTTGACCCGCCTTGCGGCTGCAAATACCTAAATTTTCATAGGTCGATGCAGAGCGAGTATACAGAGGTTGGGCAACCGCTTCTAAGAACATTTTCTCTGACTCAGCATATTTACCCTGCTGACACAAAAATGCACCGAAGTTATTGAAAGCGTCGCCTGTTGCATCACTCGTGCGAATCGCTAGCCTGTATGCTTGCTCTGTTTTTTCGAGTTCGCCTACTGACTGATAGTAATAGGCGAAGGCAATATGAACTTCTTCTAAGTCAGGTGCAAAAGCCAACGCACGATCGAGGTTGGCTTTGGCTTGCTCACTATTGCCTTTTTGTAGATAGGTTAAGCCAAGTTGTATACGCTGACGAGCAGCGGAAACCTTATCGACTTTTCGTTCAGAGACAGGGATATCAGTCCCTGCATAGGTATCTTGGGTAATACACCCCGTTGTCATCATAGATGACAATATTAATACCAGTGGTAACACCACCTTACTCTGATTCATTGTTACGCCCATCTACCAGTAGATACAAAGAGTTAGTTCATTGTGACTGAAATCTGGCTCTCTTGCATGCGTTTTTTTGCTAAACGCTTTGTTCTATCACGAATATCACCTGCTAGCTGACCGCATGCGGCATCGATATCATCACCACGGGTCTTGCGCACAATTACTGTCAGCCCGTACTCCATCAACACTTTAGAGAATCTGTCGATGCGAGAGTTAGATGAACGACCATAGGGTGAACCTGGATATGGGTTAAACGGAATTAAGTTAACCTTACAAGGCGTGTCCTTCATCAACTTAGCTAATTCATGCGCTTGATCTGTGCTGTCATTGATATGATCTAGCATCACATACTCAACGGTCACGCGGCCGCGGTTAGCATTTGATTTAGCAATATAACGGCGAATTCCCGCTAAGAACTCTTCCAGTGGATATTTTTTGTTTACAGGAACTAACACATCACGAAGCTCATCATTCGGTGCGTGGATACTCACTGCCAATGCGACGTCTAACGCATCACCCAGTTTATCCAGTGCAGGAACAACCCCTGACGTTGATAACGTTACACGGCGCTTAGATAGGCTGAAACCAAAATCATCAAGCATGATATCCATTGCTGGGATCACGTTCTTAAGATTAAGTAATGGCTCACCCATTCCCATCATTACGACGTTAGTAATAGGACGTTCACCGGTATCTTTAACAAAACCGATAAAGTCGGCCACACGCCAAATTTGGCCAACGATTTCTGACACGGTCAGGTTACGGTTAAAGCCTTGCTGCGCGGTTGAGCAGAAAGTACATTCAAGTGCACAACCAACTTGTGACGATACGCACAAAGTTGCACGATCATCTTCAGGGATATAAACCGTTTCAACTTCTTGGCCATCACCAACATTAATTGCAAACTTAATCGTACCGTCTGCTGATTTTTGATAGCTTGAAATCTCTGGTGCCACAATCTCACACTTGGCGGCAAGCTTTGCTCGCAACACCTTGTTAATGTTTGTCATTTCTTCGAAGTCACTGACGCCAAAATGATAAATCCATTTCATCAATTGATCAGCACGGAATGGCTTTTCACCCATTTCGGTAAATAGCGCTCTTAATGCTTTACGATCAAGATCCAATAAATTGATCTTCTTTTCACTCATTTTGTCTAACCTCAAAAAACCTAAAACCTGCTTGCGGGCGGCGAATTATACAGATCTTAACAAATATTAGCCAGCAGGCTATCACCAAAGTTAAAAACCTATGCTAGAATCCGCCCAGACTACTTTTGGTCTGCCATTTGGAGGTGTAATTTCACCTTTATGATAACCCTTATCATTATAATATTTGTCGCGATTACCGTCTCTTTTCTTTGTAGTGTGTTTGAAGCTGTATTGCTTTCTGTCACGCCGAGTTACATAGCCACACTAACTAAAACCAACCCTGGTGCAGCTAGTCGGTTACGTAAACAAAAAGAGAACGTTGAATCTCCTCTTGTTTCCATCCTTACGCTAAACACTATCGCACACACCGTTGGTGCTGCTGTTGCTGGTGCGCAAGCTGCTAAGGTATTTGGCGATGAGATGCTTGGCGTATTTTCTGGTGTTCTTACCTTCTTAATTCTCTTCTTCTCAGAGATCATCCCTAAAACCTTAGGTGCAAACTACTGGCGCTCATTAGCTCCTACTGTATCTATAGCATTAGTTTGGATGGAGCGTAGTACTTTGCCTCTAATCTGGATGTCTAATCAGGTAACTAAGCTGATGGGCAAAGGCGACGAAGGTCAATATATTCGTCAAGAGATGAGTGCAATGGCTGAAATTGGTCGTGCATCAGGAGAACTTGATGAGCAAGAGTCTAAAATTTTGACTCAAATGCTATCGGTTAAAGAGATGCCAGTAACCGCTATCATGACGCCAAGAACGGTAATGTTTAGACTACCGACCGACTTGAGCCAAGATGAGTTTGCCAAGCGATTTACGGCAAAGCCTTTTACTCGAATTCCTGTGTATGAACATGAGCCTGATAATATTATCGGCTATGTTAATCGAAACGACATCTTGCTGGCTGAGCGCTCAACTCCAAAAGAGTCTATCGCTGTGCTTAAGAAGAACTTATTAGTGATCCCCGAGACGGCTAAAATTCTGCCTCTTTTTGAGCTAATGATTAAGCGCAATGCCAAGATTGCAATGGTTGTTGATGAATACGGTTCTAACGAAGGTATTGTAACCTTAGAAGATATCGTTGAATCGCTACTTGGGCTTGAGATTGTTGATTCGAATGATCCTGTGGCAGACATGCAGCAATTTGCTCGTAAATTGTGGAGCCGCCGCATGAAAGATAAGGGTATCGTTTTATCCGATGATGGCGATTTCGAACAAGAACAAAAAAAATAGCTAAACTTAGCTAATTGAATGATAAAAAGGGAGTTTAGCTCCCTTTTTTAATGTCTCAATTTCGGCAGGGGATCATAAGCGTCCTCACCCAACTCCAATATCAACTTCTGACTTCTTCGCTTGCTACGCGGCGAAAGAATCTCCTTGTCATTATTTATACTCATCATGCTATAATCCTCGTTTGGTCCAGAGGAATAAGATGACAACGTCCCTATCTATATCAGTAGCTACAGCGACTACACCAAAGCTGTACCAATTAAAGCTTGCTCACATCAATGATACACACTCTCATTTCGATGCAAACCGTATTCAATTTACGATTTATGAGCAACAAAAAGAGCTGACGCTTTATAGCCATACTGGTGGCTACGCCCGTATCGCCCATCAGCTCAAGCAAGCCAAGTTAGCCGCTAAAGACAATCAACAGAGCTTTCTATTTTTACACGGTGGCGACAGCTTTCAAGGCACACTTTATTTCAATGAGTTTAAGGGTAAAGCTAACTCAGATTTATTGAATATGCTGCAACCTGACGCCATGGTGCTTGGCAATCATGAAATCGATGCGGGGAATGAACCCGTACTCGACTTTCTCAATGATATCGACTTCCCGCTATTGGCTGGCAATATGGACCTTAGCCAAGAGTGTCAGCAAAAAACTGCGTGTCTTGCAAACCACCCAAACCTACTCGACTTAGATCCGCTCACTCAAGCGGCTAAAGTGCTACTAAAGCCATTGCAAGATAAGCAAGTCGCGATTATTGGTATCACCTTAGATCAGATGACCGAAATTGCGCGTCCCGATGATGATACCCACTTTGTAAGCGCTATCGAAACGACTCGTCGCAGCGTGGCTCAACTAAAAGCCAGTGGTATTGACCACATTATCGTTTTAAGCCATTTAGGGCTCGACCAAGATAGAGTGTTAGCCGCAGAGGTCGACGGCATTAGCATTATTGTTGGTGGCCACTCACATACGCTGCAAGGCGACTTTACTGCTGTTGGCTTATCTAATATGCCTTATGGCGAACGCGTCAATGATACCGCGATAGTGCATGCAGGTAAGTATGCTGAAACCATTGGCATTGCCGACATAACCTTCGATGCCAATGGTAAAGTTGTCAGTCTACTTGGCGGTAATTACTTCATGCTAGATCGGCAGTTTATTCTGCAAGCATCTACAGATGTCAGCCCACAAGATTACTTGAACGTACGACAAACATTAGCATCACACCCTCTGATATTATGGGACGATGAATGTAGCCAGGTTCAAGCTCGAATTTTGAAAAAGTATCGTCCTAGCCTTGATGCATTGAGTAATAAAATTCTGGGTTTTGTTCCTAGAAACTTAATCCATACTCGCTTACCCAGTAAGGCCCTGCCACATGGCAGTGAAATCGCACCTTGGGTCAGTCGTAGCATGTATCAAGAAACCCGAGAGCTGAATATCAATGTCGACTTTGCACTGCACAATGCTGGCGGAGTCCGTCAATCGCTTGATAAGGGGGATGTGAGTCTAGCCGAAGTCGTTGGCCGGATCCTTCCATTTGATATCCCGCTGGTCACTTACGAGATCCAAGGCCGATACGTATTTGAAATGCTAGAGTCCGCGATTAATGCTGCAACCAATAACAGTGTGATAGGCACTGGTGCAGGCAGTTTTCCTTACACCTATGGCCTAAAATACTTTTATGATGGCAGACAGCGATTAGGGCAACGCATTATTAAGCTTGAAGTGTTGAAAATGAAAGATGCCCAGCCATTATGGCTACCTCTTGATCCTGAATCTTATTACACTGGCGTTTCATCTTCCTATACTGCATCGGGTAAAGAGGGCTACCATCCAATATTAAAAGCTAATTGGCAAAAGGATATCGAAGGGTTAAGTCTACCAGAGGCGTTTATTCGCTTTATTAGTAAAGCGCAGTGTTTAAATGAAGCGCTTGAACCTCAGGTTCACTACACGAGCCATAATCTCGTACCGGTGTAACCGACCATTACTAGACTGCGGTATGAATTGAGTGGGCAAGGGCTGAACTTTCGGCTTTGCCCAACAAAAACTGATTAATTAGAAAGTTAACTTCATAGCCTAAGTCAATTTTTTAAGCATGTAATAACCCATAATGACCACGCCACGTTTTTCTTGATAGCTGCGGTGTCTCACTTTAAAACCCATTGACTCAAATAGCGGCCTCGACAGTTTAGAAGCATCAACCGATAACTCATCAAACTCACGTTGACTTGCCCATTGCGCTAACTCTGTATATAGCTGCCTCGCGATACCGCGCCCTTGATAGTCTGGATGCACATAAAGGCTATCGATGTAACCACGGCTGTTAAAGTGAGTTTCTAGGTTGATAAAACCACAACACAGAGCATGCCCCGACGCTTGGTTTTGCTCATCAACCATTAGCCAGGTCTTAGATCGCGACAGGCGCTTGTGCCAGTGATAACTCGAACGCGGCGCAAACGACCAAGCCATCCTTTCTTGTGCGGTGTAAACAGCATCGCTTATCTGATTGATAACGGTATGCACCAGCATAGACACATCGGCAGCATAGTCTTTTTGATAAGGGATAAGTTTTAGCATTAGGTCTTTTCTGAGAGTTTCGCGAGTAATTCGTGAGGGCTATTGTGCGGTAGTTTGACACAAAATAAAATGGCGTAGACTCAGTCTACGCCATTGGAATTTAAAACGGCAAAATAATCTATCTCAATCCGAGCCTTATTAGCTCAAAGGATAAAAGAGTAATCATTATTTTTTATCGATACGGCCAACAAACAACAGCTCATCGAAAGTACGGTTTAGCGTTTTACTGCTAAAATCGTTCATCCACATTTGCTCTTGAACAACAACGGTGTCGCCCTTTTTAACTTCAATCTGTGGACCCGCAGCCCAAAAAGTTTTGTCAGCTTCTTTAATCTGTACGTAGGTATAACCGCCGCCATTCATGGTGTCCACGACAGTTCCCTCATGCATAACACCTTGTGCCCATGCGCTTGAGATACCGAGTGCTAACGTTGCTGCCGCTGCCAATTTAACGAGTTTAGCTATCATCGGAAATTTCCTTTAAATAAGTTATCAATTCATCATTATTAAAGCATGCAATAGGTTATAAATCTCTAATTAGTCACAACTATAGAGATTGAATACTCAACTATTAGATCCAACTCTCATTACAAAGTATTTTATCCCTACCACGGAACTTTTTTAATTACAGTATATTTATCACTCAACGAGAACCCTTGCGTTTAGCTTCATCTAATATGGGTTGCAGCATACCTTCAAGCCCATTTAGTTTTACTTCATACATTAGCGCGAGTTGCTGGCCTAACTTCCCTTCAGGAAAGCCCTTAGAGTGAAACCACACTAAGTAAGGCTCTGGCAGTTCGAGTAAGCGTCTGCCAGCATATTTACCAAAAGGCATCTTTTGAGTAATGGCTTCAAGCAGAAGTTTTTCATCCATCACCGTTCTCCTCAACTCAACGTATTATTAAATCAAAGTATTATTAAATCAAAACTTGTTATAACGCCACATTCTATCAAAATTTATGGCAAATACAGCCCTAATAAAGACGACAACTGGAACCCTGGGTAAATTTACCACAAAACAGATCGACACTTTGTTATACCCTTTCGCGATACAAAGGATTACCCATATAACCAACCGGAATAACAAAACCGTTTAATGAGCCGTTTACACTGAAAAATAGCTCGATACTTATGCACTCAAACTGACTAAACACCATCCAAAACGAGCTAAGCAACTAATTAAATTAACAAATAACCACTTACGGTAACACTTTTAACCCTGCGCCAAAAAACCAACGAAACCAACAATAACGTCAAAAAAACACCGGCGGCCAATTTCTATAAAAAACGTCAAAAAATCATACTGTTGACGAAGCAAATAGATCAACCTAGATTAAGCTTACGGTGACAGAAAGATGAGATGGATTACAGTCATTAACAAATCCGCCTCACCAGTACGCAAACTGTTACTGACCTTCATTCTCAAAATAATAACAACACATTAACCGCGTACAAGAGGAAAACAATATGATCATACTCGTCGGTGGCGAAAAAGGTGGTAGTGGTAAAAGTTGCCTAGCCCAGAATGTCGCTGTATTTCTAACAGCAGAATGCCAAGCCTCAGTAATTATGGTTGATTGCGACCCTCAGCGTACGACATCAGATTGGATCCATGCTCGCAATAACAACCCCGACTTACCCAGCATCAACTGTGTGCAGCTTTACGGAAAAATTCGTAATGATCTTCTTAGCTTAGAGCAACATTATGATTATGTAATAGTCGATTGTGGTGGTCAGGACAATTTAGCATTGCGTGCAACAATGTCGGTTGCTTCGCACGTACTGATGCCCCTTCGCCCTAAACGCCGAGATCTGAAAACGGTCAGCCACATGGATGATATTGTCGCAACGTGTATGATGATAAACCCCAAGATGCGCGCCACATTTGTTATCACTCAATGCCCAAGCTTGCCTAACCAAGCCAATCGAATCTTTGAAGCTAAAGAAGTATGTAAGACATATGACATTAATGTGTTAGATGCGATTACCTATAGCCGAAATATCTATGACGACAGCGAAGAGTCAGGTCTATCCGTGCTCGAAATTGAACCTAAAGGCAAAGCCGCAGGTGAAATTAGAGGTATTGCCTGTGAAATGCTGCAAGTCAATAATGCAACAGAAATTCGCAACCGCCTTGCTGAAAAACACATGATCAAGATGAGAGGTAATTATGGGTCTGGCAGATCTCAAGAAAAACTCTACGCCGTCTAGTTCAACCCATAGGCAGATCCAAACGAGGCAGCTAGCACTCGATGATCTAATTGATGACTTTATTAACGATGCGAGTCGTTACGCTTCTGGCCAAGAAGTACTTGCCACCAACTCAAGTCAAGTCATAGAGTTAGAACGAAAGAAGCCACGATTTCAGCCTGAGTTCAGAAGCAATTTAGTCACTAGTCAGCAAGCCGAAGCCGTTTTAACTGTAAAGAAGGGAAATAGCCCCGTAAGAAAGGCAACCTTCACTTTAACTGAGTCAGCCATTGCTCACTTAGCGACGCTGGCCGATGATTGCGATGTAGCAAAGTCAAAGTTAATTCGCTTCTTAATTGAACATCATTTTAACTTAAGCCCAGAGCAAAGAAAGCAAAAGGAAAAAAGCATTATCGTTGAATAATGCCAATCAGTATAACTCCCTTCCCTTAGCTGGCAGTAGACCGACAATTCTGAAGTATTGCGCTGCCAGCATTTTTCAATCCAAAAAATTCTTACCTTCAATCTCAAGTCTAAAATCATCGAATAAAACGAATCAGTAACACTGCTTGGTTGAATCTTACTCGTTATGGCCATATATCATCAGTAAGCAAACAAACCTCAATAGAAAGGAATTCTATGTTAGCGATTTTTCTTATCTTACTTATCAGTGGTAGTGCAATTGTATGGATTGCTAGTGCGCCATGGCGCGCTCGTCAAAGACGCAAGCGGATTAACCAACAGCCCTTTCCCCATGAGTGGCGTGAGATCTTAAAACGGCGTACTCCGTTCTTCAGAGTCTTACCCACGGATCTGCAACTACAACTTAAAAAACACATTCAGGTCTTTATCGCTGAAAAGCATTTTGTCGGATGCGACGGTCTGAAAATCAACGATGACATTCGCGTCACTGTGGCCGCACAAGCTTGCTTACTATTACTCAATAGAAAAACTGACTTTTATCCGAGGTTAAAAGAGATCCTGATTTATCCTTCGGCGTTTATTGTCGAAAACCAGCAACAACACGGTGCAGGAGTCGTTTCTGCCCAGAAACGCGTCTTAGCGGGTGAATCATGGCAACATGGTCGAGTGGTATTATCTTGGCAAACAACTAAGCACGACGCTGCGGTGCCTGATGATGGCAGTAATGTGGTGTTCCATGAGTTTGCCCATCAGTTAGATCAAGAAGATGGCCGCGCAAATGGCGCTCCTGTGTTAAAAAATATTGCAGACTACGCTTCTTGGTCTAAAGTGCTAATGCAAGAGTATCAAACCTTAGTCGATGCCTCTGTACACGGTGAACTTTCATTATTTAGCTACTATGGCGCAACGAATCCTGCAGAGTTTTTTGCCGTTGTAACGGAAGTGTTTTTCGAACAACCCCATGAGTTTATCAATCAGCATCCTGCACTGTATCAAGAGCTGAGTTCCTTTTATCAACTTGATCCCGTCAATTGGAATTAAAACCGTTATAGAGTGAAGGTCAGTAACACTCTACATAATCACAAGGATAGATATGTTCAATCTCAGTGCCTCGAAAACAATAGGTATTTTATTGTTACTCTCAAGTTCCATTTCAAGCAATGCACTCGCCATTGACACAGCACAAAGCGATAAGCAACAAGCAACCATGGTTTTAGATGCCTTAAACCAATACTCTGCGACCGCCGATTGGGATAATTACTTTGCCCTTTATGATGATAAAGGCATCTTTATCGGTACAGATGTCAATGAACATTGGGATAAGGCCGAGTTTGAACAATATGCCAGGCCAACAAAAGGCTGGCGTTACGATTTAACCAGTAGAAAGATGACCCAGCACGGTGATGTCATCTGGTTTGACGAAATATTATCTAACCCCTCTTACGGCGTGAGTCGTGGAACCGGAACCTTAATCAAGACAACCAAAGGTTGGAAAATAGCTCAGTATCACTTAAGTTTCCCTATCCCTAACGCCATAGCAAAATCGATTACTCAACAGATAAAGACCGCAAAAAAATAGCAACAGATGACAAACCGAACACCAGCTAAAACAGAAAAAGCGCTGCAAAGCAGCGCTTTTATCAACTTGAAACCCTAATCCATAATTTGGATTATAAGCCTTTCATATCAACGACTTAAAAACATGCGCTCCCTGTAAGAGCTCCCATATGAGTTATTTCATCTCTATTACTTAATCCCCGTTATTTAATCGAGGCAGAGAAACAGACATTCGCCATATCAACCAAATGGCTAAAACTTGTAAAATCATCTTGGGATAAACGCCGACCAGAACTGTCTCTGTCTGCATAGACCAGACCTATCGCTGTATGGTCCATTATAAGAGGAGCGAGCATAAATCCCGTTGCTGCCGTTATCGCTGAAATGTCACCATCCATAAATAAACGCCATTTAGGCGATCTTGGATTATCAATATACAGTGCCTTCTTTAAAGAAATACAATCTTGAAATACGCTTTTTGTACTGTTCAAAGCAATCGTAAATGAGGCTTTCATTTGTTCACTGCCTTCACCATAAACCATTCTAGGCACTAAATTTTTTCGGTTAGGTGTTAACAACAACACACAGCAGCGATCAACACCCACTCCGGTTAAGATCCCTTTTAATGCGATGGAAAGTACTTGATTGAAATCTTGTTTATTTAACGCGCACTGAGTCAATTCACGCAAACACTGCAACTGTCTGTTTGCATCAGCCGCATAAATAACAACTGTTGGCTCAGTATGTTCTAATTCTCCAGATAAGTAAGTTGGATCAGGTTAAGTGCTCAACCAAAATCCGCGCGCCATAAGCATCAGCCATGCTTTTGGTCGCCTTATGACAGCGTATGATCCGCCCTTTAAGCTCATCAAGCTCTAGACCTAACATATCAGCAGTTTGCTTTAATCGATTCGATAGCTCAGCCATCGATGGCTGACTCTGACACAATATTTCGCTTAGCTTATTAGCAAGAAAAATACTGCGGATTTCTGGAGTTCGCTCATCGGGCTGACTCAGTGATTTTATCAGTAAACGACCTAAGCCCCAGCTCCGTGCAAGCCCTAAAGATAATTGCTCAAAAGTAGCGCCGAGCACTTCACGCGTGGCTTTATTCATCTCTTGCATAGAATCACAATGGTTAAGCTTATTATCAAGCACTAAGGTTTCTGCGCAGCCCGTACTCCAAAAAGCACTTTCTCCTAAGTGATAAAGCAAAGAGGCAATAAAAACCTCCTCTTGCAGCTCTTCATCATAGTCTTTGAGTAACATTTTGGTTAACATTGCAGCTTGAAATGCTTGTGCCATTAGCTTCAGCATTCTGTTGTAAACGCCCTCAGTAAGCCCTTCAGCCTCTAACAAACTACTGAGTAATTTAGCAGTAATACAGATGTTCTTTATCGTATCAAAACCCAGTACCACAGCGGCACGACTAACAGTGGTAACCTGGCTAATCCCTTTACTGTAGGTCACGCTATTTGCTACTCGCAAAATTCTGGAGGTCAATGCATTATCATGCATAACACTTTTACCCAGAATCGACAAAGAAGACACATCGTCTTTTGCTAGTTTTTCGAGAGTTTTCACCGTAGAGCAAAGCGCAGGCATCTCTTGGTCACTAATACGATTAGTCCAATATTCAACGCCATTAAATCGACTATTTTCTCTATGAGTTGCTTTCAAGTTACTCTCATCTTATGACGACTAGCCATCAACCATGCAAGTGATGCATTGTTCTGATTTCGCCCCTGAAACTCTACATTATCCACTGCGACTATGCGCAATACCTAATGCACAATCACTACGCTTAACACAACAGCTATAAAGCTATTGCTACATTCTATACGTTAATCACTAACAATAAACCTTTACAGTTCATTAACCAACAACACTATTACAAAACGATACTGATTTTAAATAAAAAAAACGACTCCGAAGAGTCGCCAATCACAAGCAGAACACCAGCGAAAAGTGTGGTGTTAATAATTTAAAAACCCGCACTGCACGTAGGAATACAGTGCGGGGGACACAAGCTACAAAATGTAGCCAAACCTTTAGCGCATAAAATTTAAGCCGTCAGTAATTGGTAACCCGGTTCGGTAAGAAAATCGACAAGTTCATCTGAAGTCGTGATGGTTTCGAGCAATACAGCGGCTTGAGTATAACTTCCCTGAGTAAAGCGCTCTGGGCCAACCTCTTCTTTGACATGAGCTAACTCCTCTACCAACATTGTTTGGAATAAACCTTTGGTAACAATAACGCCAGAGCTAAGCGGCTGCTGATGCTTTATCCATTGCCAAATGGAGGTACGAGAAACCTCTGCCGTGGCAGCGTCCTCCATTAACCCATAGATAGGAACGCAGCCATTACCGTTAATCCAGGATTCTATGTATTGTAGTGCGATACGGATGTTAAGACGCATACCCGCTTCAGTCCGCTCCCCCGTTGCAGGCATAAGTAATTCACGGGCATGGATTGGCGCATCGACATCGCGTGTAATATGGAGCTGATTGACGTGATCTTCGCCTATATATTCATTAAAAATAGCCATTGCAGTATCTGCAAGTCCTGGATGTGCAACCCAAGTACCGTCATGACCATTACGTGCCTCAAGTTGCTTATCTTGCTTCACTTTTGCTAATACTTGTTGATTTAATTCAGTATCCTTGGCAGGAATATAGGCCGCCATACCGCCCATAGCTAACGCTCCACGTTTATGGCAGGTCTTTATCAACAAACGCGAATAAGCACTTAGGAATGGCTTGTCCATGGTGACCGACTGTCTATCTGGTAGTATACGATCACTATGATTATTTAAGGTTTTAATGTAGCTAAAGATATAATCCCAACGACCACAATTTAATGCGACGATATTTGAACGAAGTTCATATAGGATCTCATCCATTTCAAATACAGCAGGCAAGGTTTCAATTAAACAGGTGCACTTAATCGTGCCTGGCTGAAGGCAAAAGCGCTCTTCAACAAATGTAAACACGTTAGCCCACCATCTAGCCTCCAGATGACTTTCAAGTTTAGGAATATAAAAGTAAGGCCCACTGCCCTTTCTTAATAAAGCACGATAGTTATTGTAAAAATAGATACAAAAATCGAACAGCGCAGCAGGAATGGCGCTCCCCGCAAACTGCACGTGCTTTTCTTGCATATGTAAACCGCGTACTCGACAAATAAGCACGGCGGGATCTTCATTTAATGAGTAATGTTTACCCGTCTCAGCTGCGGTATAACTAATATCCCCGTTAACCGCATCACGCAGGTTTATTTGTCCTTGCACCACTTTTTCCCAGCTTGGAGCAAGTGAGTCTTCAAAGTCAGCCATGAATACTTTAGCGTTTGCATTAAGTGCATTAATGACCAATTTTCTTTCAACAGGGCCGGTAATCTCAACCCGCCGATCTTGTAAGTCGGCAGGAATGCCTCTGATCTGCCAATGTCCTTGACGGATCGCTCGAGTCTGCTCTAAAAAATCTGGCAGCTCGCCTAGATCGATATGCTTTTGCTTGTGCTTTCTGCGAGCAAGCAGTTCAGGGACCTCTGGTGCAAATTGCTTACATAAGGCTTTAAGTAAACACAGCGAGCCCTCTGTTAACACTGTTTCTTGCCCTGCGACAGTTCTACCGTTAATCAACAACTCCTGAGTCGACGATGTCGTTTCTGATTTCGTTTGTGCTGCTGTAAGTTGCTCTGTCATCTTTCATCTCCTAAAACTGTACTCATATTTCTGTAGCAACATCTAAACGCATTTTTAATCGCATTTTGCTTCCCGCCTCGCAGCTTCTGCTAAAGCCTGTCAGTCCAGAGCATTCAGTTCGAGGCTGTCACTCCATGGCAGTCAGTTCAGAGCAGTCAGTCCAGTCCGGCCCTGTCAGTCAAACTAAGCAGCATGCAATGCTTTAAATGCTTAAGCATATGTTGATTTACCACAAAACCTACTGACTAAGCGTACAAGTTGCAAGCTGACACCCGGTCACACAAGTCCTTTACTCAAGCCTACAGCCCATAATTAAAAGACTCAAAGACGCACACCGCAAACCGATTAAATACTTTCAAAGCAATTAGTTATGAATATTTTAAAATCAATTCCATGATAAACTGAACAAGTTGTAAGACAAATTGACCAAGGCAACAAACTAAAAGTAAATCCGTTACAAAGTTTCACTGCGTAACACTATTTTTACACTCAAACATCAATACCTGCAGACTGCAGATTTAAGCTGGCGTTTACTCTCACACAGCGATACACAAATGCAAACCTTTTTAAAACAATGACATATAAGCAGATAACCACCACCACAATTTAAACAACCGTTTAAATCTAACGTTAACGTTTACGGAAGCTGACTGGGCTGCAGCTAACGCAAATTATGACTCGATAAATATTGACTAACATTGAGAAAAACATTGGTTTAAATGCAAAAAAGTTCATTACGTGGCAAAAAACTAAGTTAATTCGTGACGTTAAGCCACGAACTAAGCACTAAATCAAAGCACTAAATCAAAGTACTTGGACTAAGTACTCATGGGGGATTAATTACTCATGGAGCTATGTTGTCGTTATATGGTTAATTTAAATAAGCACGATAAGATTAAATTCTCGACGTTGAGCTAAACGCGACGCAGCAGTTGCCGAGACAGAGACAGAGAAAACAAGCTGAAATAGAAACCCAATAGCTAAGCTCAATAACTAAACTCAATGCGAGTAACAAAGCCAGTAACTAAGCTCAATACTGAAGCGATACACTTAAGTCATGTTGATCTTAGATTAATCGTTGTGAGTTGAAGTGAAACCAAAGAAATAAAGTATGTTACACCCTTGCTGCCTAACATAAGCTAACGTAAGCTAAGAGTTAATTAACGGTAGAGTAGAGCTAAATGTAGAGTTAAACCTAGAGGAAGAGTCTTTGACTCTCCCTCTCCGTAAAAAGAAGCAACTTAGTTTATACCAGCCTATAAGCCAATCATAAATTCAGATTAGCTAAATACAAGAGGGTTATTAGCTTCATCCGTCAGCGCCTCACTTTCAAGTTCAGCAGTATATAATGTCACCCTATTACGACCAGAGTGCTTAGATGCATAAAGGGCTATATCTGCACGTTTTAATAGAGGATCTAAGCTGAGATCTTCAACAGTATTACCCGCAACACCAAAACTGGCGCTAATGTTAAATGCATGCCCAGAGTATTTAGTATCAATCGCGGCAATAGCCTCTTTACAGCGCTCTGCTATCCCCAATGCGACAGTTTCATTTGAGTAAGGTAAAAATAGCGCAAACTCTTCTCCGCCCATGCGAGTAAAAATATCACTGTCACGGATAAGGGGTTTTACCGCAGACACCACATGTTTTAAGGTCCAGTCTCCTGTCCCGTGGCCGTAACTATCGTTAATATTTTTAAACAGATCTAAGTCAAATACCACTACGGAAAACTCTGTCTGGCGCACACTGACCTGCACGAACTCATTCTCAGCGAAGTCTTGACCCGCTCCGCGATTATAAACACCAGTCAGCCTGTCGGTTAATGCCAGTTTACGATAACGCATTTTCTGTCTGTGGCTATAAATAACGAATAGCGACAAGAAGAAAATACTGCCAATCAACATAGTTACAATCATTAAATTATTGGTTCGATCTGACTGATCTAACTCTTTCTGAGTTTGCAGCAATTCACGCTCTTGATTAAGTAACGCTATCTCACGCGCCAGCTCTCGGTGTTTAAACTTCGCCATCTGATAAGCATTAGCCTTGGCTTTAGTGTCATCGAGCATTAAATTGGTGTAGTGTTGATGGGATTCTAGATAGTCATAAGCAAGCTTATATTGCTTTGACGCAACGTAGCGTTGCGATAATACTCTTGCGGCAATCGCTTTATATTCAATATGGCTAGGGTCATCACTTAGACTCATCACCTTATTAGCAAACTCTTCCGCCTGGGAGGCATCACCTAAGCTCAAATAGGTTTGACTCAGTAACGCATTTACATGATTGATTTCAGTTTGAAAATTAAACTCTTGATAACCTTTTAATACTGGCTCTAGCAGATATTTAGCCCTGTTATAATCCTCGCTCTGGAGAGCGACTAAAGCTAAGCCCTTTTGTGACATCAAACCAATAAGTGGGAACTTTTTTTCTTCACAATAAATTTGACTACTGAGAAATCCCTGTTGCGCTTCGCCTGACCTATTTTCTTTTAAATCAACAACAGCGAGCATCAGCAATGAAAAACAATGTTGACGGACATCATTGATTTTAGCACTTAGTTCAGCAGATTTAGCTGCGAACTCTCTCATATCTTGGTAGGCGTTTAATACCAAGGCTAAGTTAGCCAAGCGAACATAGCTGCTGAGCTTAATTTCAATATCATCGTATTTATCAATACGTTGTAAACTGTCCTCCATCAACGTTAATGCTTCAGAATACTGCTTTAAAGCGATGTAATTAGCTGATAATGATTGATGAATTTTACTTTGCAATGCATCTCGAGGGGCTAGCTTCTCAGCATTTTTTAAACTAACTACAGATGCATTATAATTTCCCTGATACGTTAGAAAGACAGCTTGATAGATGTAAACATTAATTTTTTGCTCTCTCGATAAATTGTTCCACTCTCCTATTAATTGAGCAATAAGCTTTTCGGACTTCTGCGATGGAGCACTTATGTTCTTCTCTAACTCCTCAAGAACTTGCTCATAGTCTAAACCCTCTCCATAACTCATATTAGGAAAAAACAGAATTAGTACAGAAAATAAGACTATGAATAATCTCATTTTATAATTACTTTTTATCTACATAAACAAGCAAAAATGATTGAATACCTTTACTGCCAGATAATCCCTTAAGCTTATTTTCATCACCTGAGATCACAGCCTGAATTTCATCATCAGCTAGGCCATTGGCCTTCATCACACCTTGAGGATCTTGCTTATACTCCTCCAGTAACTTAGCGTCTGAACCTAGCTTCTCGAAAAAATTGTTAAACTTAGACATGATTATTCCCTTAAATTAAATGAATATTATTGGTTTATTTTTTTGTTTAGTTACTTTCTTCGCACTTTTTACTTCAGTGACTTTTTTACTTAAGTGACTGTTTACTTCAGTGCTTATTTACCTAGCTACTTAGCTATTTAGCAGCCGAGTTATTTCAGGTTGATACCTAACGGCTCGTTTTACAGCTGCTAGCTTGTAATTGCTGTTTACGACATTAAGCATCTTAAGATGCTTAATCGTCTCAGTCTCAAAACTGCAAGCTCATCACCACAGGGGCATTAACCTAAGTCTTCGGCGGTGATCCCAAGCTTGGCCAATACCTCATGATTAAACTCTAGCTCTCTCGAGGGTGGAATAAGCAAGGTCGTGATAGATGAAAGACGCGCAAACGGCAGTTCTTTCAAGGCTATCTTGTCGATTCTAGGAGTCTGAGTGGGTAAGTTAGGGGCCTCATATAGCACGATTTCATGCTCTAGAGGGTACCACTCGTTAAGTTGCTCTACTAACACCTGTAACCTGTCTGATGAAGTATGAAACTCAGTTAAGGTATGCTCGCCAGCGATGCCAATTTGCCATAGCAGTAAGTGCGTTGTCGGATCTGGCGTATGCTTGTAAAACATAAATTGGCTGGCTTCGAAACTTTGATGACCCGAGGCGCCAGGATCAATACCCACATCGGCCCATAAACAGGCCTCGGCCGAAATACCCGGCTCCATTTGCGCTGGATAACCCTCTTCTCTTGCCTGAGTAATCGCAAAATGCGATACACAAGCGAAAACGCCCGGATGACCATATAGCGCACAAACAACTCTTTTGCCTAAGCGCACCTGCTCTAAAATGGCTGCCACCATCTGTTCATAAGTATCTCGGCGGTTTTTAACTTCACCTTCTTGAGCGTAATAAGGCTGAAGACTCCGCACGTCTTGGTTGAGAGACTCAAGCCAATGCTGTGCAAATCCGTCTGGCACCAGAGAAAACACCACATCAGCATGCTCTATGTAGCTTTTACTCAGTACGCTAATTTGTCCGGCCAAGTTCAAACCCGTGCCGACACAAACCAAAGTTCCTTTTTCTTTTGCTGTCATTTACTCAATTGCCTGTTATTACGATTATTATTGTTGTTTTGCTGCAAAAAACTAAGCTGCGCAAATAGATTACAAAACCATGTTAATTTAGCATAACAACTGCGTAACTTAAACATAAAATAGGTCAATGCATTTAATCGACAATAAAATGGTTTTACCTTTCTAGTTAAACCATTTTTCAACCGCGATATAAAGTGAATAATTTGATAGTATCCAATTGAATTTCATACTGTAAGAGTCATCCTGGCATTACAATAGCAATAGCGTCATTTTTAACAAATTAGTGCGATAGATGAACTATTTGCCGTTTGTCGACTCAATATACCCACAATGCTGAGATTAATGTTAAATCCTTTAATTAAAGTAAAGAATTCCGCCCCAAGCACGCCTTGCAGTAATACTCCTTGTCATAAGGGTGACTGCTTGGGTATTATGACCGACAGATTTTGATGAAGTAGCGCATTCAATGACAATTAAAAAGAAAAGTCTTACCCTTTTGGGCGCTGCTGCGCTCTCGTTATCACTTAGTGCTTGTAGTGTTTTTGACTGGTTGATCTATAAACCTGATATCCCTCAGGGTAACTATATGGAAAAGCAGCAAGTTGAAAAGTTACGAATCGATATGACTAAAGAGCAGGTTGAATACGTGCTTGGTCGTCCCGTTTTACGAGACAGTTTCTCAGATGATACTTGGTATTATGTCTACCACTATAAGAGTGGCCGTGACGCCAGCATTATCCATAAAGAACTCATCCTTAACTTTAATGGCGATAAGCTAACTGAAGTGAAAGGTGATTATGAGCTTAGCCCTGACTTTGGTGTCCCACTTGAAGAAAGTAAGTTACCAGAGATCAACACCCCAGAAGGTGATCCTTTGATCCCAGAGCAGCGCCCTCAAGCTAAACCTCTGATCGAAGAGGAACAAACACAACCTGAGACACTCTCAGAAAAGTTTGAATAATTAGTCCTGGCATCAATACAAAAATGGCGACTCCCGTTTGGGCGTCGCCATTTTCATATCCGTCATTAATAGCCGTTATTCATTAAAGCAATTTCAGGGGCATTAAAGCTTACTACCCGTAATCTTATTAATTCGGCCATCTTCTTTCGCTTTTTCTGCACGTTTACGACGCACATCCTTAGGATCGGCAATTAATGGCCGGTAAATCTCAACGCGTTGACCGGGTTGTAGCACTTCATCATGCTTAACTAAGCGACTAAAAATCCCCAATTTTACCGTTTCAAGATCAATATCAGGAAAGTAACGCTGCATATCACTTAACTTGACCGCATCGATACAGGTCGTTCCGGCTGGAACCTGAACCTTAATCAGCTTTTGCTGCTTGGGTAGCGCATAAATAACTTCAACCAAAAATGATGTTTGTTCAGTACTCATTTGTATATCACCTTCGCGCGGCTCGTAAATGCAGTTACCATGGATCCCATCAACTCTTTAAAAACCTTGCCAAAGGCCATATCGACAATTGGGCTAGAGAATTCAAACTGCAACTCGAAGTTTACCTTGCAGGCATCTTCAGTAAGCTCAGTAAACGTCCACTCACCAACGAGTTCTTTAAAAGGACCGTTTTCTAATTGTAATTGAATACTTTTACCAGCAACAACTTGATTGCGAGTAGTGAAGGTTTTACTGATCCCCGCTTTTGCCACATCAACCGACGCCAGCATCGTTTTGCCGTCAAACTCTATCACCTTACCACCGACACATCCGGGCAAGAACTCTTTATATGACTCAACATCATTGACTAAGTCATACATCTGCATCGCGCTGAAGCGAACTAATACACTGCGTGAAATTTGCGGCATTGAAGATTGCTACTCAGTAATTAAAAACCAAAGGTCGATTTTAACATGAACACAAAAAAACGCATCTTTGATACTCAAGAGTGATATTAAGCGACTAAAAAGCAAACAAACTCACCGCTGATAACAACAAAACATCGAATAAATCCACTTGCCCAATTCCATATTTGCTAAGCCTGAGTATAATGTGTCTCCTATGGCTAAGAAAAACGCAAAAAATTCAAAGAACAGTTCAGCTTCAATCGCACGTAATAAACGCGCAACCTTCGACTATAAGTTTGAAGAGAAGCTAGAAGCAGGCCTATCCCTCATGGGATGGGAAGTTAAGTCTATTCGTATGGGCAAGGTCAACTTGTCCGAAAGCTACGTCTTTTTAAGAGAAGGCGAGGCTTACCTTTTTGGTTGCACCATCGCACCACTTAATACCGCCTCTTCTCATGTAGTGTGTGATCCTTTGCGCTCACGTAAGCTACTACTTAAACGTAAAGAGCTTGATAAGCTGCAAGGGCTAGTTGACCGTAAAGGTTACTCAATTGTTCCAATCTCTATGTATTGGCAGAAAGGCGCTTGGGTTAAAATTGAGATTGGCCTAGGTAAAGGTAAGAAAGAACACGACAAGCGCGACGATACTAAAGATCGCGAATGGCAAATTGAAAAGGCTCGTACCATAAAGAAGGCGGTACAGCAGTAATTTCAACAACGTACCTAATGAATAACGTACGTATAACGAACAATCGGTTGTAAATGCGATTTTTATGCTTGGTAAAACAAGCTAGGTCGCGTTACAATCACATTGTACTTGGGGGCGATTCTGGATTCGACAAGATTCTCGAAACCCTGGGAGCATGCCGAGGGGCGGTTGGCCTCGTAAAAAGCCGCACCGTTATAGTTGCAAACGACTCTAACTACTCTCTAGCAGCTTAGGCTAGCTAGCCATCTTGCTCACGTTTATCAAATGGGCAGAGTAATAAGATGGTCACCTTTACATTTGATAGCGAGGGAACCACGTTCAGGGGTGAACCGCGAAACAGTACTGAACTCGCCAATTACAATCCTGTCTTTCGGAGTGTACTTGGTTAACCAAAAGAGAGACTAAGCATGTAGCGCCTTGGATGTAGGCTTTTTGGACGCGGGTTCGAGCCCCGCCGCCTCCACCAAATATAGAAACGAAGACGTCTTACGACGTCTTTTTTTCTGCCCGCAAAACACTAAAATCAATAACTTAGCGTCTATTAACGTCTATTGCCATTTCATAGCAGCTTGAGATTTATGTAACACCTAATGTAACATCGGAGCCAAATCTCGATTCGGGTGTTACAATCATGGCCAATACCACTAAGCAGCTCACCGCAACACAAGTTGCAAATGCAAAGCCTAAAGAGAAAGAGTACAACCTCGCTGACGGCAGAGGGTTATCACTCAGAGTCAAAGCCAGTGGTTCAAAGTTTTGGTTACTGAACTACACTCGGCCTGTAACTCAAAAGCGAGCCAACCTAGGTTTAGGTACCTACCCTGATGTACCACTAGCAGAAGCAAGAAAGCGAAGAGAAGCAGCCCGTGAACTTCTTGCTCAAGGCATTGACCCTCAACACCACCAGCAGCAACAGAAAGCTGCCGTAAAAACCGATGCTGAAAACACTCTAAAGTCAGTAACTGATACTTGGTTTGAAATTAAAAAGCAGAAGGTCTCTGAAAATCACGGTCAAAAGCTCTATCGACGGCTTGAGTTGTACCTCTTCCCTGCCCTAGGCGACAAACCAATCAGCGCCTTAACTGCCCCACAAGTCATTCAAGTACTCAAGCCTGCAGAAGCTAAAGGCAATATTGAAACCTGTAAGCGTGTGATCAGTTGGCTAAATGAAGTAATGACCTTTGCAGTCAACACTGGCCTGATACATTCAAACCCGCTTATTGGCATCGCGGCGGCCTTTGGCGTCCCAGAGAAGCGACAAATGCCTACTCTCAAGCCTGCAGAGCTACCAGAGTTTATCGAGGCACTCACCTACTCCAATATAAAAATAACAACACGCTGTTTAATTGAGATCCAACTACACACCATGACCCGCCCAGCGGAAGCCGCAAAAGCGAAATGGACTGAAATTGATTTTGAAAAGCAACTATGGACGATTCCAGCTGAGCGAATGAAGATGAAGCGTGAGCATATTATTCCTCTTACTCCGCAAGTCCTATCGCTACTAAAGCGCATGCAAAAGCTCAGTGGTGACTTGGAATACATATTCCCAGCAGATAGAAACAAAAATACCCACACCAACACAGAAACGGCCAACATGGCTATCAAGCGAATGGGCTACAAAGGCCGCTTAGTGGCCCATGGCCTGCGTGCGTTAGCCAGCACAACCCTAAACGAACAAGGCTTTGATGCTGAGCTCATAGAGGTATCACTGGCTCATGTTGACAAGAACACCGTTAGAGCGGCCTATAACCGCGCAGACTATATTGAGCGGCGCAGAGAGCTTATGTGCTGGTGGAGCGATCATATTTGCGGGCAATAAGAATCAAGCCCGCAGGATCATACCGGATCAATGATCTAGAAAATTACCTAAATGGTTATTTGAGTCGAGTAGAGCACATTTCTATTAGGGCCATTAGTCCCATCATTAGCTTTGATTCATCACATAAACTAACTTATCAATGTGATATATTCACCAATATATTATTACCAGTTCATGATGAGAACGAAAAATGGTTAGAAATGTTGGCGATAAGGCTTTTTTTGAAACGCTATGGGAATCAGCCGTGGCATTGCGTGGTGCGTTACAACCTTCCGAATACAAACACCCTGTACTGGCACTTCTTTTCTTTAAGTACGTAAGTGACTCTTTTGGCGAGTTCCGCAGCGATGCTCAAGAATGGATTAAAGACGAAGACCACGAGTTCTTCGAAATGGATATCGACGATCCAGATTTGTATGAAGCAGCAAACATCTTTTGGGTTCCAGAAGTGGCTCGTTGGGAATATCTTGTAGCCAATGCAAAACAGCCAAACTTTGCGAAAATTTTGGATGATGCTTCCAAGGCAATCGAAGATAACAACCCTGATCTAAAAGGCATGCTTTACCGTGGATTTGGCCTACTTAAAATCCCATCAAGCAAGCTGGGTGAGCTGGTTGACCTGCTTGGTACTCTGAGCTTCAACAACAAAGAGCATCGTTCTGCTGATGTTCTAGGTATGGCGTATGAATTCTTCCTGGGTAAATTTGCTCTTGCAGAAGGTTCAGATGCAGGTGCCTTCTTCACTTGTGAGTCTATCGTAAAAACTCTTGTTGAAATCATTGCTCCGACGCGAGGTATTCTATACGAGCCAGCGATTGGTTCTGGCGGTATCGTGGCGTGGTCTGAAAAGTTCATGGAAAGCCATGGCGGTGAGCGTGGCGATATCAGTGTGTACGGCCAAGAATACACATACACCACATGGAAGATGGCGGCCATGAACCTGCTTATCCGTGGTATCGATTTCGATTTGGGGGCTGAGAATGCCGATACACTTCTGAACGATTTACATAAAGATGTTCGTGCAGACTACATCCTGGCGAACCCGCCGTTCAACCAAGAGAAATGGGGTGCAAGTAAAGTAGCAAATGATGTTCGCTGGAAGTGGGGAACACCAACAGATCGCAACGCTAACTATGCTTGGATCCAGCACATGCTTTACCACCTAAATGATACTGGTCGTGCAGGTGTGGTCATGGCGAATGGTGCCATGACATCGACAGCGAATACTGAAGGTGACATTCGTAAAGCCATCATTGAAGATGATCTAGTTGAGTGTATGGTTGCTCTACCGCCGAAGCTATTCATTAACACTCAGATCCCTTCATGTCTGTTTATCTTCAACAGGAACAAGAAGCGTGAGGGTGAAACTCTCTTCATCGATGCTCGTCATCTAGGCCGTCTAGAGTCTCGTGCTCAGTTGGTGTTTGACCAACATCATGTCGATGAAATTGCCCAGACTTACCACGCTTGGGCGAAAACAGACTTCTCTGTGAAGGCATACGAAGATATCCCTGGTTTCTGCAAATCGGCCAAGTTTGAAGACATTCAAAAGGCAGGCTTTGTTCTTTCTCCTGGACGCTACGTTGGTGCTGCGGAAGTCGAAGAAGATGAAGCTTCATATCAGGAAGATATGGCTATCCTAACTGAACAGTTGTCAGAACAGATTACTAAGTCGGTTACTCTTGATGAGCAAATCAAGGCTTCGCTTGCGGAGGTTGGATATGATCTCTAAGCAAATGAAGCTAGGCGATATTGCTGAGATAACAATGGGCCAATCCCCAAAAGGCGACTCCTGCAATAACGATGGGCAAGGTATGCCATTGCTGAATGGCCCTACGGAATTTGGTGGCGTACATCCATATCCGACTCAGTTTACAGTTGACCCAAAGCGCAAGGCTAAAGTTGGCGATATTCTTTTCTGTGTTCGAGGATCGACCACTGGAAGAATGAACTATGCCGATCAAGAATATGCAATTGGTCGTGGGATTGGATCTATACGTGGAAAGAATGGATATTCAACGTCATTCGTTAGAGCTGTTATAGATTCCAACTTAAATGGATTGCTAAAAATCGCAACAGGCACAACGTTTCCCAACCTTGGTAAAGACGCCTTAAATGACTATGTTGTTAACGTAGTTGATAGTGATAAATCTGTATTCGTAGGGAGCCTTGCCCAACAAATTGAAGAAAAGGTAGCTAACAATTCAAATATGAACCAGACCTTAGAAAAGCTCGCGCAGCGCATCTTTAAGTCTTGGTTTATCGATTTTGATCCAGTGAAGGCGAACAAGGAAGGTCTGCCTTTCGATGGTTTGTCGCCTGAAATCCAAGCTTTGTTCCCAAGTGAATTTGAAGATTCTGAGCTGGGGATGATTCCGAAGGGGTGGAGTGCTGGCAAGTTCGAGGACTTAGCAGTATCAATTGCTACTGGAGGAACACCAAAACGCTCTGAAACTAGCTACTGGAACGAAGGTATAGTTCCTTGGCTGTCTTCGGGTGAAGTAAAAAGTGGTATCGCAACAAGCACCAAAGAATGTATCACAGAGCTAGGACTTTCAAAAAGTGCAGCCAAGCTTTGGGGGAAAAACACTGTGGTGATAGCTATGTATGGTGCTACTGCTGGAGAAGTTTGCCTATTGGGGCTAGCTATGACGACTAATCAAGCTTGTTGTGGCTTAACACCTCATGAACATTCAAGAAGCTACTTATTTTTAGCGGCTAGAAATGAAAAGGCCAAGCTTGTTTCAAAAGCTTCTGGAGCTGCGCAACAAAACTTAAATAAAGGTCTCATCGCATCTCATCCTTATGTTATTCCGAGTGATGATATCTTGGTAAATTTTGAAAAGGTTGTTATCCCATTGCTCGAAAAGTGGATGGACAACGAATTTCAAAACAGAACCTTAAGTTCTCTTCGAGATCGATTGCTGCCAAAGCTAATCTCTGGTCAAATTTCTGTAGGTGAAGCAACACAGGATCTTGCAGAAGCGGTATAACTGGAAGTCCGAGCCCAAAATGTAGGGCTCGGACTGGCTTAATCATATTCATAACAAAAACAATAAATAAGAATGGATATTAAATGAAAATAACGGAAGAAATGCTAGAAGACCATTGCATGGTCTGGTTTGGAAGCCTAGGCTACCAAACGTTAAACGGAAGTGAGCTAGAACCTAAAGGTAGTGTGCCAGAACGAGAATCGCTCTCTGACGTAGTTCTTAAACCTCGGCTCCGCAAAGCCCTATTAAAGATCAACTCACACTTGCCAGAAGAATGTATCGATACAGCCATTGGTATCTTACTCAATACAGTACCGTCTGTTGAACGTGCTAACCACACATTCCATCGTCAAATCATCGACGGTATTCAAGTTGAGTATGAAGATGAACGTGGGCACCCTGTAGGGGATAAGGTCAGACTGGTTGACTTCACTAATGAGCGCAATAATTGGTTGGCCGTAAGGCAATTTTCAATCAATGGTGTCACTAATGGTGAGATCGATAATCGAAGACCAGATATCGTCGTATTTCTAAATGGTTTACCCATTTCACTTCTTGAACTCAAAAATCCTACCGATACCAAAGCCGATGTATCGCGAGCGTACAATCAAGTTCAGACCTACAAACAAGTAATCAAAGAGCTATTTGTGTTTAACGAATCCCTAATCATCTCTGATGGGACTGAAGCCTACATTGGCTCACTAACGGCCAATAGAGACCGATTCAGTCCTTGGAGAACGATTGACGGATCTCGTGATGATACTGTCGATACTTTGGCTCTTGAGGTTATGGTTCGTGGATTCTTCAACCAAGAGCTTCTGCTTGATTATCTTCAGTACTATGTCTCATTCGAAATCGATAACGAGAAGGTCATTAAGAAGATTGCTGGTTATCACCAATTCCATGGTGTACGTGCTGCGGTTGAAAGTACGATTCGAGCGACTCGCCATGATGGCGACCAACGTTGCGGTGTTTACTGGCACACTCAAGGCTCTGGTAAATCACTCTCGATGACATTTTACAGCGCTAAGCTGATGGCATCGCCATCCATGAATAACCCAACGATAGTTGTCGTGACTGACCGTAATGACCTCGATGAGCAGCTATTCGAGACCTTTGCTGAAAACGCAGAGTTACTTGGCGATACTCCTGTTCAAGCCAAAGACCGAGATGAACTAAGAGCTCTATTAAATAACCGTCCATCTGGCGGCATCATTTTCACAACGATGCAGAAGTTTGCTCCACCTAAGGGAGAAACTCGCTGTAAACCACTCACAGACCGCTATAACATTGTTGTTGCAGCAGATGAAGCCCACCGTTCACAGTATGGCTTGAAGGCTCGTGTAGACTCAAAAACTAGTGAAATGAAGTATGGCTACGCTCAGCATCTTCGGGACTCGTTACCAAATGCAGGTTTTATTGGCTTTACAGGTACGCCAATTGAAATGGAAGACAAGGATACTCGCGTAGTCTTTGGTGATGATGTCTCTGTTTACGATATTGAGCAAGCCCAAAAAGACGGTGCAACTAAACCACTTTATTATGAGAGTCGTCTAATCAAGCTTGATATGAGCAAGAATACAAATGCAGAAGACGTAGACTCTAAAGTTGATGAATTAGTTGCCGAATATGATGAGGACGATCAAGCTAAGACTAAAACTCGCAATGCTGCATTAGAGGCTCTAGTTTGTGCAGAAGACCGTGTAGACCGCCTAGTTCGCGATTTACTAAAGCATTTTACTGCTCGCGAAGAGACATCACTTTCAAAAGCTATGATGGTCTGCATCAGTCGTGAAGCATGTGTTCAGGTCTACGATAAAATCGCCGAACTGAAACCTGATTGGGCAAACGACGACCCAGAAAAAGGCTGTATAAAGGTCATCATGACAGGCACATCTGATGATCCAGCCAAGTACCAAAAGCACATCCATAAAAAGCCTATTCAAAAGAAGATCGCTAAGCGAGTTAAAGATCCTGATGATGAGCTAAAGCTGGTTATTGTTTGCGATATGTGGCTGACAGGTTTTGATGCACCTTGTTTGAATACCATGTATATCGATAAGCCGCTTAAAGGCCATAATTTGATGCAGGCTATCGCTCGTGTTAACCGTGTATTCCGCGATAAAGAAGGTGGCTTGATTGTCGATTACTTAGGTATCGCACCTGAACTTCGCAATGCAATTGCTAACTACACTGCAAGCGGTAACGGCTCTCCAACAATTGACTTGGCTGAAGCTTTAGCTGTGACCATGACCAAGCTAGATGTCTGCCGTGGAATCATGCATGGCTTCGACTATAGCGATTATCGAACCAATACACTTGGCCTACTTGCAGGTGCCATGAACCACATTCTTAACCTAGAGGATGGGAAGAGACGGTTCGATAAAGCGGCCCTGTCACTATCTAAGGCATTTAGTCTGTGTAGCAGTATGGATGAGGCCAAAGATATCAAAGAAGAAATAGCCTTCTTTGAGACGCTACGCGCAGCCATTAAGAAATCCACTACCTCAAAGCAGCGTATGTCTGATGAGAATGTTCAAACAGCATTGAGACAGGTTGTGTCTGAAGCTATCGTTTCTGGCAAAATTGTAGATGTCTTTCAGTCCGCAGGGTTGAACAAGCCAAATATTAGCATCCTCGATGATGAGTTCCTTGCTGAAGTCGAAAAAAGTGAGCACAAAAACCTATCAGTAGAGATGCTCAAAAAGCTCATTCAAGATGAGATAAAAACGCGCACAGTTAAGAACGCTGTCGCTTACAAGACGTTCTCTGAAATGCTACGTAACTCGCTTGATAAATACCGTAACCGTTCGGTTGAGACCAGCGTTGTTATTGAAGAACTGATTAAGCTGGCTAAAGAGTTACGAGAGTCAGCGGATCGCGGTGAAGTGCTAGGTTTAACTAAAGAAGAATTAGCATTTTTCGATGCTCTAAGTGCTAATGATTCAGCTCGTGAAGCCATGAAGCAAGAGGACATCTTGACCATTGCTCGTAAGCTTACAGAAGAAATTCGCAAAAGCGCCCAACCCGACTGGACAAGGCGTAAGAACCTACGAGCTAAGATGCGACTCAAAATCAAGCAGATACTCAAACGTACTGGCTATCCACCAGACGAGCAAGCCGATGCGGTTGAACTTGTATTAGAGCAAGCTGAATTGATGGATGTTGACTATGTTGTAACAAATAAAAGTCTCCCAATTCCAATAAGAGTATTTGGACAGCCTATTTTTTTCTCTGATGAGCTCAACGATATAAAAGGTCTTCATCATTTGGCTTCAATCAATGTCAAAGTCGATATGCCATATGTAGACAACCCTGCAGGCCTAAGTGCTACTGGGCATTTCGTGGCATTAAAAAATCGAGGGATTGTAAGTCCCGAGATTATTGAAGAGTATATCGCAATCAAAAAACTAGGCCAAAGCCATATGTCCGAGTTCGGTCTAAATGAGTATTCTGATTCAGGCTCTGGTTTAATTTGGTCAATAAAGCAAGCTAAAAAAGGTTCTGTCGATTTTCAACTACTATTTAGTATGTACTTAGATGGCAAGAACTATGTAGACTTTGTAAGTCACATACTTCAGTTTGGTGGCTTGACTCTTTCTGCGCTATTGCTATTCAAGACGTCCCTTCTTATGAAAATTAAGAATAAAGACTATCAAGAGCCGGCTAACACTACGACTGAAGCCCCCAAAAATATCAAAGACTCCATTGAAGAACTTGAGAATCAGAGTGAGCCTGAAGTTAAAATCCTACTCCAATACAATTTCAAAGAGGAATTAAACAATCACCACAGAAACAAGCACTAATTGTAACTTTATTTTCTTGTTTCTGGCATGAACAGGTCATTTAGGTTGATGTACAGCTGAATGACCTGTTTCATACAAAGTATGTGTACTTACTTATTCCAATGTCTTTTCACTGTCGCAATCCCCAAACCTAATGTTTCTGCGGCTTTAGATTGAGATAAGCCCTCGGCTTTTTTTGCTTGAACTGACTGAGTGGTGCCATGGGCTTCTGGTCTCCCCAGCTTTTTTCCTTGAGCTTTAGCTCGTTCAAGTCCTTCTTTTGTTCGCTCTCTAATCCGGTTTCTCTCGAACTCAGCAAAGGCCGAAAACATTTGCAGCATCAGCTTACCCTCAGCGCTTGAAAGATCTGCCACGGGGAGATCAAGGCAAGCAACCTTAATGCCTTTATCTGTAAGCAGGTTAATTGTGTTTTGTACGTCTATGTTATCTCGGCCTAAACGGTCTAGCTTTAAGACCACCAGCATATCGCCACGTTCCATCTGGTGATTGATGAGCATCTTGAACTTTTCCCGCTTCATCGCTTCAACGGAACCAGAGACCGTTTCACTGATAGTACGAGCATCATTCACTTCATAGCCTTTTTGTCGGATAGCAAGAATTTGATTCTCGGTTGTTTGCTCTGTTGTAGAAACACGACAATAGGAAAAGATACGCATTGGTTACTCACTTTATGGAAGGTATCAAATATAGGGGTATCATATAATTAAAGTATCATATAATTAAAGTATCATAAAGACTACACCCTAATTTTATGATACCGATATTAAATAGACAAAGCTGGTATCAATATACGAATGTTTATTGATACCAGCTAATTAGATAAATTTAAAAGTTTTTATTTTCTCGCATTCATTTCTTGAAACATCATAAATTGCTTAAATTGCTCTTCGATATCTGAAGAGGTGTTTTTAGCTGGCTTTGCTAATTTACGTAATAGTTCAGCTTGCTTGTAATCAGGCACATCACCATAACTATAAAAACTGGTCAACACGCTTTCATGCCCTAAGTTTTGGCTCCATGCTTTAAACTCTTCTGGTGTTCGGCAAAGATTCTCACCCAGTCTTACCAAAGTATTACGGAAGCTGTGAGGATTAAAATAAGGCAAACCAACAGCTTCAAATGCATTTTTAAAGCCCTTTCGGATTGGAGTTGCATTACTCCAAGTCTCCTTAAGCAAACCAACAGCTGTGAATTGTTGATCATCGTTGTGTGCCAGCTTAGTCTTGGGAAACAACGGATCATTAGGTTTATACCCAAGCTCGCCAGTCAAACACGCAATCCACTCTGCCAATATTTTTGATGGCAGCTCTCCAACAGGGAAAAAATAAGTGACAAACGTTTTACTAAACTTGGTCTTAACCTCCCTAGCATCTTGATAGAAACTTTGTTCAGTAAGATCAACGTGCTTGATCTTAACCGAAGCTACCGCTCCATCTCTTGCACCAGTAAGAAGAACAAAAGCAAGTAACGCTCTATCACGCATTTCCAATACCGTTTCGCAAGGCATCGCTTCTAAGGTCTTTATTATTTGTTCGACCGTTGCTACGTTTCTCTTACGTTTGGCATTTGCAATACGGGTATCTTTTTCAGAAAGATTGAAATACTCAATATCGCTAGAGTTAATCTTTGCACGATAGCCTTTTTGCGTTACCAAAAATTGGAAAAAACCTTTCAAGTGTCGCATGGTGGTAAGCACCGTTGCCTTACTTAATTTATCTCCTGTAACCACAGATTTGTTAGCAAGCAGATACCTCTTAAAAGCAATTGCATGCTTAGCCTTAAACTTCTTAAAGTCTATGAAATTTGTAGCCTCGTCAAATCGATTAATCGATCTCAGTACACCATCAATCGTTGAGTCATCTAGCTGTTTTGCCTCCCTCAAATACTTAGCGTATTCATAAAGAATTCGGGCGTTTTTCGTGCTATTTTTTTTCATCATTAAATACCATACCTAAAGGATAATTTAAGGGCTTTTGACCTCTCAGGATTACTTTGAATCGAAAGATGAGTTTATGAACGTGAAGAACGTCTCTTCACAAGACGTGCTTAACGCTCACCGCTTTCCACCTGGCTTAGCCGGTATTATCCCCTCTAATACTGCAGGCCTTGGGGATCCGTCTAAGTATGATGAGGTTTACTTTAAGAATGAGACTAAGCCACTGATCAGAAAATTAGTCGATGCGGTGGCGCAAGATAGTGAAGTGGGCGGGCGCTTGGAGTTGGTGTTTGATTTGGGGTGAAGGGTGTAGTGTAGGTGTATAGTTACACTGCATAATGCACTAGCTTACGTGAATGGCAGGCCTTTTCGGCAGCCGAATTAAGCTCGCCTATTGACTTGCAGCAAGCTCATATGTGTTAAGAGCCATTCACGGAGCTTTTTCTAATATGTACTCAACAACATCTATGCCAACACTTTGATTTGCATAAAATATGGACTTCCCATGCATTAAAAATGTATTGTTTTTATCTGGAAAGTAAAAACACATTGCGCCTCCCGTATGACAGCTATTTTTTTTATTGTCGTAGTATAGGACTAAGGAGTCATTTAACATTTTTCCTTCGTAAACATAACGACGATCCTCATCAGGGGTGCCATTATCTCGTGATAAAGTAACGTGAGCCTCGCCTCTCACGTTTGTTCTCCATTGAGATAACTCCAGAGTAGAGACAATCTTATCCTTATCCCCCCCTTTATATTTAACATTCCATTTCCCTTTAATTTTTACCGCATTTAACCCTTGATCTTTGCACCAAGGTAATAAACATTTTACTAGAAATGCTTGGATTGCCCATACAGACAACCCGGTAAGTACCCCATAAACAAATTCCATTTTCCCTCCATTAGAATGATTATTAACGTCTAATAACATATACCAGTCAAGCAAGGTAACCTTACAAGCTCTAGACGCTTATAACACCATCCACTTCAAGTACCAAAAATTGACATAACTTTAGTCTGAAAAACGTACTACTGCTGAATAAATAACTTGCAGACCAAACCACTGTTCAAAAACACAGCACTATGGCGTAAACTAAGCAGATTAAATCAATTGGGAGATTGTGATGCGAGTACTTTGTCCAGGCTGTGGTTCTGTTGCTATTATCGGTAAAACAAATCGGCTGAGTCTGGCCCATGCCGATCTGTATTGTTCATGCTCTAACCCTGAGTGCGGCCACACCTTTGTAGCAAACCTAAGTTTTAGCCATACTCTGAGTCCAAGCGCTCAAGCAGCGAGTGCTATTGTGTCGGAACTTGCTCGAGCCCTCTCCCCTACTCAGCGTCAACAGCTGCAGCAGGAACTAAACCTTCTGTGATGTATTGCTGTTCATAAATAGCCAATACATCTGCGACAATCGCATTACATACATCCTTTTTAGCCTCTGTATCTAAGTTAGAAAATAGGCCATTTAGCATGTCTACTTTCTGGTACAACATAGATTCAATAGTCATTTTTTGTATTTCCATAATTGGCACACCAACTGTGGTGCCTAATCTATTATTCATATATATAAAATCGCGCAACCACCTGCTGCGCTATTTGAAAAAGCGTCACAAACACACTTTGAAAAACGCGCAACTAGGAGTTTTCATTGAAAACTCCTTTGAATAAAACTTGATAGGAATAGACCACTATCAGCTATCAGCTATCAGAAATAATCAAACTCGCTATCCTCTTCATCAAGCAAGCGTTCGAACTGCAACTGGCCATTGCTCACCCACCAAATTCGTCCCGAATCCGTAAATACCCTTAAACCTTTGGCAAGCTGCTCAAGCGAATAAGGATCGACTACACCATGAGAAGCAAGATAACGGCGCGACTCCTCTGAAAATCCAGCGGTTTGCTGCGCCAAAACGGCATCTGTACAGTTATTCCCACAAGTCCGAGTATCGCCGCTGCCGCGACTCTTAGAGCAAGAGCAACTGCCAACGGCAACAGCTTTAGGCTGCTTCCACTTCGGCATAGGGAGTTTGTCTTCTTTGTTCTCAATACTGGTGTTAGTTTTAAAAATGGCGGCTCGCTCGGCTTTGAGCTTCTTATAACTACCCTTCTCGTTTTCATCCATGGTTCTAAGCGTCCACTTTTCACCACGGGTAATGAGCGACCTAACTTTGGTATTAACACCATCAATAGTGGCCAACGCACAAAGCCCAAGCACGCGCTTGGTCATTTCACCAAATTCGTTGCCGCACTCGGTTTCTTCATATTCAAGTTTGATAGGGTTAACCGCCAAAGCCTGTTCAAAGGCTTTCCAGTTTGAGCTTTCAGCTGCTGCCCTGGCATGTTCTATTTCAGCAGGTTGTGGGCACTCTTTTAAGCGCCGAAGTTCACGCCATACCTGTACCGATGAAGAGCCGAAGAATTGAAACTGACGTAAACGATAACGGCTAGCCCATGCCGCCGCATTTGCTGCACCGTCATTAGCAGACAGGCCAGATTCAAAATCTAACTCTCCCTGCATGTGTTCACCCTTGATGTTTTTCGACAAGTACTTAACGATCTAGCCCACTGCCGAACCTTTAGTTTTATCTATAGGTTCAATCTCTAACCGGTGTTCTGCGGCGCCCTCTTCATCTCCATCCACCTCAAAGGCATACTTTTCGAGTAAGTCTTTTAGTACATCGCTATGATCAGGATGAACAAAGATCAGCATATGCCAATGCGGTGTACCGTCTTTATGAGGCTCGCTAACACGTAGCCCCTGAATCTTGATTTTGCGATATGACAAAGCAGAGCGGATTTTGCTCCATTGGCCTGACAGGTAGGCTTGAGTGAACTGGGCGTTTTCACAGTTCCACTTATCTGAATTAAAGTGATATTTACTCGGGGCTGTTAAGGTGACCATAAAGCCAACTTTGCCGCTTTCTTCAGCCACTTCTTCTAAGCCACGCGCTCTAACGATTAGTTCGACAAACCGATTTGATGGATTAGCCGTACCAGCCATTGCCGCATCAATCAGTGGTAAAATCACCCCTGATTCAGATTTAATCATGGTGTTCTCTAACCACTCGCGACCACTTCTTTGCTGCTCGCACCACTCGTTAAAGCTTTCTCTGCTTAAATAAGGACTGTCTTCACCCACAAGACCCGCTGCAACATTTAAATGCTCACAGCACAAATCACGTAATGAGCGCAGCTGATTAAGCCACCACTTAGGGCTAGTCATGCGCAAAATGGCGCACTCTGCTGCCTCAATAATTTGGTTTCGCTTTACGTCTGAGTAATAAGGCGGCTTAACTTGCCATTGCTGACACACTGCAGCTGCAGCGTCATAAGCCTTTAAAAAGGCAACATCACCGCTGTAATGGTTGGCGGTGTCTTTCACTTCATCTAAAACAATCAGAGCCAGTCGATTAGCCACATCTTTGAGTCTCTTGCTTTTGCGATATTTGATTAGGTCAAAGCCACCGAAATGCGTGGTTCTTCTGCCGTTGCTTTCGTTAACGTGTTTTGACGTGGTACTTAAAAAGCTGCCCACATTATGGAATGGGTACTTAAGCCATACCTTATTGATAAAATCAGTGGTTTTGCGTAGATAAATATTAGCACTGCGGATCCGCTTACTTGAGTTACCACCCGTTAGGCTAAGGCGGCGCTGATACTCTGCACTGATTTTAAGGCGGATGTTATTAGGCAGGTGACTCAAACGAGCATTGGCAAAACTACGATTACTATTAAGCACTGCAGGATTAGGGGAAACTTCCTCGAGTAGTTCGTTAACCTCTTTCAGTGCCTGGCGAGCATTACCGTTCTTCGGCAGTTCAGCGGTTTTATAGCCATCAAGAAAGGTTAGCTGTTGGTATTGTTCAAGCGTTTTTGGCTCAACTTTTTCAGTATGTTGGTAGTTAGCCGCAAACAAACACGTGCGCCCTTGCGGCGGCGCTTTAACTAATCCAGAAAAAACAGCCGAGGGCAATGCCTCGGACTGTGGTGATAATGTAGGGCTATACATTACAGCCCCTCGATACCATGAATCGCTTTGGCTTTTTCCAGCGTTCGGCGGATCCCTTTGGCTAAATTGGTAAGGTCATTAGCCAAGGCTTGCCAATATAAGCAGTTCAACGCGCCTGAATGTTTGGCTATTGAAAGGTAGCTTGAGTCTGCACAGGTATGCTGGTGCTCTACATACTGTTTTACGTCACTGACTAAAATGCGCTTTTCAGCCCGGTAATGGTTGAGTAAATGTCTGAAGGCAGCATTTTTCATTTTTTACTCTCCGCTTCGTTTTCTTTCACCTCTTGAATACATTTAGGGCAAGCTGTAGAACAAACTTCACCATCAGTTTCGTAGCCATGCCAACCATCGGCAGCGGCTTTATTAATTGCCTCCCCCACCGTGCTGACTCTCGAAATATAATTTGTGCCGGTACACATGAAACAAGTGATCACAAAGACTGATAAAACTTCAACTTCAGTGGGCTCGACGTTGAGTAACTTCATCTAAGCCACCACTTGGTTAACGTGAATGTTGTTGCGAATGGCAACCAAACGAATACGCAGAGTTTTAGCCACTGGCAACTCAAGTGCTTCAGCAATACCCTGCAAGGCTTCAATCACCGACTCGGCCACTATGGGCTCAATGGGATAACTAGAATGGTTTAAAGCGGTTATGACTCTGTTTGCTTCATTGCGAATAGCATCATCTGTTGTTAAACTCTGTTTTGTCGGTTTCATAATGTAAATCCTTGAAAATCTATTGATTGAGTCGACACGGCCACATCCGCTGTAACGGAAGTGGCTTTTTTGTGCCTGTTAATAGCTAACTTGAGCCATTGCGGCCTGATTACTTGCCAGCTCACCTGCAAGTTCTGCAAAACTGTCTTCTGTTGGAGTCTCAATTTTTGCGGTAATGAATTGCTCTCGCCCCAGCCCAATAGAACTGATCTCTTTTACTAATTCACGAATGGCTAGCATCGACATACGCACCGCCTCTTGTTCATCAAACGTCATGTTTTCAAGCGGAATATGAATGTGGGTACTGGGTTTTAGGCGGGCGCCAAACAGGATGATGGCTTTTTTTTGCTTTGAAAGGCCGCTGTATAGACTGGCCGCGCGGTTGCGTCCAAGCATAGAACGCACAGCAGCAATACTCTGCTGACTAGACGGGGAAGCAATATCGTTAGCGGCAGCTTTTTCAATATGTAAGTCGGTTTCTATTCTGGGCACAGCTTCATGCGCAGTTTGTTTTAGAGCATTTATATAATTCCCCTTCTACATCAGCCCAGGCATGGGCATGGCTTGCATTGCATCGCTCGCAACAGTGAGTACCGGAATAGCTTGAAACTTCTGTTCTACGTCATGCACAAAAATGGCTAACTCCGCCATCACGTAAGATGCACGCCTTACGGTTTCATGGCGCATCCGCTCAGTGACGCGTTTGGTGGCTTTAACATCTAAGGCCAGTGCACCTAGCTGAGCAGTATTGGCATTAATGTCGAGCGCCCTATCGGTTAACGCGGTTTTGCTTGCATTGGCTAAGTCGCCCAGTGACACCGAAGCCGCACAACCAAGATCCATCAACACCCCATCAACAATGCAACGATTACCACTGGCTCTGGTGATTTTCACCAACTCACTCACGGTCAACTGATGCGGTTGCTCGGGTAGCAGCTTATTGCGCAGCATCTGCGGGCGTTTCATTCCAGCGGCCTTGGCGATATCACTTATCACTTCGTCATTTGCAAACTGACGCAGTGCACCGGTTAGGTGAACTTGCTCATTTGAATACTGTGTGTTGCTCGAATTGGCATACATAGACGCAAAACTCCATTTTGCTAATCTTCAATTGAAGATAAAAACATTCAAATGACGACTCCAATGTTTTAGCTAACTAAGCAAAGCTCAGAGGCTTCTTTCATCAATGCCAACATGTTGATATACGGGCGTTCTTGCGGCTTACATTTAGGGCGAATAGGTAGGCGTCCTTCACGGACTAGGTAGCGAACATTATCAACTGAAGTGCCGGTACGGCGGGCATATTCTTCAAATGACAAGAATGGGGCGTCAATGTGTAGTGATAGATTGCTCATTTGATGCTATCCTCGAATTTATGTGTCTTTCTGTAATGTGGCGTTACAGACCGTTAAATCATTTGGTGAGGCTATGATTGATCATATTTGTACTAACTTCAATAGTGACGACGATAAATTTCGTAACTTTATTGGTAAACCATTAAATGTGAAAGGTGGAAAGGTTCTAGTAGATAGGCTTTTACATCTGTTCAATCTAAGAAATAAGGTTGAACTATCAGAGATTATTGGGGTATCAACGGGGTCTATAGCTACTTGGCAAACCCGATCTACTGTTCCTTATGAGTTGTTAATTCGAATTCATTTAGCAACGGGGGTTTCAATAGAGTATTTACTCTTTGATAAAGCCGAAGATGATTTGAATGTAATGAGCTATTGTATTAACCCTAATGAAACGCCAAGTTTTGTGACCATAAATCAGAACATTAAGAGTTTTCATTACCCATTACATCAACCCATTCACAGTGATGGTGGCTTACAAATCATAAATCGCTTACAGGAAATATTAGAAATTGATAGTAAGGCTGAATTAGGAAGATTGTGCTCTATAAACATAGGGACGCTAGCGACTTGGCAAACAAGAAAAACAACGCCACACGAACTGCTATGTAGAGTTCATCTAGCGACTGGTGTTTCAATGCACTACCTGTGTTTTGGTAAAGAGTGGATTCCTCCTCAAATTGAGAAGCCTGAAATTAAAAACTGGATGGAAGCCCCTACCGTTAAGGCCGATGAACAAAAGTATTTTAATAGAAACAAAAAACAACGCATTCCTCTACATGATTGGATGCTCAAAGAATCGGATTCTAAAGCCTATCTTTCAGTTTTTGAGATTGATGAAGGAGATATGAAAAGAGTAGATAAAATAAAAATCAATGATGAGTTTCTTACTCTTTTCTCTATCGATGATGATGGATTATCGATAAGTATAAAGGATACTCACTACTTTATAGATCCTAAAATAACTACGATAACTAAAGGGCAATACCTATTCAGAGTCAATGACTCATACCAACTAGGTGAGTTACGCCACCTACCCGATGGAAATATTTATTTAATCGAAGACCAAGAAAAATTTATCTTCGACCCGGCTTCAACCATAGTACTTGGAAAAGTAACCTCAATTTTAAAGCGTGTTTAATTTCTAGTTCAACCAAAAGGAAGTGATCATGTCAGTAGAAAATTCAACTGTTGTCTGGCAAGGAAGTACCAAGGATATTGAGTTTAGTTATGCCGATTTCAAAGGCAACAAAACTCGACGTAAGGTTCAAGTGAACAAGGTTTTATTCGATAAAGATAAACAGCAGTTCTATATAAATGGTATCTGCCAAGAACGAAATTCTGAACGAGATTTCAAAGAAAACAACATATCAACCATGATTAAAGTCGGCTCGAACAGATATGACTTCCAAGAGTGGTTGACGACTCTTGATGTCGACATGTTTGGCTTAATAGATGATGACTCTCAATCCGTAAAAGCTGACCCACTGCCTATCACAGAACAACCGACACAGACCTTCAGCGACAAATTGGAAGAGTACAATAGAAAGCAACAGAAAAAAATTGAAGAAACAAAAGCAAATCAGGTTGATACTCCAGCTCAAGCCAAGGCTAGAAAACTCATCAAACCCTTGTTTATATCGATTGGAGTTCTGTTCATAGTGCTATTTTTGATTTTGCTTTCATCTGCTGCAGATACAGATACAACAGCTAAAATACTGACCTCTCCAGCAGGCGATACTGTCAACATGAACAAAAATGGGTAGATTTACCCTGCTCAAATAAATTTAGAGATTAAGAGTAATATCTATGAGTTTAGAAACATTGTTTTCAACCAATATCATTGTCCCAATTGTCGTTGCATTTATTGGTTTTTTGGTTGCTGTAACTACTGCAATTATTGCGAAAGAACATAAGGTATCAGAGTTTAGGCAAGCTTGGATAAATGACTTGAGAAATGATTTAGCAATTTCACTGAAAAGTGCTTTTGACTGTATTTACGAACTTCAAAACGACTCAAAAAATCACGATATTCAGAAATATAATGAATCATTTAGAGAGCTTGAATTTAGACTAACACTAATAAAACTTAGGCTAAATCCGAAGAAAGACGCCTCATTTATTACACTGACTAACAGCTTGTTACATCAGCTTTTTGAGGTCCATAAAGCCCCTAATAAAAGTAAAGCGATTAGAGAATGTCAGAACTCAGCAAAAATGATTGAGGCATTAAGCCATGAAATGCTAAAGAATGAATGGGAGCGGGTAAAGCTTGGTGAAAAGGGTTTTTTAAGGTTTAAGAGTTTTGGCAAGTTTTTGGCGTCGACATTCATGATAGCAATCTACGTTTTATTTGTAATTGCACTAGTTAACTCACCCATTTTGTTTAACTAAAGTAAAAAGAGTTTTTAAATGACACCTGATATGACTATTTGGATTGGTGCTGCAGCAACCATTTTAGCTGCTTTTATAGCTGGAACTGTTGCTCTAACCAGCACGGTTATAGCTAAAGAGCAAAAAATTTCTGAGTTCAGATTGGCTTGGATTGATGCATTCAGGAACGATATTGTTGAACTAATAGCTTGCGGCACTAAAGTCTCAGCACTAGCATCTATAACTGAAGTCAACTCCAATCACGCTGAAAAATCGTTTCAAGCTAGAGCTGAATACTTTTCAATAGCTACAAAAATAAACCTCAGGCTGAATTGTGGTGATGGCCTAAACCTTTTATACGAAATAGATAGATTAATGCATACAGTTACCTATGGCGAAAGTAAAAATCGAATGATCGCTGTGACTGATGTTAATCATGAAATAATAAAAATATCACAAGAAATCATATCTGTAGAGTGGAAGAAAGTTAAGCAGGGCGAATTACTAAATCGCTTTTTTATCGGAACAGGAAAGGTTTTGATAGGTTCATCAATAACAGCATTTTTCTTTTATGTTCTTTATTCTGGCTTCCCACGTTATTGCCCAGTGGTTGGTTAACCATGTCTATTCGTAATCTAAAAGATAGCAGCGATAAACCTTGGTTATGTGAATGCTACCCTAATGGTCGGGATGGTAAGCGCATACGTAAGAAGTTTGCCACTCGCGGTGAAGCTACCGCCTTTGAATTATTCACCATGAAAAAGGTCGATGACAAACCTTGGCTTGGTGAAAAAGTTGATAACCGCCGTTTATCAGAGTTAATCAAACGCTGGCATGATCTTCACGGCCAGCAACTAACTAAGCCAGAGCTGCGGTTACGAAAGCTTGATTTGATTTGTAACGGCATGGGCGACCCGATTGCCAGCAAGATCACCGTTAATGACTTTGCCAATTACCGGCAGATGCGCCTCGATGGTGAAATTGAAGACGCTCAAGGTAAGATGAACAAGGTTAAACCCAACACCATTAACCATGAGCATGCTTATCTCAATGCGGTGTTCTCTGAGTTAAAAAAGTTAGGCGAATGGAAGTTACCCAACCCACTCGATGGTATATCTCAATTTAAAATTGAAGATACCGAGCTGGCGTTCCTCTACCCAGAAGAGATCCCTATTGTTCTAACCGAATGTGCTAACGCTGAATATGAACACCTCACCACGATTGTGCTGATATGTTTAGCCACTGGTTGCCGCTGGTCAGAGGCCGAAGGTTTGCGCGGCAGTCAAATAGCCCACAACCGCATTACCTTTGTTAAAACCAAAGGTAAGAAGAACCGAACAGTGCCAATAGCGAAAGAACTCGCCGATAAGATACCGCGTGCAAGAGGCCCATTATTCAGGCCATGCCGCAAGTCATTTGAACGTGCTATTAAACGCACCAAGTTGAATTTCCCAGATAGACAGATGACCCACATTTTACGCCACACATTTGCCAGCCACTTTATGATGAACGGCGGCAATATTCTGGTACTAAAACAGATACTCGGCCACTCCGATATCAAAGACACCATGCGTTACGCCCACTTCGCACCCGACCACCTGGACGACGCAATCACCAAAAACCCAATAGCCGAACTATTGGGTAAAAAATGAGATTACGAATTAGGGTATTCTTGATTGGGTATATCTAGGCATATTAGCCTCCTCAAAGTTATAAGGAGATGTCCACTAGATCGGGGGAAGAGCACTGCCCTTTTGAATGACTTGTTATAACTCATTATCGCAAAATTCTTTTGCAATACTTTTTAGGAAGTTTTGATAAAACTCAAGCCCTAGCATTGCAACATCAATGGGAGCAGGCCAACGCAACTCAGTATCTAAGTGTTTTAGTGGCGGTTGATACCATTTTTTACTACTTAAAACCTTTAACAACTCAATTCTCTCAGGTAGAAAGTTATGAACAATAGGATGACTACCTCGATAAGATGAGATATTGCCGCCTCTATCAAATGATAAGTGTTCGATGTAAACATCATCACCTGAGCCACCAATAGTCATAAATTGTTGTGCTCTTTTAGCTTCTATCATTTCTTGAACAGAATGCTGGTCACTATGCCTAGCATGATAGAGGTATTTTAATAAAGGATCAGATTTTCTTAATTTTATATAAGCACCTTGCCATGGTTGAAACTTGTTTCTTATTGGCTGGCATATTCTTTCAGCTTTAACCCAGCACTTCTCAATTGCGCCCAGATAAATCCGCCATTCATCTTCAAATTCATCGAATGAGTTTGATACTTTCATTCGCTGAATAGCTCTTTCTGCTGAATTTAACTCTCTCTGAGCTGATCGTAATGTATCTGATTCCACCTAAACCTCCAAAGAGTTATAACGCCTGTGGAATGTGCCGCAGTGGCGAAGCCACCTTTTAGCGATCGAATTGCCACACTTGTTATACATTTACTTACTACTACCGATTGTTTTTAGGAGTGTAGTAATAGCTATAAGCATACCAAATAATGCAAAACCTAAACCTGGAGCCACACTGATTAGTGATACTGATTTTCCTTCAGACTCTGCTGAAAATTGGAACTCACCCGATGCACCTTGAACAAAAAGATCATAACCAAGATATATTGATAAACCTGACACAAAAAAAGCACCTATAGCGACAATGATTGTAATCCAAACTGTAGATGGGTTATTCAATTAAACTCTTCCTATGTATTGATGTATAACAGTTTATTATACAAACCTCACAAGCTAGTCTACCTTATAAGCTAGAACGCTACTATGTACAAACACACAAAAATATATCCGCTAAAAATTGACTAACTTTTCCAACTTTACATGTTCAAAAATGGCGGCGGAATGGCGGCAACCATTTATAAAGGCTAACACTCCCTAACAGGCACTCAAACGTAACCATTTGAAAGTATTAAAATCTCTAGTGATGACGGCCTATTAGATAGGATGTAGGCTTTTTGGGCGGGGTTCGAGCCCCGTCAGAACAACATCCCACCAATACTAGGTTAGCAATAACCTTCAAAGGCCGCTAAACCCTTACCAGACGGGTTTAGCGGCTTTTTTGTATCTGCAACTTTTCCACACAAATAATTGATACCACCAATTTTAGACACAAAAAAACCTGCACTGGGGCAGGTCTTCTGTACATTCAAGCAGTTCTAGCTGCTTGGCAGTTCGATTAGTTCTGTTTTTTAACGAACTTAGACTTAAGCATCATTGCGCCGTGACCATCAACTTTACAGTCAATATCGTGGTCGCCATCAACAAAACGCTTAATAACCGCTTTAGTACCTACTTTAAGTACTAACGAAGAACCCTTAACTTTAAGGTCTTTGATTAGTGTTACTTTGTCTTCTTCAGCCAATAAGTTGCCAACGGCATCCTTTAAGATGATTGCGTCTGGATCCACGATAACTTCGTTTGGATTCCATTCATGAGCACATTCAGGGCAAACTAAGTTTGAGCCATCTTCGTATACGTAGATTGACTCACATTTTGGGCATGGTGGGATAGCGCTCATGGCATTTTCTCTTTAATAAATTATTTGTTGAATCCTATTAATACGTCACACCTAAAGCTGACGATTAAACGACTCACCTTTAAAGACACATTATAATAAAAATTTCGAATATCAGCTAGGCTCAAAAATTAGTCTTGTGAACAGGCCGCATTTTACATATGACATAGTTCGATCAAGTTAACAAAACCACCAAAAACAGATTGATTTACGTTCAACTTATCTAGCTCTAGTTGTTTTTTTCAACGCGTGCAAACCACTGCCAACGATTCTGATCACAGCAAATGATAGATATTGATGTAGCTCTCACCGAATGTGACAACATTCGATTAGCGCCATAATCTGAACTTGGATTGCTAGAGATTGCTTAAAGCGCACACGTCTCTTTCTAGCTTCGACAGTTAGCAAGCCTGAGATAAATACACGAAAGGAGCGTTTTGAACAGAAGTAACTCAAACAGAAACAAAAAAGGCTTACTAAAAAAGTAAGCCTTGGGAATGAGTGAAAAGCGCGTCGGGGTTAGCCATTACATACAACAACTCAGGGTTATGCTACATCCCTCGTTGACCGCGCTGTAAGCCCAGAAACTACACGGTTGCTACTCTTAGAGTCATGACCTCACACCTACATATTAGCTAGCGTCTGCATTTACTTTACACACACACTTTACACACACTACATACTCTCATAAATGCTTAGCTAATAGACTTACTACTTACAAAATAGTCACTGTCTAAGATACGCTTTTCATTATTCAGTATAGCCGATTTTCGCCCAGCCACAGGGCTGACAGTCAATATTTACCACTAATTCCCCCCTATTTCAGATGGGGCGAAAATAGCTTATTGTTTTAATAGGCTTTCAGCCTGTTAGTGCTCTCAAATATTATTTTAATGAAATACTAAACGGGTTTAAAAGCATTGACTCAAGCGCGTTTACGCTTAGCTCGAAGGAGCAGAGATTCTAACTGAAGCCTTACCGTTTAAGCACTATGTTCAAACCTCTCAGACGGTCAACAATAACAACAACGGAATCAATTGAAACTTATCCCATAAGGTAGTTACTTAATGCTGAACCCTTGGCTATTAATATACGCTCGCATAAATGGCCTCGACTCTTTATTCAGTGTCGATGTGATCTGTTCTGACCAAGAAACATGTTTATTATTGCTACTTCTAGCAGCGTAGTACTCTCTAACATGTTGATCATAAACGACGAGTATTGCCTTATCCATCGCTTGATAGCGATCTTGATGCACCACAATACTCAGCGGTAAACGAGGTTTGACTTCAGGCACATTGGCCGGATATCCCAAGCACATGCCAAATAAAGGCATCACGTTTTTAGGCAGACCTAAAAGTGCTGTCACCTGCTCAGGATCATTGCGGATCCCACCAATGTATACGCCTCCTAACCCCAAAGATTCGGCTGCAATGATGGCATTTTGTGCCATTAAACCGGTATCGATAGCCCCTATCAAAGTTTGCTCTGTAAAGCCTAATTGTGCATCGGGATGTATTTGATGATGGCGATTAAAATCAGCACAGAACACTAAAAACTCAGCTGCCGACTCGACATAACTTTGTCCACCTGCGAGATTGGCTAACAGCGCCCGAACCTCTGGAGCACTCACACGTATAATGCTGGAGCATTGAATAAAACTTGAGCTAGAGGCGGCATTGGCACAACGTAAAATCTGCTCAAGCTTTGGCGCTTCGATAGCCTGTTCCGTGAAATGCCTAATCGATCGGTGCTGTATAATTGTTGCTATGGTCTGATTCATATTCAGTTGGTTCTCTTATGTTCACAAGACTTAGCCAAGCAGCTACTCTCGCTGGTAATGAAAAAGGTTTTATATTCAATAAGTAGCTGTATTAACTACGCATATACGACTTAACTAAAACCTAAAACAGTAGAAAAAAACATCGATTTGGTAACAGATACATCAAAAGCTTAACTAAAATTAAATGTAATTCATAATTATTGACCCAACAGGCACTTGAGGAATAGGTTAGTCATTATGGAACGGAGATCACATTCTGCCATCTCGGTCAGCCATTTTTAGTCATGGAGTATTCTGATGCGAAACCTCGAATTATTTAGTACTGCCTCTATCGATCACCTTATGTGGTCAACCAAAGAGTATGAAACCAATCTCAACGAGTCAGCCCTGACTATCTTTACTGATTTTGATCACACTCAACCTATGGTTGTAGACGCCTCGACGACTGCAATTAATACCGCTGAGATTATGGAGAAAACCCATGCCTTTATGCGACTAGTTGTAGATAAAGATAATAAATTTCTAGGAGTGATTAGCAAGCATGAACTGTCCCCACACAGGATGATGAAACTTGCTGCAAAACACTCAATGCATATTAATGAGCTGCAAGTTACCGATATGATGGTAGCGCGTGACGATTTAATGGCTCTTGATTTCCAAGAAGTGCTGACGGCCAATGTCAGCGATGTTGTCAGGACCTTACAAGAGAATGGTTTACATCATATGTTGGTTATCGACCATCAGAAGCACCATATACGTGGGCTTATTTCCGCCAATGATGTGGCCAGAAAACTCAATGTGCCAATTAATATCCAACAGCCACCTTCATTTATGCAAATATTTAAGGCAACAAAATAAGTTAGGTAACTCAAGTCTATTCATAGAGCGATAAACTTGAGCTCTGAGATTAATCAATCTAAACGTCAAACCGTTTCGTTTATCCTCAGCGTTTAACAAAATCCCCTGAGTAACCGCACTGTTACTCAGGCTCGCAGCCTCTTTCCCCCTCATGCCCAGTAGCGCTTGCACCGCTTAATGATTTAAGGCTATGCTAGGTGCGTTAGCGTTATGTAGATCCTAGCCTGAAATCATACATTCCTGACCTATGAGGAGTCATGCATTGACCTTCTTATCTCCCCTGCAAGCATGTAGTGCTCTTAGTTTGGCTAGCGTGCTGGTTTTCATCCCCCACCCCTCCTTAGCAGATCAATGGCACTTTAGTTTTGATAATGACGTGGTTATTGGTCAAGATGGTGATTACTCCAATGGGTTTGTATTTGGCTGGCAAGCTCTCCCTCAAGCAGACTTTACTCAAGCTCCTTGGCCCTTTAGTTGGCAAAAAAGTTTACGGCTCTCCAGCCATAGCCATACTGCCCAGTGGGGGGCCAAAGTCTATCAAAGGATGTGGACCCCAACTGAGATTAAGTTTGACTATGCCCAGCCCAATGAACGTCCTTACGCCGGCATACTGGAACTTGAAAGCTTTACAGGTAGCTTTAGTGAGACGTTAGCGCAAAAGAACTGGTTTAGCATTGGTGTTATCGGCCCCGCGTCGGGTGCACAGACTATGCAAGAGTTCGTGCATAAAATTACCTCTTCAACCCCTCCTAAAGGATGGCAATATCAAGTCGAAAACCAACTTACTGTGCAACTGGCTTATGAGGTTGATGCATTAGCATTTAGGCAAAAAAGTACTGACGATAGCCAATGGGAACTTAGTGGTTATAGCCATAATATGTTGGGAAATTTTCGCTCAGAGGCGAGCCTTGGCCTTACGCTACGCTGGGGAGATGATTTAGCAAAAACATTTGGCCAATTGAGTAGCCATGCAGGTCATTTTGGTCAATACAGCGCGAGTGCACGCCAACATGGTAGCTGGACAGTATACGCCCGTGCGCAAGCGGGATACCGCTTCAACGACCTGACTATTGACGGCTCATTACCCTATGACTCATACCTGCAGATAAAGCACCAACAAGCCAGAGCTAGCACTGGTGTTATTTGGGCATTCCCCACTTGGTCTGTCAGTTGGAGTTTCGATCTCTACACCAAGGAATATGAGTCAGATCCTGATAAATGGCATGGTTATGGCGTATTGAGTTACAGTTTTATGTTGTAATTCAATAAGGCTTAGCTCGCTGTTAACGCCCTTTTCACGCCTCTGACTCGGCACTTAAAAACTAAAGGCCCAGCCAATCTGTGGGCCCTTTTCAACAAAGTCCATCTGATATTTTACACCATCGACTTCTGAGTCATTGCCAATTTGCAGGTAACGATAACCAATCCACACATTATGTAGGTCGCCGAACCGATATAGAGCCGAGGCATTGAAGCCATAATCTCGATCATTGTCACCATAGATTTTAGTATCGGCGCCTACTGACACGCCCCAAGCTTTTGTCATCCAATATCGATAAGTGGCCCCCACCAACCAGTCGAACAGATGCTCATTCGCAATCGGTACCTGAGTATTAATATTGATCAGTCCATCATCACTCAATGGTTTTATATTTAAATCAATTTTACTAAAGATATGCCGGACACCTGTAAATACACGCAAGCCAGGCGCGACTTCATAGCCCGCTAGCAAATCGTTAACGGCTAAATGCATATCGGTTTCGACATTGTGACCCGGGGAGATAATACCGCCAGAGATGGGCCCTTTAAGGCCCTCGGTCTGACTATCACTTTTAATCCTTAGGTAATTAACTCTAAGGCTATAGAGCCAATCCCCTTTCTGAGCATACAGCTCACCAATAACACCGAAGTTCAAGTTATCAATGATGTCTTTAAACGGCACGTCGATATCAACTCGCTCGCTATCTGCAGCAATTGAGCCAGAGATATCTGGCGCCCAAACCATGGGGAAAGCGATTAAATAGTTCCACTGCAGCTCTCCCTCATCATAGGAATCCGGGCCAACCTCATACTCTTCACTTGCAAAGACTGTAGAGTGAGTCATCAACATGAGTAATACCAAAGACGCTTTTTTCACCCGCTATACTCCTAACCATTTATGGCCCATTGTTTATCGACACTTAATCTACCCAATGCAACACATCTTTAATAACCGACCACCTAGGCTGTTTTGGTTTAGCGTTCTCACCTAAAATCCAATATCCATAGAGCTTGTCGACAAAACCTGACGACTTTTGTAGCTCCAACCAACTGTTTAAAAAGGTTTGTAATGACCCATTGTCAAGAGCCACCGCATAGGATGCTGGAAATGATTTAATCTCTTCTCGATTATAAAGAGTGGTGTATTCTGGGTATAATATTGTCCAGGTTTTACCGGCCTCTAGGCTTATCATCAAGCCATCCCATGTATTACCGTCGTCTTCAAAAAACATCCTATCCGATTGTATGGTTTCAAATTCAAGGTTAGGAAATTTCTCCTCTAAATGCGGAATGATTGAATAGCTGCCAACAGAAGCGATGCGAACTTTGCCCGCATCTTGGATCAATTTATCGGTTTTAAACTCATCGGCTCGATGGTCTTTCACCACAAAGGCGTAGTGCAGATCGAGTACAGGCGTAGTAAAGCCCACCAGCTCTAATCGCTGAGTTGTCATCTGCAAGCCCGATATCGCAATATCAAACTGGCCTTGATTAATCCCTTCAAGTACATTAGCAAAAGTATAAGGGATGAACGCAATGCTTAGATCCATCTCTTGGGCTAACTTTTTCATTAGCTCAACATCAAAGCCAACCAACTTTTGCTCCGCATTGTAGAAAGAAAACGGCACTTGTATCGGGTTATAGCCGACTCTAAGTACACCACTTTCTCTTATCTGTTGTACACTGCGAGGCCCATTCGCTGCTGCGACATCCCCCCAACTGTATGCGATCACTTGATCCGGCACTTTTTCTGCAGAGCTCATCTGCGCAACCACCTCATCCATCTCATATTCAGTATCTACAATCAAACTCAATAACCAACTTGAGCCTAACAAACATATACCAATAAACACTGGCGTTAACGCACTGTATATCACTAAACGCTTCATGCTGATTTTCGCGACACCCACCAGCATTGCCGTGCCGCCAACCGCTAAAATAAAGATATTCATCGCTGCTAATAACGAGGTAAAGCGACTGGTAAACAAACTTGAAACCATATAAAGCTGGAATAAGTCAGAAGACAGCTCTAATGAATCTAGCAACATAGGGATAGTTAAATAGACACTACCAAACAGGCTAACCAGACCATTTAATGACATAGGTAGATAAGTCAAAAAATCCAGCTCTTGGCCAGAAAACCACGCCGCAAACAGGACAAACACAATAGTAAGTAACTTACCGAGGTTAGGGAAACTAAACACAACCGGAATGATGATATTGGCATAATCATCACTTTGCTGACTGCCAATATTATATTTATGGAATAACTCTTTAGTCCGCTCAATCAAAATCGGGATCACGATAAAAATATTACCCGCTGCAAATGCGGTGACCATGGCATCTTTAGCAATACCGGTTATATCGCGATAAGAAAATGGCGTGATCACGGCCAGAATGGCTGGTAACACCCAATAAGTTAAAATAATAGTCATCACTACATGAGCAACAAAATACACCTGCAGCTTTTGAAACTCATCGAAATCCATGGTACCAGCTGTTGCGGCAGTCATGGCAAAAATGCCTATAGGCATCAACTTTACAATGCTTTGAGTCACTTTATTAAACGACTCACCCAATAGCTGCATCGGCTTCATTAACGAGTCTTTATTGTCGATAGAGATAAGCGCTATTCCCGTTGCAACACAAAATAGAACAATCGCAGGAATATAACTATTTGATAATGAGAAGAATGGATTTGAAGGGATATAAATATCAAGCAGATTAATCGAATTAGGATCTTCAAGCGCTGTCAGGCTAAAGAACTCCCCTGCCTGCCAGTCAGGAAATGTGTACTTAATAAAGTACATCGTCAGCAAACCAAAAGCCCAGATAACCAACATTAACTTACCGACTTTCACGCCAAGAGATTTGGCTTGCTCCATACTTAGGCTACCTAAGCTAGAAATCAAAGATACGATAATGTACGGAATAATGGTCATCTGCAGCAGCTTAATAAAAGCATCACCGATAACCGACATCCAGGCCAACATCTCACCAAAAAACAATCCCGCAGCAATACCTGCTGCAAACGACAATAACACCAACGTCGACATACTCATTTTTTGTTTTGGCTTATCGGCAGACTCTTTTTCTGGCGCTATTGCTGCAGTTTTGCTGGTCATGTAATGCCTCCTTGCTGACCCATATCGGCTACCTCTGTTTGAGAGTCCTTAATGGCGTCTTGATAACACTTAAGATATTGTAAAACCTTCTCTTCTGGATTAAATAGTTTAGCCGCTCGAGCTCTTCCAGCCTTGCCTAGATTTTGTTGCGTGTGTGGTTCAGTCAAGATGCCCTCCATGGCTTTGGCCATACCTAACGCATCATTAGGGTCAAACATAAAACCTGTTTTACCATTGTCTACCACTTCAGGAACACCATCGACGTTACTGCTAACCGTTGGAACCCCACAGGCCATCGCTTCGAGTAACACCATACTAAAAGACTCTCGATAACTCGGTTGGATCATGCAATCAGCATTAGGGAGATAATGCTCAACATGGGTAACATCTCCCACAAAGACAACATGCTTTAAAATCCCCAACTTTTCACATTGCTGCTTGATACCATCAATATCAGGGCCACTCCCGAGCAGTACCAGCCGAGCTTTGACTTTCCTAAGTAGCATGTGAAATGAGCGGATCACTGTGTCGCTGTTTTTTAGCGGCCTAAAATTAGACACATGCATCACGATTTTCTCATCGTCTCTCGCTAACTGACGTCGAACATTAATGTCTGCAAATTTGGGGGAGAAAACGTCTAAATCAATAAAATTATGAATAACATCAATCGACTTACTTTTATCGAAATGACTGTATATATAGTTACGTTGATAGCTCGAAACCGTCGTGACCTTACTACTTTTATGGATACTGAAACGATTAAGTGGATACAGAGGCTTATCTTGACCAACAATCGTCACATCGGTGCCATGAATAGTCGTGATGGTTGGAAACTTATGCTCGGTGATTTCACCCGCTAGATAAGCGCATAATGAGTGAGGAATGGAGTAGTGTGCATGTACAACATCAAGCTTAAATTGCTCGACCACTTCCACTATTTTAGCCGTCAATGCAAATGTATATAGAGGATCGGAAAACAGGGGGTAATTAATGGCTTCAACGGAGTGAAAGAATAAGCATTCTGAATCCTCTATCAATTTAAAAGGCCGAACACTGGAGATAAAGTGAACTTCATGGCCAAGCTTAGCAAGCCCTAACCCTAATTCTGTTGCTACCAGCCCCGACCCCCCGATACTCGGGTGGCACACTATCCCTATGCGCATCTTCGACATAAATTCCTCACCACCAAAACAGTTAAGAGAATGTTACAGCAAAAGAAAACTTAGCATCATTAGGAACTTAATCCAAGTAAATCCTTTTACGCTATTAATGAATAATTATCATGAAAATAAAGGTGAATATTAGCGGTTGATGTCATCATTCGAGCCGATATGGTGAGTCACATCTTTCCCTCAACTCTTACATCCAACACCTCACTCCTCACATATATTTTGATTTGCAAAATGCAAAAACTGATCTTTACCTTAATCTTTAAAAACAAATAAACCAATGAAAGTAAACAATAAAAATTAATGGCACAGCTTATGCTTTCACTAAATATATTAATAATATCGACAGTGAGAGATGCATTATGAAAATATCCAAAACAATCCCATTACGCTGCTCCCCATTAATTTTAAGCTTATTAATTTCTGCCAGTGTCAGCGCGTCCGCTCCCTTTAGTGCCTGTCCAACTGAAGCATTTGTGATCCAGAAGCAATCTAATACCCCCAAAAGCTACGGTGTAAACCTAGCAACTGGTAGCTATGTGGTGTTATCTGAGGATATGGGGACAGGCAACGGCTACAACGGCGTTGGGTTTAATTACCATGATAACTACATTTACGGTTGGGATTATGCAACGGGATCATTAGGCCGTGCCGGCAACGATTATCAAATTATCTCCCTTTCTGTTACCAAAGATACAACCGCTGCGAGTGCCGGTAATTTCTATGTCGGAGACGTCGCAATCAATGAAAACGTTTGGTATGGCTATCGAAAAGGTAAAGGGTTATTCAAAATCCCTCTTGATAACCCTGCAAGCTATAACATGACCTTAGTGCCTGGCAGTACCGCCTATGCGACCTATAATATTACCGACCTCGCCTTTCATCCTACCGATGGTTACATGTACAGCATTAGTAATGGATCTACAGGTAGGCTGTTGCGTATCGACCCCGCTAGTGCAGAAGCCACCGACTTAGGCGTGGTCATTACCTCAAATTCGGGAAACTTTATTTTTGGCGCACAATTTTTTGACCCTGATGGCAACCTTTATGTCAGTAATAACAGTAACGGTAATATCTACAAAGTTAACGTTGATTCGGCTTCACCAAGCGCAGTGTTATTTGCGTATGGCCCAGCCTCATCAGCCAACGATGGAGCCCGCTGCGCGTTAGCAGAAGTGGTGGTAGGTGATAGTGTCGACTTTGGTGATGCTCCTGATTCTTACGGCACCCGATTAAACTCAAATGGTGCCAGACACAACATCAGCGATAATCTCTATTTAGGCGCGAGTGTTGATAATGAGTCTGATGGTTATGCCGCGCCACTCTCCGATGATGCCAGCGATAGCTCTGATGACGAAGATGGCGTATCAATGCCTACGGGGTTTGAGCTTGGCGAGAGTGCGATACTACTCGTTACTGCTAGCGGTGGAGATGGCTACCTTAATGCTTGGTTTGACTGGGATCAAAACGGCGAGTTTGACTTAGAAGAACAGATTATCTTAGGTGAACCACTTGATAATGGTCTCAACACCCTCAGTATTGAAGTTCCTAGCTGGGCGAAGGCCGGACCAACTTGGGCACGCTTTCGTCTCAGTACTCAACAAGATATCACTCCAACAGGTGGTGTTGGCGACGGTGAGGTTGAAGATTACCCGGTAACCCTTACCGAAACTGGCGTGACCATTAATTACTACCCCTCTTCGTCTACCTATACCACCCTTGCCTATGAGGATCTTTACCCAGACCAGGGTGACTTTGATATGAACGATGTGGTCGTACAATTACGGATCATTGAGTATGTCAAAAATAATAAGGTTAGACGTATTGGTTTCGAAGCACAGTTAGCCGCTATGGGCGCTGCATATCACAATGGCTTTGCGGTTCATTTACCTGGTGTCAGTCGAGGGAAAATTAAAGAGTCTTTCATTAGTTGGTCGATTGATAACATTGCACAAACAGTGTCGCCATTAGAAACGGGGCAAACCAATGCTGTATTTGTATTTACTCAAGACCTATCGGACTACGTTACCTTAGAACAAGGCTGTGAATACCTGAGAACAGAAACAGGTTGTGAATCCGCCTTTAGAACCACCTGGTCACTGGATATTCCCTTCGATACCCCGGTTGATGAAAGTCTGGTGCCGGCCTTTCCGTATGATCCCTTTATATTTGCGACACCAAATACCGATCATGGTCTGGCCGCGAAAAATGTAGTAGGAGCAAATCCAGGCCGACAATTAGAGATCCACCTGAAGAACCAAGCCCCTACTGATAAGTTCTCAACTAACTACTTTGGAGCCCGAGACGATGCATCTAACCCAAGTGCGTCACAGTATTTCCAAGACGAAAACGGCATGGCGTGGGCAATTGAGATCCCAGTAACGTGGAAGCACCCTAAAGAAAAAGAGCGTTTAGATAATGCCTATAGTGAATTTGTTGATTTTGCAGCAGATAGCACAGGTAACACCAACCCGACTTGGTACGAAAATGCCAATGACTCACTCATCTTTAAATAACTAAGGGCTATGCCATGAATAATCAAATAAAGCGTTTTTTCAATCTACCTAATAGCTTACTGGCATGTATTGCCTTGTTGATTACAGCATGTGGTGGAGGCGGTGATGAAGGCTCTCCTGCTACACCCGCCCCCGTAGAAACGACCGCATCTACAACGACAACGACAGATACCACAAACACCACCACAGAGGAGCCGGCTCCAGATCCGACTTCACTGGACGATCTTGTAGTAGATGCAGATAACAAGCTAGAGTCTGCATATATGTTGACGATAAATGTCGATAAAGACAACACACAAAGAGGTTACTTCTCACTTTGCGATGACTATCAGATCTTAGGGGATAGTTACGCTGTAAATTTTGACTCCTGCTTGTTTAGAGGGCCGCTAAACCAAGGCAAGCTCAGCAAAGAGGTCAAAGTCGCTAACCATGAAAGCCAACTTATTGCGGTTATTTGGTTTTACGAGGGGCAAGATCCACAGTATTTACCGTGGCAATATACGCAAGACTCAAACACTCAGGTGTTAACCATCAATTAGCATAATAAACATTGTTTAAACCATTGCTTAAACCATTGCTTAAACCATTGTTTAAACCATTATTGCAGCGATGGATTCCCCCTATCGCTGCTTTGTTCATTTAAAAAAGCTCCCCTTCTCACGCCAATCCAATATGAGTCTGAGTAAAAGTTAAAGTAAGCGTCGAGTACAAGTTCGGCGACGGAATACGTCAAATTAATCCCAATAAATTGAATTAATCAAAACTTATAAACCAACCAGCCCGTTATAACGTATAAGCTATCAAGGTTTACAATTAGGCGACACACTATGCCACCAGCGAGACCAATAAAACACTGCAGCTTTCCCCCCCATGTTAGCTCTGGATATAGTGCTGTAATAAGAACAATTTTACTTAGTGTCAGCCTGTTATGCCTCACCACAACCAACCAGGCCCTTGCTAAGGAGCAAGCTTTAATGACAAATCAACAGATGCCGTGTTATTTATCCGTGATAAATGAATTGCAAACGCCTAATTGGACATTGATTAACGATACCGTTATGGGCGGGATTTCAAACAGCCAGATTGAAATTATATCCGATATAGCCACCTTCAGCGGCCAGTTATCTTTAGAGCGAAATGGTGGCTTTGCCTCAACCAGAGCTGAAATATCGGTCACCATACCTGAAGGACTTGACCTTATTCGCCTTAACGTCAAAGGTGATGGTAGACGCTACCAATTACGCCTAAGAACAGATAAACAGTGGGACTCTTTTGCCTACTCAAGCGCCTTTAAAACAGAAAAAAACAAATGGCTTACCATTGAGTTTAAAGCTGATGATTTTGAATCAGTGTATAGAGGACGTGTGGTCAATGCCCCAAAACTTAGCTTTGGCGATATCAAGCAAGTCGGTTTTTTACTTGCCGACAAACAAGCGGGTTCATTCGAGTTATCATTTAAAAGTATCGAGTTGGCCACGTCGAAATAAGGCCTAATCGCATTGGCCATGACTTTTCATCTTCAATTTGACTTCTATCTCATAAGCCGTGCAAATTCGATGTAGACGATACACTGAATAATTTACTCCCCTCACACAATCAAATTGTATTCTGTAGCCGCTTTTCGTTTTTTTTTCGCCAATAAAATCAAATCGGTAAAAAATAATTTCATTTAAGCGTACAGGCGTAAGCTTATGAAATTTGTATTGTAAATATTCAAAATCAAACACAATACCAGCCCCAAATATAAACAAGCGTTTAAATTTATCGTTTGAAAATTTGATCTAGCGCTCTTTTTGTGACGTAATGTGAAGCATAACTTCTGGTCGGACGAGCATTGAATATGAGCATTAGAACTAAACTAAAAAAAGTATTGCCAAGTATTTCTACCACAGAACAAGAGGCACTCGATGCCGGTGATGTATGGTTAGAAGGTTCGATTTATCAAGGGGTACCTGATTTTGCAGCCCTACGTGACATTCCTGTTGCCACCCTGTCTAACGACGAACAAGCCTTTTTAGATGGTCCTGTCGCTACCTTGCTAGCGATGGTAGATGATTTTGAGATCCAACGCAGTAAGCATCTACCAGACAACATTCTTAACTTCCTAAAAGAAAATAAGTTTTTCTCGCTTATTATTCCAAAGTCATTTGGCGGTCTTGAGTTCAGCCCGTATGCCAACTCGACGATTGTGGCGACTATCGCAGCTAAAAGTTCTGCCGTAGCTGTAACCGTAATGGTACCAAACTCACTCGGCCCAGGTGAGCTACTGATGCATTACGGTACATCAGAGCAGCAAGATTACTGGTTACCGCGTTTAGCCAACGGTCAAGAGATCCCCTGTTTTGCACTAACCAGCCCAGAGGCGGGTTCAGATGCTGGCGGCATTCCAGATATTGGTACCGTGACCATGGGTGAATACCAAGGTGAACAAGTACTCGGTTTAAGCGTGACTTGGGACAAGCGTTATATCACCCTTGCTCCTATCGCCAGTGTTTTAGGTTTAGCCTTTAAAGTGGAAGATCCTAACGGTTTACTCGGTGGCAAAGAAAACCTTGGCATCACCTGTGCGCTTATTCCTAAGTCGCATCCTGGTGTACAACTCGGTAATCGTCATGATCCTATGGGCATTCGTTTCTATAACGGTACGACTCGTGGCGAAAATGTCTTTATCCCGATGGACTTCATCATTGGTGGCCAAAAGAACATCGGCCGCGGCTGGGCAATGTTGGTTGCTTGTTTAGGCGCTGGACGCGGTATTTCATTACCAGCTCTAGGTGTATCGGTAAGCCAGGCCTCATTTAAATCATCGGCAGAGTACGCAGCGGTACGTGAGCAGTTTGGTTTGTCGATTGGTAAATTTGAAGGTATTCAAGAAAAGCTCGCCGATATTGCCGGTAAAACTTACCTGCAAGAAGCGATGCGCGTTCTCACAACTGAAGGGCTAGGCTTAGGCTTAAAGCCATCGGTGGTTACCGCCATCGCCAAGTATCACATGACAGAGCTAGGCCGAGATGTACTCGATTCAGCCATGGACATTCAGGCAGGTAAAGCTATTCAGTGTGGCCCGCAAAATACCTTAGCCTCTGGCTATGTCGCGCAGCCTATTGCTATTACCGTTGAAGGTGCCAACATCCTGACTCGTAACCTAATGATTTTCGGTCAAGGTGTGATGCGTTGTCACCCGTACCTACAAACGATGGTGGAATCAATTCACTCTAACGACAAAGGTGCAGACAAAGAATTTAACAGCATTTTACGTAAAACGGTTGGTTACAGTGTCGCTAACAGCTTACGTGCGTTTAAACTAGGTCTACTGCCTTTCACTGCTGCTGCGGGCTCAAGCCTTACAGAAGTCAAACCTTATGAGCAATCAGTCCATAAACTTGCCTCTAAGCTTGCTGTTTACGCTGACTTCTCACTCTTAGTGCTCGGCGGTAAACTGAAACAAGCTGAGATGCTATCAGCGCGTCTAGGTGATGTGATGAGTTACCTATACGCAGCAATGGCGTCTATTCGATATTACGAAAAGAAGCTAACCGCTGCAGAGCGACAAGAAGCTGCTCCCTATTTCCATTACGCTACCCGCTGGTCACTTTGTCAGGCAGAGAAAGCCTTGTTGGATTTCTTAGATAACTTCCCGTCATCAGCGACCCGTAAGTTCATGCGTTTAATCACCGTAACTTATTCGGCGAAGATGCCTAAAATCAATGACAATTTAGTGCGCGAGTTAGCAGAGCAAGCTCAACTTAATACAGAGTTTAAGAAAAATCTTACTCACCTGATTAAACCGATTGCCGGTGATGGTAACGATATCAATGAGCAAGCTTATCTGGCGAAAATGGAATGTCTACCACTGCTTGCTAAGGTTAAGAAAGCCCTAAGAGCACGTACTTTTAAGGCTGGAGTCAAATTCTCGTTAACTCTTGATGCCGCTCTTGGGGCCAAGGTAATTAGCAGCGATGAGCACAAACTGCTGCAAGATTACAATCTAAAACGTGAGCGAGCGATCCGAGTCGATGAGTTTGACTTTGATATGAACCTCATTAGCGATAGAGCTGATTTAAAGATCGCTAACTAAGCCGGTCTCAATACAAACAAGCCACCTTGAACTGATTTTTTATTAAAAGTTTATAAGGTGGCTTTTTATTTGAGCCTTCAAAACCAGAGGTGGCAATATCTAGTAGCCGTATCGAGTCACTTCCGACCAGTTGTTATCGACTTCCTGTTTGATAAATTGCTGCTTTTTTCCCGTCAGTTTATCAAGCTCAATCCCTACAGCAGCTTGAGCCGTTTCTTTACTACTAATGTCTGGATAATCAACCTTAGTCACGGCAAACTTATTTAGAATTTCAGCTAATGATTCACGAGCATACTTAACCTGTTTAATAGACATATCGAGTAGTTCATTACCTTCTTGAGGATTGTGTGCATACAAACCATGCGACGCCATAGCAAAATCCCAGCGCCACTGAGAATGACGAATAGCCATAATGGCATCATTCATTAACGGCCATGTTGCCCCCGCTTCCCAGGCCGCTGCCGCCTCGTAATGCGCTTTTACCAATAGCCCTTCAACTTCTCGCGCCTTGGCATTAATTGTCGCCTTGCTGTTCTCAAGGGACTTAATAATGGTCTTTTCACTCTTATGGCAGTTTTGGCAAACCGAATCAAAATGGTCCAGCGCTTTACTCACCTTATGACTGGTAAAAGTATTGCCCTTATCGTCCTTTTCTTCTGGCATATGGCAGGTGATGCAAGTCACTCCGGCCTCTGCATGTTCACTGCGACTCCAATGTTCAAATTCAGGGTGACGCGCCTTTAAGATGGGGGTTTTTGAGATAGGATGGATCCACTCATAGAATCGACGGGTGTCATAGTACTTCTCGATATCATCAACATTGTTACCAAAGATCCATGGAATATTGACTTTATCACTGCGCTCAGGCTGGAAATAATAAGTCACATGGCATTGGCCACATACCTGCGCGCCTTGCATATTGATATCTTGCTTATCAAAAGGCAGGTGCACCTTGGCCATCGCATCCTGAGCATGTGGACGTGGCATAGCGAGCTCAGCCTTACCGTCCACGTGACAATCGGTGCAATACACCACACTGTTAACTTCAGTGCCTACGTCGGTAAAGTTTTTGGCAGAGAAACCTTCAACACCTAACTCTTTCATCAGTCTTGGGGCATCTGGAGTTTTACAAGTCCAGCAACTAGCTGATAATCCCTTTGAACCGGGTTCAGGAGGTATGCCTGTGCGTAGCGTATGGGTTACATCCGCAACGGCAAAGTGATGTCCCCGAGGGCTGTTATATTCTTTGGCAAAGGAAGAGCCTGCCCATAAAATAATCGCAGCGGGGTAGCTTGCCAGCATATCCTCACGCTCTGTTTGCTCCGAGGTTTCTTGCCAGCTTTCATACTGAACCGGAAACTTAGCACGTAATGCTTTATCTCTTAGCTGTTGCTCCTTAGCTGCAGTCGTTTGAGCATTAGCATTATCCGCTGCCTGCACACTCATGGCTGGCAATAGCAAAGCTAACGATATCGACCCAAGCATTTTTATCAGATAATTTACTATCATTGCGTTTTCTATCAACCTTATCTATTTTCTTATTCGTCTGTTTACTTTAGCCTGCTTCTGTAAGCCAGTTTCTAGTTAACAATTAACACTAACCTGGTCTACCGTCGATGCGTGGTTTAGACAATATAGCGGCATAGTTCACCACAAACATCGCAAATGCAAGCGACCAGAAACCACCCGCTAACCACAACCATAGTTGGTACTCTGCTGGTGCAACTATCGGCATGATTGAACGCAATATGGCGGCAATAGGTATACAAGCGAATGCAATCGTCATATTCGGACCTTGATAAATATTGCGGCTGGTATGCCCCAGTGACACCCTTGAAATCATCGACAGACATATTCCAGCTAACGTACCAATTGCAAATAGATGCAGTAAATGGCGATAAGCGTTGGCGTCATTAATGTTCCACGCTAACAAAAACAACGTCACGGGTAAAAACAGATACGCGCTATGCAATGACCATAACATTGGCTCTTTTAGGGTCTTATGAGGGTACCAACGTAGCCAACGCACTAAGTGTAGCGCCGCAGCAATAAATAGCAGAACTTGTTCTAGCTCTTTAGGCAGCACTTGGCTAATAGCCTGTACAACTAAAAGCACCATGATAACAATCAAACTATTGTCAATCATTGCAATAGGATTTGGTTTAGTTTGCTTAATGCGAATGGCAGTGAAAAATGGAATAACTCGACCACCTACAATTGTAATTAGCAAACCTAGCCACCAAAGCATAGCTTGCCAAATTTGATGGCTTAGCGAAAAGTCTCTCTGACTTAATGCGTAATAACTCAGCAAGTTTATGCACATTGCTGCCAGTAACATGATTGGGAAACCAATGTTATGCCACTGCTTCACCTTATAAATACAGCGCCAGAGCTTAACTGCGGTAAATAGTAAAAATAAAGAGTCCAGTAACGCTGGCAGCCACAGTGGGATCGATATGGGTAGCAACAAGGTTAAGCGTGCCAGTAACCAACAGCCGAATGTAACCGCTAAAGCCCAGCCCTTCATACCGGGCTGATTGGTCCATGTTTGCACCGAAGTCAGCAAGAAACCGCACACGATTGCCAAAGCAAAGCCAAAGAGCATTTCATGGGGATGCCACCATAGAGGCACCACTTTCACCCAAAAATCAGTCTGAAATAAACTATATTGGGGGTAGAACCAAGTCACTAACCACAAAGGCACAAACAACATAGCAACGGTTGCACCACCTAAGAAGAAAGGTCGGAAGCCTAAACGAAAAATAGCCGGGATTTTTTCTGTTGCGGTGGGATCATCAATATTTAGCATAGCTATACCTTAATACATTAACCGGCATTTTAAATGCACCTTAAATTCAGTCTATCCTTGTCCATTTGTGAAAACAATCACTATTCTCTTTGATTATAATTTCTGTGACTCATACCGCTATCTCACTGTTTTGATTCTATATCTTTATGAGTAGACTACGCACAAAACGGCGCTAACTTTACTCTACACTTAGCCATATTACTGACTATTTTTATCGACATAGCCAATACGGCAAGCCGCTTTTTACCGTCGAGCTCAACAATAAAATATACGGTCAAACAAGCTCACTCATTCCAATCAATGTTAAGCCGTCATACACGCTAATGGGCTTACGAGATTTCCTGCTAAATACTTAAAATTACTTAGTGCATCTTGCTGCCTATGCTAGATTAAATAGCAATCTGTTTAAGTAAATCGACTGGATAAAAAATGGCACTCGCGGCAAAAAAAGTCCTCGTACTGTATGCACACCCTTCCCAAGAGCGTTCGGAAATTAATACCCCTCTTTTTAAAGCGACCCAATTACAGCCAAATGTGACGGCCGTGGATCTCTATGGTGAATACCCCACCTTTAGGATCAATATCGACAAAGAACAGCAAAGACTCAGAGACCACGACATAGTGGTCTTTATGTTTCCGCTTTACTGGTACTCCACCCCAGCCATTTTAAAAGAGTGGCAAGATCTGGTTTTAGAGTACAACTTTGCCTACGGCGCAAAAGGAAAAGCTTTATATGGTAAAACCTTTCTGTGTGCCCTTAGCGCTGGGGGAAGTGAATCAGCTTACCAAAGCGATGGTTACAACCACTTTACCTTAAAAGAACTATTAAGCCCGCTAGAACAGATGGCTAACTTAACAGGCATGAATTTCTTAGCACCATTTGCACTCTTCTGTGCCCGAACGGCCTTTGAGGAAAATCGAGTTCATATTCACGTTGAAAAATGGATCCGAATTCTAACGGCCCTCAGTGAAGATAGATTCGATATCGAGCTAGCCCAATCACTCGACAAATTAAATGGCCATCTAGACCAATTGATCCAGGAGCACTAATGACAGCTTATTTTATTCAAGCTTTTATCTATTTATGCGCAGCGGTTATCGCCGTCCCCATCGCAAAGCGATTAGGTTTAGGCTCTGTACTTGGCTATTTAATGGCGGGCGTCGTGATTGGTCCAATCATCGGCCTGGTCGGTACAGAGACCAATACGCTGCAACATTTTGCCGAGTTTGGCGTGGTTATGATGCTCTTTCTTGTTGGTTTAGAACTTGAACCTAGAATGCTGTGGGACATGCGTAACAAGCTAATTGGATTAGGTGGGCTGCAGGTTGGCTTATCTACCCTTGTAGTGATGGCAATCGCTCTTAGCTTTGATTATGGCTGGAGTATCGCCCTAACGGTGGGGATGATTTTTTCACTGTCTTCGACCGCCATCGTGTTACAGACCTTTAATGAGAAAAACCTAACCAAGACTGAAGGCGGCAAAAATGCCTTTTCAGTGCTTTTATTTCAAGATATAGCCGTGATCCCCATGCTGGCATTTATTCCGCTGCTAGCCTTGCCTGAATTAGTCGAAAAGGCGCAATCTGTTACCCAAAGCGCCGCAGAGCACCATGAAGAACTGTCATTAGTTGCCGGATTACCTGGCTGGGCTTACGGTATCGTTGTCATGATGGCAATTGCTAGCGTTGTCGTTAGCGGCCACTACTTAAGTCACCCACTGTTTCGTTATGTGGCAAGCTCAGGCCTTAGAGAGATTTTCACCGCCACCGCCTTGATGTTGGTGATAGGCATTGCTGCGCTAATGAGCCTAGTGGGGCTGTCTCCTGCTTTAGGAACCTTTCTTGCCGGAGTCGTACTGGCAAACAGTGAGTTCAGACACGAACTAGAGTCCAATATCGAACCTTTTAAAGGCTTACTCCTTGGGTTGTTTTTTATCACCGTTGGTGCAGGGATAAACTTTGATGTGCTCATCAGCCATTTCGGTCCTGTCATGGCGATGACCGCTGGCGTGATATTAATTAAAGCTTTGGTTTTATTAGTACTGGCCTTAGTTTTTAAAATTAGAGGCAGTGACCGCTGGTTGTTTGCCTTAAGCTTGGCTCAAGCTGGTGAATTTGGCTTTGTGCTACTTAGCTATACCGTGCAAAACCATGTCATTCCAAATGAGTTAGCACAACTGTTATCGCTGGTTGTCGCGATATCCATGTTCCTCACCCCGGGGTTATTTATCTTATTTGATAAAGTCATACTGCCTCGCTATGAAAAATCAGAAAATACTCGTGAACCCGATGATATCGATGAGAAAGGCACTGTGATTATTGCCGGTGTGGGCCGTTTTGGACAAATTGTTAACCGCTTATTAGTGACAAACGGTGTTAAAACAGTGGTGCTTGACCATGAGGTACAACAGGTCGAAAACTTAAGGAAAATTAATACCAAGAGCTATTACGGCGATGCAACACAGCCCGATCTACTCCATACCGCAGGCATTGAACAGGCCAAGATGTTAGTTGTCGCTATCGATAACCCTGAACGCGCAGTAGCTTTAGTCGAATATATAAAACATACCTATCCTCACGTAATTGTGATGGCGCGCGCCTTTGACCGCAGACACCTTTACCGCCTTCGCAAAGCTGGGGCAGACTTCATGGTCAGTGAGACCTTTCATTCGGCGCTTAATTTAGGCAAGCATGCGCTAATAAGATTAGGTGTACATCCATTTAAAGCAGAGCAACAACGAGCCACCTTTTATGAGACGGAAACCACTCATAAGGACACCCTTTACGAAGCTTGGAAGCAGGTGACTGAAGACGATAAATACATCGTCCACTACCGGGATATGTTTATCCAGCTTGAAGAAACGCTGAGCGCTGCAATGAAGGATGAACGTTATCGCAGCTTCTCGAAAGTGGAACGCAGTTGGACGCCTCCGCCAAAAGAAAACCATACTGAGTTTTCAAAAGCGGAAAACGATTAAAAGCGCTAAATAGTTCAGAACAGTTGAAAAAAATAGAGCGATAAAGCACCTGTTCATGGGTGCTTGCGCCATAAAAAAGCCCTCACAACCGTTAGGTAACGAGGGCTTATATCTTATGTCTGCAGACAAATCTGCTGACAAAAAATACATTTAGAGATTAGACTAAGTTCATCTCTTGAACTTTTTCATGTGCAATCTCAGGTGTAGTCACAACAGGCTTAGAATGTAGATCAGCCTTTAGTTGTCCTTTTCGATGCTTTAGTGCCGCATCGAGTTTTTTAGCTGCGCTGGTAATTGCTGGATACATAACGGGATCATTACCAGAAGCTGAAATACTGCTTCCCTCATAATTGGTTCTAATTTCAACCTGGAATTCGCCGTGCTCTTTAGTAACAATAATATCGAGTGCGATCAGGGTTGGAAAATGACTCTCTATCTTCGAAAACTTCTCTTGGACATACTGTCTTACAACATCTGTTACATCAACGTGGTGACCAGAAAGATTTATTTTCATAGGTTTTCCTTTTTACAATGACTTCACCTAATACACTTGGGGTTAACGCTTTAAATTACAAGCTTTTATTAAAAATAATTTATATAAAATTTTGTATAAATTATCAATTTATTCGCTACAGCCCAGTGTTTATCAGGTAAAAACAAATTTTGTTATATTAATGATTTTTATCAAACGGTCATTTAGTTATGGTTAAAGCATAAGCTAAGATGACTTTCCTTTAAGGGGTTAGATAATTAGCAAACAGCCAGCTAAATCTAATTGTTCCTCTACTAATTTAGACAAAAAAAGCTGCCTTGGCTTGATTTTTATCACGCTTTACCCGAATAAAGTAAAATTTATTCGGATCAAGATCCCACATCAAGCACTTACGCACAAAATAACAGCAATTGGCGGTTATAAACTCACCCACCTTACCCAGTTCAATCACCTAATGCCTTCTCCGCCCCAGTTTATTTGAGACATGACTCGCAACTTCAGTATCATAATATTAGATACGAATGAAAACAGTTCTCATTCACTGCGATTTATGTACAATGCCTAACATAGATCTCTTGTTATTTTTAAACTGACGTTTTTAGGTGTGCATCGAAGTGAAACCAATAAAAGCAAAATTACTTCAAACCGTTGTGCCAAATAAATTCAATATTGGGTTACGCGCATTCTCAGCCATATTTGCAGGTTACCTATTAGCCGCAACGGTATCGGCCTGGCTAGCATTAGTACTGCCTCTGTCACCTCTTGAAAATACGCTAACCGCGATGATGTTGTCATTTATCGTCTATGCCTTTGCTGGGCTCTGGGCTTTTAGCGTGCAAACTCACTGGCGTGCCTTTAGCGATCTAGTCCTCCTTAGCGGAATTTTTTACCTGTTTATTTTGGTTATAGGTTAAACAATGAAAGACTCATTTTTTCGCAGTATGACTTGGCTACACACTTGGGTTGGCTTACTGGTTTGTTGGGTATTACTGTTGGTCTTTTTTGCTGGCACATTAAGTTATTACCGTTATGAAATCACACTATGGAGCAAACCTGAGCTGCATAAGAATGTTATCCAGCAATATAACAGTAACCTAGTTGCTAATGAGCTAACGCGGGCTCAGAACTACTTAACTGAGCATGCAAAAAATGCCCGTGATTGGCGGGTCAATTTTCCCACCGACCGCAAACCTTATATGAGTTACGCCTGGCAAACACAACCAGAAGAGGGGCAACGACGCGGTAAATTTATTGAACATATCGTGCCAATTGAAGGTGATAACTTAATTACCGATATCCGAGAATCTAAAGGTGGCCATTTCTTCTACCGTTTGCATTTCGACTTACACTATATGCCAGCCAAGATAGCCCGCTGGATAGTCGGATTCTGCACTATGTTTATGCTGATTGCCCTCATTAGCGGTATAGTGATCCACAAGCGTATTTTTAAGGACTTCTTCAGTTTCCGTCGCAACAAGAGCAGCCGTTCATGGCTCGATGCCCATAACGTCAGCTCGGTGTTAGCGCTTCCCTTTCACTTAATGATCACTTACACCGGATTAGTCACCTTGATGGTGATGTATATGCCCTGGGGAATGATGACAGCCTATGATGGCGACGCTAAGTCATTTAGCAAAGAGTTGCGCCCTAGCCGAGTGCAAACGCAACCGCTAGGGATTGCAGCGCAAACCGTCTCTATTAGCGCATTACTACCAGAAGTTAACACTCTTTGGCCTCACGATCCTATCAAGCAAGTCGTAGTCAATAATCCAAGTGACCAAAATAGTAAAATTAATTTTTATCGAGATACTGGCCAGGCCGTCACAGATAGAAGGGCTGCGATTATTTTTAACGGTATCAACGGTGAGCTACTCAATGCTGCTATTGAGCCAAATTCTGCAGTACAAAATACTCACGACACATTAATCGCCCTGCATACGGGACGGTTTGCCGAACCTCTACTACGTGCACTATTTTTCATCTGTGGCATTTTAGGCTGCGCCATGATTACCACAGGCGCAATACTCTGGGCTGTGAAAATTCGTCAAAAACAACAAAAGCCGCTAAAGCAAGGCATAAAAGCCAGTCTTGGTTTGCGTTTAGTTGAAGGATTAAACCTAACCTTTATCGCAGGGCTCCCTCTGGCTACAGCCAGCTTTTTCTATGCCAACAGATTGCTGCCAGTTGAGCTTGTAAACCGAGCTCAGTGGGAAATCAATATCTTTTTTATTGCGCTTGCGGCTGTCGCGCTTTTAGCTTGTTTTAATCGCACTTTAACTGCCTGGCGCGCAGTCATCACGCTCTCAGCAACCGCATTAATGGCTATTCCACTTCTTAATGCCCTCACTTCGAGCAGCAACATGCTGGATAACATAAGCCTACACCAATGGTCATTGGTCGGCTTTGATTTAATGACTGTACTTATCGGTACGGCACTATTTTTTGTTCGAACGAAACTAGTTAGCAAGCAAGGTGTCATAGCTAGTAGAGCAGCTACACGCACTGTAAACCATGAGGTTATAACCTCAGTCTCATCAGCGACTAAATAAGGAATATAAGCCGTGATCTTAAGTCTTTTAGGATTTAGTTATCTTGCATTTGGACTATTTGCGCTGGCTATGTTTTCTCACTACCGAGATACATTTGGCAATGCGCCAAGTCCTCAACAAGCTAAGTTACTCTATATTGGCGGCTGGGTAGGTATCGCGAGTATTTACTGGGGGTGTATAACAGCCCAAGGCGCTGCTTATGGCAGCATCCTATTCTTCGGTTTATTGTCATTCGCCGGGCTGTTAGTCATCTTAATGCTAAGTTATCGCGCTAAGTTTCTGCCTTATTCCATGGCACTAAGCACACTATTTAGCACTATTCTGGTCTTATACTAATCAGTATAAAGAGGCGAGTTTCGCAATCATGAGGTACAAAATTCTTTATACCGTTTAGTAAAATATTATTTTAATATCAGACTTATTGAATATCTGCTGAGCTCATCGTTTCAATGATGGTTCAGCTTATGTACAGTAAAATGGTTTTAGAATACAGCCATATAAATATATTTATGACTGAGGTTCTATGCTTGTTGCTCACTCTACACCGTCACCATTGAGTGCCGAACAGACTCAAATAAATCAGCATCAATCACACTTAGCACCATCAAATTTAGCGCAATCACGCACAGCCACACCCGCGAGCGAAAACCTGCTGCACGCAAGTGCAAAGAGTCTCAATGTAACGCCGAAAAGCCTACCACTCGATACTGTAACCCTTAGCCCACAAGCGCTTGAGCTTGCAAACAAAAGCCCTAACTCTGGTGATGCACAAACGCGACCAGCTCCATCCACCTTGCCAAATGAGGGAGAAAAAGTTGAGGTATATGTAGAATATAAGAAAGCCAAAATGCAGTATCAGTTCTATTCAGACATGGCTAATATAGCAACAGGAAATAACAATGGAGTATCTCCCGCGACTGCATATTATCTATCGAATAATGATGACGCTCGTGCTGCAACGGTAAACGTAAAAGCCCAGCAACAGCAAGTCACAAGCATGCAAACATATGTTGATACGACTAAAAGCCTTAATGAATTATCTTAATCGACCGTATCAATAAAAGCACAATGTATGAGCCATATGTATTCATTTGGCGCTTATACAATATCTGATATCTACAACAGACTAAAAATCTCAACATGGATGTATAATTCGCTAAAACCTCATCCTAACTTTTTCAGACTCTGTACTCTGTACTCTGTACTCTGCACTCTGCACTCTGCACTCTGCACTCTGCACTCTGCACTCTGCACTCTGCACTCTGCACTCTGCACTCTGCACTCCAAGATTAACCAATGATGATTAAACTTATCAGCTAAAGCTAATCACTTACCCTTGATTAAAATCAAACGAATCTCCCCCTACCAAGAGTATGCTGAACTTTAGTTTTTTTTAAGCAATACAATATTGACTGGAAAAGTTAAGCCTAATCGATTAAACCTAGTCGCTGTCACGTACATCTAATTAAAGAGTTAGCCATATGAGCTTTAGAATTAACCTCAACTGGATTGCCGCAGAGGAACCTATTGATGATCCCCAGAGTTTTAACCGTGATCACTGCATTACCTTTGGCAGTGGCCAGCAAGTAAATGCATCTTCGGCACCTGAGTACAACGGCAGTACCGACAAAATTAATCCAGAGGAAAGCCTACTCGCAGCACTCTCGTCCTGCCACATGCTGACATTTTTAACCATTGCCCATCTCAAGCGTTTACCTATCACCTCTTATCAAGATGATGCATACGCAGAGCTAGGCAAAAATGCAGCGGGTAAGCTGTTTATCAATAAGATTGTGTTACAACCAAAAATAGAGTTTGCAGAAGAAGTGACCGCTGACGTGATAGCGAAGATCCATGACAAGTCTCACAGCAATTGCTTCATTGCCAATAGCCTTAATCCTGAGACGCTCTTTGAAATAAAATACTAACAGAACAAGGCCTGCCAGCCGCGAGATTGTCGAGTTTAGGCTGAATGAAAAAAGCGAGGTCATCACCTAGCTTTTTTCATTCGTCAAACACAAATAAGCGTTAGCCATCATTCTCAACAAAGTCATCGGTAAAGTCGGTTTCCCAATACTTATAGCCCTGCACTGTGGCTTGAGCGGCTGCGCCCATTAAGTTAACTTGATAGGTCTTAACACCTGACACATCAACTGATTGGTTAGCCGATGCTTGTTCGCCACTGCCTTCATATTCGGCACTTGCCTCAGCTTGCGCCTGTCCTTCGTAACCAGACTCTTTAAAACGAGTGAGCGCATCACGCTGAGTAAAGGCTTGTACAAAAGCCACTTGTTTCCAGCCAATACCGGCTCCAACACCACCTGTTGCAAATCGATAGTAAGAAAGCTTGCTGCCCTCATGTAAAACACAGATCCCACCACCTGTCGACAAAGCAAACAGGTAGCTATTACTACCAGTACAAACGACATAGCCGACAGAGTTAGCCACAGCAGTCTTAGCCGCTGGATGTTCATTATAAATCTCCTGTAGCGCTGACTGAGTCTCCTCTCTGGCATGCATTTTTTTCGCTTCAGGGGTATCACCCGTAGCACAACCGACGAGTAATACAGGAAAAGTGACAGCTGCGAGCTTTAGTATATTGGTTCGAAACATAGTTTCATCCTTATCGATAAAAATTGAAGATTAATTAAACAAGGCTTAGTTAAATCCATTATTTATTTCAGCGCCTTTTAACATATAGCACAGGAAACAAGTTGTTGATTCAGCTATATATCACAATCAAGCTTAATGGCGGCTTGATCAAGCCTATGGCCAATTGTCATTCCAATTCTGCTCATTTGATGTTCCTATCTCGCGACCTATCTCCTTAAGCAATCGATCCCTTTTGTAACGATTAAGATAAACCCTTAGGTATAAACTAATGTAACCAGCTTAGATAAACCGCTGGGCTTAACGAGTAAAAAGCTAAAGGCTATTACGCTTCTTTAAAAACGTCCAATCTCGGGATTCCAAAAAGAAAGAGGCAAAAATCATGTAAACCCCCACTAGAAATAGTTGCAAAATCCTAAGATAAAAATTCACCGCAACATCTTTGTCTGTAGAAGACGCCGTAGAGCCAACGACCACCAGCAACGCCGATAAGATCCCTGCATAAAGAGGCGCTTTTGCGGGGTCGGCATAAATTTTTTGCCCAAAGAACAAAGCCGCTAACATCGACATACCGATATAAAATTGCAGTTCAGGCACGATAGTCAGTAAGTTATAAAATACGACTGCTAAAGCCCCACCAATGCCATTGGTTACCAGTAAGAATAAACTCACCTTAATACTTTTCGCTCCCGCTGCTTGCAATGACAAGATGGCAATAAAAATCATGGTCAACAACGCACCCGAAATTTCTAAAAAATAGAAAAAACAGATCACAGGGAAAGCGATAATTAACGCCCGAAATGCTTCATGAGTGCGTTCATCATGGCTCTGCTGTGCGCTCGCTAGCTGCTCTTTTTTAGGAGAAAGATCGGGCAATAAAGCATGCAGTAGTGCAAATATTGCCACCGCCACGACACCTGAAAAACTCAAGCCCACGCCAACGATGATCGCAGCGCCAGGCTGAAGTAGGCTCAGGTAAGGCAGCAGTAAGGTCGCGACAATAAAAATAGTGGCGAAGAAATTCCATTTAGGATCGCTAAAGAGGTAATAGCCCCATAACATCATCATCGCCAGCAGTGGTAGCAACACAATGGGATATTGAGTTGGGCCAAAACTCACCAACCAAGCTAAGCCTATGGTACAGAGCATAGAAATGAGTAGCTCATAAACCGTCTGTATTGTGGGTTCTTGCCTGTCGACTAAAAACTTGGCGACAAATACCGGTACAATAAAGGCGAGTGGCCAAGCCCAAATAGCAGACACCGCTACCGCGAGACCAATGCCAAGAGTAAAGCGCAGTACACGCCGAGTATAGATAGCCTCCGCTGTCACTCCAGACCTAGGGTTGGCACCTGCCTCAGCTAAATCACGAGTAGAGAGATCTTTATCTGACATAAGAGAACCAACTCACCACACGGATCCAAAATTTACCAAACAGGTTAATAATACTGTTGTCGCTGGTATAGACGATCACATCGGCTTGACCACCAACACGTCTTAACCCTACGGCTTCATCTACAGGTAGTACAATCGTCACCGGAAAGCGCTGAGATTGGCGTAGCCACCCAGTTTGGCCTGATACCTGTGCCAGTTTGCCCGTCTGCTCACTCTGGCCCCAATCGACTCCGTAATCGATACTGCCGACTTTGGCTTTAAAGACTTCTCCTGGCGCATAATCAAGAGCAAACTCGACATCATCTCCCGCCTTCATATTACCTAAGCTGTTTTCCCTAAAGTAGGCCTCAATCCATACGCCTTCAGATGAAATAAAGGTCATCACTGGTTGACCGGCACTGGCATAAACGCCCTCTTTTAATCTAAAGTTTGACGCCACACCATCAGTGGGCGCAACAATCGATGTTCGAGCCAAATTGATTTGGGCAGTCTCTAGGCTTAACAAGGCTGATTTAACATTGGTGTTATTCTCCCCTTCTGCACCTAAACGCTCCTTGGCTTTAGCCAGATCAGCTTTGGCACTCGCAACACCCGCTTCAGCCTTTGTCAGCTCAGCACGGGCATTATCTGCATCGGCTTGGGACATCACCGCTTTATCAACCATGGCAAAAATACGCTTTGACTGAACTTGGGCATTGGTTAAATTGGCTTGGGCATTCGTCACTTTCGCTTGAGCAGCGGCTACATTGGCTGTCTGTGCACCAACATTTTGACCCGCTTTCTTTAGGGATTGCTCTGCTTGATCTAGTGCAATTTCATAGTCCTGGGGATTAATTTTCGCCAGTACATCTCCCTCTTTTATTAACGTGTTAGGCTCGACTAAAATATCAATTATTTCACCCGAGACTTGAGGACTGATGGGCACCACATAGCCACGAATTCGACCTAGATCGGTTGATGGAATAAACCTGTCGGCGACAAGGTGAAATACAAATAAACAACTGACAACTATTAAGATGATATTAGTCGCTTTGCGAATTTTAGTGTTCTTCTTGTTTTCGGTTTGCTCGACCTCTTTATTCTGCTCGTTACTCGCTGCATCCTCGTTAGCACTCACACCCTTATCTTCCGTCATACTCATCCCTTTGGTCACCGATAATCCTGCACTAACCGCCGTCAGACAGGTACTCAGTATTAAAGCCTATTAACACTCAAATCGCCTGAGCTACTTTTTAATCAGTTTAGTGTCTTGAACAGACAACATTCAACCGTTTTATCAAATTAATTTATCAGCAATTTACTTAAGGTTTAATTAAAAACACGAGCAGAATTGGACACTTCTAGAATGTCGGTAGCGATATATGACGGGCCAGGAGACTCATGCGGGATTGTGTATCCTATTGTGTATTTTTACCATAAAAATAGGCGTTATTGACCTGGGAACTGCTTCGCCAATAACGCCCTAAACTTCACTGTTGCCATGCTTGATAGAAACAAGCACTAGCGTACATTAAAATGCTTTATTTACATCTTCAGCCATGCCTTTTTTGGGCATTGGCTTAGGGTTGAACTCGGTAACCGGTTGCTTATCAAGAGCCTCTTTCAAATAGCTTACCGCCTTGTTTAATTGCGCATCTGTACCGTTAAATGTCGCGTAAGGTAAGTTATTCACCTCGATGTCGGGGCTGACACCACGGCCTTCAATAATCCAACTTCCATCCATTGCATATTGTGGGTACTCGGCAACACGTGCCATACCTCGGTCAGTGAGCGAGTTACGCCCAGACAACCACACTCCAGCGCCTGCAGTTTGCTTACCTATTAATGGCGCAATACCCAGTGCTTTAACTCCAGCAGAGAAGGTTTCACCATCTGAGTAAGTCAGCTGGTCAGTTAATACAACAAGTTGCCCTTTAAAGGTCTGCTGCATATTTCCAGATGGCGTACCATGAGTCGGAGCCCAAAATGCCCAAGTCCGGCGCAGTAATTTTTCGATGATCCAACTATCAATATTACCACCGCGGTTTCGACGCACATCGATGATCAAGCCGTCTTTATCAACGTTGGCATAAAACTCTCTTGCAAAGCTGGCTATATCACCGCTGCCCATGGCGTATAAATGCAAGTAACCTATCTTGCCGTCACTGTTATTAGACACTTGTTCACTATTATGGTGCACCCAGTCTAAGTATCTCAGCTTGGCATTTTTAGATGGACTGATAGGTTTAATAATTGTTTGGTGTGTTTTACCGCCACGCTTTAGCGTCAGTAGTACCTGTTTGCCACTTTGGTTACGTAAAAGCTTAGTGACATCGGCTATATTGCTTAGCTTCTTAGCATTGATAGCGACTATCACATCACCGACTTTAGCATTAACGCCCATCTGTTTAAGTGGAGCTGCTTGTTCCGGCAATTCAGGATCGCCCTGATATATATGCTCGATAACAACGCCAGTTTTAGTCTGCTCGAGTCGCGCGCCTAAGCTGGCCGATTTAGCTTTATCGAGATCTTTGGCAAAGTCGCCACCACGCACTTGAGAATGAAGAGAGTCAAGCTCGCCCATCATCTGCATAAAGAGATCATTGAGCTCATGGCGATCGGTTAGTCGCTCTACCAATGGCTGATATTTCGCCTTAGTGGCTTGCCAGTCTAAGCCGCGCATGCTCTTGTCATAAAATGAGTCACGGTGCATTAACCATGCATCTTCAAACATCTGTTGCCATTCTGCTGCTGGCTCAATGGCAAGTTGCCATAAATCTGTTTGTACCTTGGTATGCTTAAGCTCTTTAGGAAGCTTATCTCCAGCATCGACAATTAACATCTCACTGCCTTGCTTAGATTGCTTACGAATAAAGAGCTTCTCGCCATCTTGAGACAGCTTGAACTCGCCTACATCTGCAGAAAAAGTGTCAACTTTTGGACTGAGCGGATCGAACTTGACGAGCTTGAGTGTCGACTTGCCACTCATAGTGCTATCGAGTAGGTAAAACTTATCTTTTGCCATCTGCAAAGAATCGTAGTTACCCGCAGCAACCGGAACTTGCCATAATCGACTCGATAAGCCCTCCCAATCGACTTGAGTCTCTACCTCATCATCTGGCTTTGCCGGTTCAGACATCAGCTCATTAGGCTTTTGAAATGCAAATCGCGCGTCCTCATTCAATGCAATTGCAAACACCTGCGTGCGCTTATTGAACATAGGGCCTAGGTTTCTGTCGCCCCAAGGTGAGCTAGGAGTAGAAACAAACTTTCTATTTGATAGGAAATATAGCCAGTCACCATCAACACTAAAGCTTGGTGAAAAAGACTCATACTTATCACTCGTTAACGACTCAGCACGATGCTCTTTTAGCGAGTACAACACTATTTGAGGACGCGCCTTGCCCATCTCAGCTTTCGTTAACGCAATAAAACGGCTATCGCCAGACCAAACAATATCGGCGTATGGCCCTAACCCCTCACCTTGAGTGATTATTTTCTTGTTACTGCCTTTTTTCACATCGAACAACCAAACATTACCGTCGTAATCATCGTGGGCAAGGTAACGTCCATCCGGAGATAAGTGCAGGTTAAGCCTTAAGGTTTTACCGTCTTTAGTGAGTTGCTTAGCGTTGTCACTGCCATCGGCGGCATATCGCCATAGTTCTTGCTCTCCCGATGCATCACTAATCGCGTAAACCCAATGACCATCTTGGCTCATTACAGCATGACTAACTCGGCTGTGACCTGGCAATGCTATTTCAATCAGACGTTGCCCATCTGTACCCGCAATAGCCACATTGCTTCTCGCGGTAATAGCCACCTTATCCCCTTTAGGTGAAAAAGTTGTGGCTGTTGCGTATTTCATCGGCTCCTTGACCCAATGCTCACGCTTTTGTGCAAAGTCAGAGATAAGATTAATATCAAGGATTTGCTCTTTGGCTGAAGCGATATCAAACAATTTAATATCGGCGCCTTGTTGAAACACTATGCGGCCTTGATTTAATCTTGCAGCACGTACTTGCCAGTCTGTGTAATGAGTGTGCTGCTTAAGATCATTCCCCGCGGTAGACATAGACCAGATGTTATCATTGCCGTCGCTGTCACTAATAAAATACAAGCGAGATTGCCACAACATAGGTTGCCTGACAGAGCCTTGATGACCCTGAGTCAATGGCGTAGCTTCTTGTGTGCTGCCTAGCTTGAATTTCCACAGTTCACCTTTAGCTCCACCGCGATATACCTTGGCATTATCACCTGTAGTTTGCAGACCAAAGCGGGTGAAATAGACATATTCACCTTTATCATCAATCGCCCCTTCTATGGCATCGGCAAGCGGTAAATCAGTCGTTAACAGGGTCTTTGGATCAACGGTTCGAAGTACCCAATAATTCGCTGGGCCAAATGCATTGTCGGTTGAGTAAAGCACCTTACCGTCAGCGGTCCAGCCTTGAACGCGAACTCGACTATTTTCAAAGCTGACACGCTTAGCTTGCCCACCCGTAATAGGAATAACGTAAACTTCAGATGAGCCTTCATAATTAGCCACGTACGCTACTGATTTTCCATCGGGGGAGATTGTAGCCCCCAATTCTTGTGCAGGTAAACTCGTTAGACGCGTCGCTTGAGAGTCACCTAATGACTGAGTCCAAAGATCGCCTTCGGCCGTAAAGACCAAGGTTTGTAGGTTTAATGCTGGCGCACGAAAATAACCAGGTTTGACCATGGACTGTGAGGCAAAAGAGGGGAATACATTAAATGTGCCTAAGGCGAGCATGCAGCATGCAAGAGAGTGACGAAGTTTCATCTGAGCTAGCAATCCTGTTGTTATTGTTATTAAACAAATAAATTTAAGGCCACAAGGTAGCAAAAAATTTACAAAGCATCAGCAAAATACTACTGAATAAGTATTAGCAAATGTGTTTCTCAGCCCTTAAGTAAAATTGAGCCAAACTTGCTCAATTTTACTTAATCAGTAACGGCTACGCTTAAACAAGCACCGTTAATGTATGAGGTATGAATGTCTAAAGACTATGTCCGTCCATCATTTAGAGATGACCCAAACGTGATTCGAGCATTGGGCAATATACCCAAGATCCATGCCGATAGTTTTTCAGAGTCACAACTGCTCTATATGAGACGAGCATTACGCAATAACAAATGGCAGAAGCAGATGATAGATAAACGTGGCAGTTTCTATTTGCCCTTTATTGGCTGGCGATTCTTTTATGTGTTCCTATTTGGCCGTAACAAGCGTGCATATAGCCGCAAAGAGAAGCAGCTTTCATTAGCACTATTTGCTCTGTGCATACTGGTGTTTATCTTAACCTCGGTCGCACTTGGCTTGCTACTACTCTACTTGTTAAAATCTATGCTGGGTATCGATCTTCTAGAGGAGACCTCTCTTGGGATCTGGGACGGGTTTAAATCACTTTAAACCCATCTGTGCTAGGTTAAAGTGCTCTCTATCCTCTAGCAATATAGAGATAAAATAAAGCCCGCTTAAAAGCGGGCTTTATCGTTCTAGCGTTAAAAAACGAGAGTTCTGAGCGCTAGTTAATGGCCAGACATAACAGCTTTTTGTAACTTAAGGTACCTCGCGTTAAGCGAGTGCGTCGCCTGTAGCAACTGCGGTTGTTGTTCAGCTAACAGCGTCAGTAAACGCTGAGCCTTGGCTATCTCTTTAGCTCTGATCAACTGCTCAATATTATCAAGTTGTGCGATTAAGACAGCGTCTGCGGCCATAAATTCTTTGCCCTGTTTGACCCAAGCAGCTTTGTCATCTGGTTGCTCCGCCAATTGGCTAGGATTATCCATCGAACGCATCATCTGTGGCTTAGGCGGAGATGACATCATGACCGGCTGCCCCTGCTCTAATACATCACCCTTTTTCATTGCTGGATTTATGACAAACAATGTCACCACGACCAATACCGAGGCTGCTGAAGATAATGGCCAGCGATATTTACGCCAAAAAGACTGACTCTGTAAAGGCTTCTTTATTCGGCTACGCGCCAGATTAAGGATCTGTTCATCAAGTTCACTTGATGGCTGCTCCTGAGTCATTTTTTGATAAAGTGACTTAATTTCAACTTCGTTTGCTTCATGCTCTTTATCAGTCATGATTAGCTCCTTGCCATTTTAAGTCGACACAATCCTTAAGCCCTTTATAAGCGTAACGAATGCGACTTTTAGTCGCCTCTAGCGTCGCGCCTGCGATATCGGCAATGATTGCCGCCGTAAAGCCCATCTCTACATTTAGCAAAAATGCCTCTTTTTGCACTTGTGGTAAGTTCGCCACGCAGCCTTTAAGCAAGTTTGCTTTTTGATTATCCAACATTAGCCCTTCAGGATTAAAGGTATCATTACTCAGTTGAGTCTCAGCATCTTGCTCTGGCTCAAAAACATCACTGAAATTACTTACCGGTTTAACGGCCCTGACATGATCAACAATCAAATTATGAGCAATGCGATATAACCAGGTAGTGAATTTTGCGCTGGTTTCATAGAGGCTGGCAGCTTTAATCACTCGACTCCAGGTTTCTTGGTAGAGATCTTCAGCCAATTGCGGGTCGTGGATCTGTCGAACAAAATACCGATATAGTGGCCCTTTGTGCTTACGATAAAGTAGCTCAAACGCATGGCTACTGCCTGCTGCATATTGCAGCATCAAAACGTGATCGGCATCGAGCTCTAGAGAGCCTTGGGATGAGGGCAAAGGTTGCTCCACAGTATCTTCCTTAGCTAAAAATTTTGGACATTTTCGACCGCTAAGCTTTGTCCAGTTAAACTTATATTGCAAGTGCTTAGCTCAAGCAATAACTTATGAGGTGGCTAGCATTAGCCATAATAGTGAAGAACAGCAATCTGAGACAAGAATTAACAGCAATATGACTAAGTGGCGTGAAGAACGTAACCCATAAAAGTGCCGCACAGAAAAACTATCTTAGCGGCATTTCATTGCTAACAGACGTATTCAGAATAGACTGATTAACTTAAGCGAGCTTGGCTTGTAGAGCGGCATCTTTAGCTGCAACAGCTTCAGCAGACTTAGCACGCTCTTCTTTAACGGCCACAGCAAGGGCATCATCGCCAACGGCTAACATTTGCGCGGCAAGATAACCTGCATTTTTAGCGCCTGCGCTACCGATAGCCACCGTTGCTACAGGTACGCCGCCAGGCATCATCACTGTCGATAAAAGTGCATCGTGTCCTTGTAGTGGGCCGCAATCAATTGGTACACCGATAACAGGGCGAGTCGTAATACCCGCGACCGCACCAGCTAGGTGCGCAGCAAGACCTGCTGCACAAATAAAGACTTTACAACCACGCGCTTCTGCATCAGTTACGTAGCTATGCGTAGCTGCAGGCGTTCGGTGAGCCGAAGTCACTTTTGCTTCAAACTTAATTCCGAAAGTGTTAAGCACATCGAGGGTGGCTTGCATTGTAGGCAGATCTGAATCTGACCCCATTAATACTGCAACAAATGGTTGGCTCATGTTAAGTCCTGTAGGGCGGTGCATTATTATATTTGCGCGCATTATAATGACATTAAGCGCATTGAGTAAACAGGCTTCCCCTAAGCCTGCAACGCCGTTATCACTGGGTTTTCAAAAGCTGAAAATCACTTATTAATACATATGTGTAGCAAACAAGCGCATGGTTAATTAACAGCTTAAAAATTGATAACTCCTGGTTAATTCAGCACTAATTTAGTGGTAAAGTAGTTGCGAAATTTAGCAGGAAAGAATGCTAGATATTAAGTTCTAAACCTACCCGGCTTTATGTATATAGTATGAGATGAGATTTAGTACGATACTCGACGTTGTCAGCAGTGTATTTTACTTGTATATAGGTAGTGTCGATTTATAAGTGAATTAGAAATGAGAGTGGAAAGTGAGTCATAAAGCTGAATATAAGCACTTTTTAAGCGACATCGACGGCACATCAATGGTGAGATTTACGAATAAGGATATTCATAATGCCCATTAAAGATAGCTTGAAGAAAAAAAAGATAGACTCTGTCGGTCTAAAAACGCATCTCGCGCTTTTAGGAACTCCAATGCTATTACTCCTCATCGGCTGGGGCATTTTCTTTCGTATCAGCCCGACGCCAAATTCTGTCGCTAACTTAGTCTTAGTCGCAATTATCTATTTATTAGGTTACAGCTTAAGTTATTACTTCCATCAAGGTCGATTGAACCGATTATGGGAGCATCTTCAGCAGGTCATTCATGTTAACGATACCACCTTTGCATTGGTCAATATTGCTAATCGTTACCAAGATGAGCGCGCCTTTCTTGATGCGTTACTCAAGAAATCTGTCAGTAGTATTGATGGCGCTGAGATGGGATCGATTATAAAAGTGGATGCCAACACTGGGGAGTTGCACTTTGAGTCCACCGTCGGCATTGATATCAACAAGCTCAGACAAGTTAAATTCAATCTCAGCCAGTCTTTCGAATACCTGCTGACCAAAGGCAAATGTGACCGAGTCGTAGTCATCGATGATATGGCCAATATCAATGCCCATAGCACCCTAAGCACCGCCGAACAACAAGTCTTGCTCACCGCACCTGAGGCACCTATTCGTTCAACCTTATCCAGCCCAATACATATCGACGGTGCTCTCTATGGCATGCTGAATTTAGACAGTGCAAGAATTAACGCTTTTAGTCATTACGACAGAAACTTGGTGGCAATCCTAACTCATGAAGCGGCGAATGCTATTGCGCTTTATCAGAAGACACGTCAAATTAACTTATTAGCCAATTTTGATAGTTTAACTCAACTTTATAACCGTCAACGCTTTGAAGAAGGAGTTAACAACTGGAAGATTAAAGCGCACTTTGGCAGTTATTTGGTCGTGTTAGATCTTGATAATCTAAAAGTAATTAATGACAGTGACGGACACCAGGCAGGCGATAAAGCCCTGTTGTATTTTGCTAGTACGCTAAAAACGCATTGGCATAGTAAACACTTGATTGCTCGCTATGGAGGTGATGAATTTGTTGCCCTATGCCACGGACCGCTAGAGCAGCTTGAAGAAGATCTTAAACAGATCAGGCAAATGCTAGCAGAGCAGCACTTAAGCGACAAACCTGCTTATAAATCTATGCCCGATATTCAGTTCAGTTACGGCATCGCTGACTACCAAGGGGATTTAAATACCAGCTTTAAAGCGGCTGATAGACTGATGTATCAACATAAACGAGGCAAAAAGGCCTCAACTCAGACAAATTATCAATAAAAAGCCCCCGCAAATGCAGAGGCTGTTATGTAAAGTCATTTAGCGATTTATTAGCGTTTATATTAGTGGCACTTGCTTATTGGCGCTTATTTCTTAACGCAAGGCTCGAGAGCTTAGTTGTTACTCTTAGCTCTAGAGCATGATGTTAATTTTAGTTTTAGAGCTTGATGTAAATATTAGTGCTAAAACCTGTTCTCATTTTGTCTGGATAGGTCAGTATCGACTACCCAAAAAACAGTCGCCACAACCAGGATGAATCGAGATCCTCCTGACACTGCCTATATTGGGCTGCATATCGCTTAGAACGCTCATCTACACGGCCAGCAACCTTGATTAACCATGCTTTTTGATTATACGTTTTGCGTTTATAGCCCCCCCAACCTTCATGGTAATTCAAGTACTGGTTACGAGCATCCCACTTGGACACGCCATTGATTTTGTGCGTTTTGTAAATAAACCATCCCATAAAATCCATAGCGTCATCAAAGTTACTTCGACTCGACCAGGAGTTACCAGTTTCCTTAACGTAGTCATCCCAAGTCATGGTTTTTGCCTGCGCATAGCCATAAGCATCACTTGCTCGGCCAATAGGAATAAAGCCTAAAAAATATTCCATCGGTGGAGCAGCATTGTGCTTAAAAGAGCTCTCTTGATACATCATGGCTAAAGGAACATGTATCGGTACTCCCCATTTTTCGCGGGTATCTTTTGCAGCGCTATACCAGGAGCGATTCTCTGTGTAAATCGAACAAAGATTTTCGGGATCTTTTGGAGGAGGAGTCGCGCACCCAGTCAATAGGGTCGCTAAAATAACAGTCGTAAATAACGCGGGCCATTTCATAAAAAAAGATACCAACAGACAGTAATAGCAAAGCCATAGTGTCACACTGATAGCTTAAAGATGCAATTGAGCGTTATGGGAATTGTGTTGTAAATCAGATGAGAGTAGCTCGAACCTACCGCGATTACCTCACCCTACTGGGCAGGTTGAAGCTCACAGTCATGGGGCTCTTGTTGCCATACTTCCGGTTGCCAAAAACCTTTATCATTACCGCGATAAACTTTGTCGACATTAAACTTGGCACCAATATGATAGCGCTCATTATGTGCCACATTCACCGTAAGCTCTTTAGGGATGCGAGCGCTAAGTTTGACCTTCAAATTCGGTGCATCAATCAACTCAGCAAGAGTAAAGGTGTGTTTACCTACACTTAACCGATAATAAGGTTTAGATATAACAGGCTTTCCATCTAGGTGAGTTACCACGACGCGATAAATATCAGCGTCGTGGTCGGGCTCCATATACGTCGCAACGATACCGCATTGATTGGCGGTATCAGGTTGAGTTGCACAACCCGATACCAGCAATACCAATGCAGTAAAACTTAATATATTTTTGAACCCTTTAGTCACCAAGGTTAAGCCTTAAAATAATCAACTAAAAACTGATCGAAGCTCACACTTGGCTCAGCTTCTAGCTTCGCTTGTTTCTCGAGTGATACAACTGCGTCTTGCTCATAGCGCATTGTCACAGCCTCTGACAGAGGATAGTTTTTGAGTTCTTGATGGTACTGCTCTGCAAGCTGTAACACCCAGTCACTATGATCTATTTGGTCTTGTTTTAGTCCTTTAATAATTTGTCCCGACAAGGTTTCGTCTGGATTATTAACGGCTTTGTGCCACTTAGTCAGCGCAACCAGGTAATCATCTCGGCCGTCATCGTCAAGTAGTGAAGCGATATCACTAAGATCACCAAACAATGATTCAAGCCAATGACTTAAGCTCAGCGGCTCACCTGAACGGGTTAACATAAGCCCCGGCTTACGCCCCTCAAGCACGACAGCTTGTAGGTTAGCGGCAATTTCCGCCTCTTCACTTGCATCAGATGCCGCTGAAGGTTGCAATAAGCAGTTCAATAAGAAAAGGTCTAAGAAACGGATCTGTGACTTTTCAATACCCACTGAGCTATAAGGGTTAACATCTAATGCTCTGACCTCTATATACTCAACCCCTGCTCGAGCAAGTGATTCTGACGGTTTCTCATTACCTTTCGCAACACGTTTAGCACGTATAGGCGAGTAGAATTCATTTTCAATCTGTAAAATATTGGCGTTAAGCTGACGATACTCGCCATCTACTTTAACGCCAATTTTTGCGAAATTAGCCGAAGGCATATTAATCGCAGATTTCATCCCTTCCAAGTAACAAGCTAAGCTGTTGTAACTAATATTTAAGTTGTCTTGCTCTTGGTTGGTATAACCTAAGTCACTCATCCGTAAAGAGGTGGCATATGGCAAATACAAAGTGCCATTGCCTATGACTTCAAAAGGAAAGTTATTCGTCTTAGGGTCTTGAATAAATGTGCTGCAAAGCGCTGGTGATGCACCAAATAAATACGGTAATACCCAGACTAGGCGACGATAGTTACGAATGAGACCGAAATAAGACTCTGAGATAAAATCCTCTAAGCTTAAAGATTTATCCGATAGCTCATACAGCCTGTCCCAGAGCTGGTCTGAAACAGAAAAATTAAAATGCACGCCTGAAATAATTTGCATCTGAGCGCCATATCGATAGGTCAGCCCTTTACGATATAAACGTTTCATTTGGCCAGTGTTAGAACTACCGTAATCCGCAATGGGGATATCACCCGCATCGCCAAGGTAGCACGGCATACTTACAGGCCACAGTCGTTGGCCATTTAAGTGCCGGACACTATAGGCATGAGTTAAGGTCAAATCTTCGACTAATTCATCGATATCTTCAAAAACAGGAGTAATAAACTCAAGTAGGGATTCGCTATAATCTGTGGTGATCCGCGAATTGGTTAACGCCGAACCTAACGCTTGTGGATGTTTATCCAACGCTAGATGACCCGACTTTTCAATTCTTAACGCTTCACGCTCAATGCCTCGTTGCATTGTTCTTAGCGCTTGACGACTTGCCGTATCCGACAACTTACCTACTAATTCATTGAAAGATTTCAATACATTACTCTCTAGTACGTGACTTTTACCCATATAGCAATTCAGTCAGACCCGCTATAGACAACTTAAATTTCAAGTCGTACCAAATTAGCGTTTAGTTAACTGCCAGCATAATAAACGATGAGATGATGCCATAGATTTAGCACCATCTCTCGGATATATGGACTAATTATGTCTTTTACAACTGTAAAATTTCAATTGGATAACCAAGTGTTGATAATTCAGACTCAATTTGAGCCCGGTCGCCAACAACCAATATCACCATATCGTCTAAATTCAACTGCTCTTTAGCCAGTTGATTGAGTTCATTTAGGCCAATACTGTTAGTGATTGCAGTTTGCTGCTCACTGTAGTTATCGTCCAAATTATAACGCTGAATATTACGCATCAAGCCCGCTTTTTGATATGGCGTTTCATAGTTTAATGCCTTGGACTGTGAGATTGAACTCTTCATAAACTCGAGTTCTTTATCTGTCATCCCTGTTTCCTGAAAAGCATTAATCTCTTTGATAAATTCAATTAGTGCCTTTGTCGTCACATCACTACGCACGCTAGCCGTTGCTTGGTAAAAACCGAGTTCTGGGCCACCTGAGAAATAGCTTCTTGCGCCGTAGGTGTAACCTTTGTCTTCGCGAAGGTTGAGGTTAATTCGGCTATTGAATGCACCGCCCAGTGGGTAGTTCATCAAATACGATTTAAAGAACTCGCCCGTTGCATCATATTTAAGTCCACGCTTGCCAATCTTAATCACAGATTGGGCCGCTTCTGGCTTATCTACAATATAGATTTTTCCACCCTCAAACTTGGGTAACGCTGCAAGCTCTGGCAAAGGCGTTGCGGCCCCCTTCCAACTAGAAAGCGTAGCAAGTTTTGCTAGCATCTGCGCTTCATTCAAGCTGCCTACTGCCACTATTTGCGCATTACCTGCGGTATATTGCTGCTTATAGAAGGCGTTAACGTCATCTAACGTCATTGCTGAAACAGTGGCAATTGAACCGCCAGAGCTTACACCAAATGGGCTATTTTCGCCGTATAACAAACCGCTAAACGCCGTTGAAGCCAGATAGTTAGGCTCGGTAAGCTCTCGCTGTAAGTGTTGTAACTTTTGCTGCTTCACTCGCTCAAAATCGGCAGCGGTAAAACCGGGGACAAATAGCTTCTCTTTGACTATGACCATGGTCTTATCAAGATTAGCTGCTAATGATGAGATTTTAACTTGGCTTTGATAACCACTTGCACTGAAACTCACATTGCTGCCTAGCATTTCTAACGCTTGAGTGAGCTCCTCAGAGCTGCGCTTCTTGCTCGACTCATTCATCATTGACGCTGTCATGCTAGCAAGACCGGCTTGGTTTACATCTAATAAGCGGTGACCGCCATTAAGATAGATAACGATTTCAACCGTTGGCGTTTCGCTCGTCTGAGTACCAATGACCTGGATTTTATTGGCAAGCTCACCAGTCCAAATCTCAGGCATGCTCAGTACTGGCGTTGGACCTGCTGCTGGAATAATACTTCTATCAAATGCAGAGGTGAGCTGTGGCTTAATCGCTACGTTTTCAACCGCAACGGAAGCGACCACCTCGGCAGGGGCAACAAAGTTATCTGCTTTAGCAATAAGTTGAGCTTGCCCCTGGGGCACGACGCTCATTACCACCATGGGCTTATCTTTGATGTATTTGTTAAACACACGCATCACATCAGCTTTGGTGACGTTTGCATAACGAGCCAAATCAAAGCCAATCATATCTGGGTTGTCAGAGAAGGTTTCATTAAAGGCTAGACTTGCCACCTTACCTTGTACGCTCTGCAAGCCGAATATCGCCCCCGCTTCAAAGTTAACTTTAACTTTTTCAAGATCATCATCGGTCACTCCGCGCTGTTCAAACTCAGCAATAGAGTCCTGCATCGCTTGCTCGATTTCAGCTAAGTTACCACCACGAGCAGGGTTTGCTAACGCGTACATAGAAAATTGACAAGCTAGCTCTTGGCAAGGATGACTTACACCCGCTTGTACTGCTAATCCATCTTTGACTAAGTTCTTATAAAATAGTGATGTCTTACCGCCACCTAAGATATTTGATAGCAGATCCAGCGCAGCTTCATCTTCATGGCGGGCATAAACGGTTGGCATACCAATACGCAGTAAGGGTAAGTGGACTCTATCTTCCATCGACAAGTAACGCGTTGCATCAAGAGTCACTAACTCTTTCACTGGCGCGTCGACTGCTGGGCCTGCAGGGATCTCACCGAAGTACTTATTCACCCAAGCAAGAGTTTGCAGCTCGTCGAAGTCACCACCAATGGTTAAGGTTGCATTATTAGGGCCATACCAACGCTGGAAGAAATGCTTAACATCTTCTACATCTGCACGATTTAAATCTTCAGGCCAGCCGATCACTGGCCATGAATAGGGGTGACCTTGTGGGTAAAATGCTTGATTGAAACGCTCCCCCATACGACCATATGGGCGATTATCTACTCGTTGGGCGCGTTCATTTTTAACGGTCTCGCGTTGAACTTCAAACTTTTCTTCTGTTAATGCTGGCAAGAAAAAGCCCATGCGATCTGATTCTAACCAGAGCATTTTTTCCAGCTGATTATTCGGTACAGTTTCAAAGTAGTTAGTACGGTCGGTATTAGTGGTGCCATTTAAGGTACCGCCAGACTCAGTCACCATCTTAAAGTGCTGTTCATCCCCAACATTTTCAGAACCTTGGAACATCATATGTTCAAAAAGATGGGCAAAGCCTGAGCGTCCTTCTAATTCACGGCCAGATCCCACATGGTAAGTGACGTCAACATGTACCAAAGGATCTGAGTGATCTTCATGTAAAATTACCGTCAAGCCATTCGCTAATTGGTATTTGCGGTATGGGATCCCAACTTCATCATTACTAAAACCTACCGTTTCAAGTAAGACCACCCCTTCTGGTAGCGGTATTGAATTTTGTTGCTGTCCAGCACATCCCAATAATGCAGCACTTACCGCTGCGGCCAATATCCATTTTTTCAATGACTCTCTCCTTTTCCAACAGGCGTTATTAGCATCTTTTGCCATGCTGTATATTAATGCACCTAGTATTACCCACTACAGATAAAACAACCAGCGGTGTAATTTCAAATAATTAACCTAAAAATATGCCGTTTTTAATAACAATTGAAGCAAAGAATACACTTATTTATCGACAACAACATCAGGAGTAAAATTCCTTACCGAGTGAATTAATGCAATTTTTTTCACAGATGAAATAAAAACACCACCTTGTTGCAATCAAGTTAAAATTTAAAGTTATTAAAACAAACTCTTTTATCACAATATGTTATAACCAAATCGGTTTGTGATACACGCCACACTATCTATAGAATGAGCATCATTGGGTAACTAAATGTAAACCTTGTTAGAGGTTGCCTGCAAACTATTACTGGAGTGAACACCGATTCCCCCGTAAAGTAACTTTAGAAAAATAAAATTTTTGGAATTTCAACAATGTGGCAAGCAATTAAAAGTATCCCTTTTTGGCAGAAAGTATTAGCTGCCTTTATCTTAGGCGCCGGCGTTGGCGTCATTTTTGGTGAGTCTGCAACGGTACTTAAACCGCTGGGCGATCTGTTCATTAGTGCGATTAAGATGTTAGTCGCACCGTTAATATTCTGCGCCATCGTTGTCAGTATCACTTCGCTAGGCTCCCAAGTCAGTTTAAAAAGACTCAGCTTTAAAACCTTAGCCATGTTCATGTTTACTGGCACAATCGCTTCACTGATAGGCTTAACTGTCGGCTCAGTTATCGATATGGGCGGTTCCATGGAGCTGGTAGCGACCGAAGTTCGTGAGCGAAATGTACCTGGATTTGCTCAAGTCGTTTTAGATATGATCCCTGTCAACCCGTTTGCCTCGCTGGCTGAGGGCAAGGTACTGCAGATCATCATATTTGCAGCTTTGATTGGCATTGCGATTAATAAAGTAGGTGAAAAAGCTGAACCATTAAAACGCACTATCGAAGCGGGTGCAGAAGTCATGTTCCAGTTAACCCGTATGGTGTTACAACTTACCCCAATTGGTGTATTTGGTTTAATGGCTTGGGTTGTTGGCGAATACGGTTTATCTACTCTGCTGCCATTAGGTAAGTTTATCGGTGCTATCTACTTAGCCGCATTGATCCATATTATCTTTGTCTACGGTGGTTTAATTAAGTTTGCCGCCAAGTTAAGCCCGATGCAGTTTTTCCGTAAAGCGATACCTGCGCAAATCGTTGCATTTACCACAGCATCAAGTTTTGGCACTTTACCTGCCAGCACGCGCTGCACGGAATCTATGGGCGTTTCTAAGCGCTATGGCTCTTTTGTGCTGCCCTTAGGTGCCACTATGAACATGGATGGCTGTGGGGGAATTTACCCTGCTATTGCCGCTATTTTTATCGCCCAGATTTATGGCATTTCATTAGATATGACTGACTATATGCTTATCGCTGTAACCGCAACGGTCGCGTCTGTCGGCACCGCTGGTGTACCCGGCAGCGCAATGGTTATGCTAACAGTAACGTTAGGCGTTGTCGGTTTGCCACTTGAAGGTATCGCTTTTATTGCTGCAGTCGACCGTATTATCGATATGATCCGCACAGCAACGAACGTCACAGGCGACATGATGACCGCCGTTGTGATTGGTAAATCAGAGGGCCAGCTTGATGAAATGCAGTTCTACGCCCAAGAGAATGCCCCTGTAGAGCAAGCTAGTAACTAGTACTCACTTGTCATTCAATAAAAAGGCCGCAATCGCGGCCTTTTTACTTTATACTTTTCAATATTCTACTAAGAATACAGACTATTTTGGAGCGCTTAGATATGACAAAACTCTTCATTCTTCCGATACTGCTTTCGCTGGCATGGGCACTTTTTCTTAACTATAACGGCGTACCATTAAAGCAAGGAAAGACGGGGTTTCTCTATATCATCGGCATCAGCCTGACCATCATTTTTGCACTGGTATTTTTACTCTGGCTCACTGCGGGTCAAAACCTCAAGTATTAACCCTCTATAACAAGGTTAATATTGATCAGTACAAGAAAGCATTCGACTCTAGTGTTGTTGGCTCATTCAACACGAAAGGAAGATGAAATATAGGCATAGTTCTATAAAACCGTTGGCGTACACAACCATCGGAACTTAAAACTCAGTGAAAAAATATTAGTGCCTAAAAGCGAACCACTGCACGTTAGTGACTGAAAAATAAGGCATAAAAAAGTCCTACTAAAGAGCAGGACTTTTCGGTTATGTGCTACAAGGCTGTCAGTTCTAAGAACGAGTTAATAATGGGTCAACCCGTTAACCCGTTAACCCGTTAACCCGTTAACCCGTTAACCCAAACTAATGCTCAAGCTAGTACCCAAACAAGTGCTTAAAGCTCAGGCTAGTACTAAAAATAGGTCTTAAACTAGCACTCATAAAATAGTAGTCAAAGCTTGTTAGCCAAGAACCGCCAGTAATACCCCCGCCGCTACCGCACTGCCTAATACACCAGCAACATTCGGCCCCATGGCATGCATCAACAAGAAGTTTTGGTTATTCGACTCTAGGCCAACCTTGTTAACCACTCGCGCAGCCATCGGTACAGCCGAGACTCCGGCAGCGCCCAGTAATGGATTAATTTTACCACCAGAGAGTTTGCTCATCAGTTTTGCCATAAGTACCCCCGTAGCAGTACCAATAGCAAATGCTACTGCACCAAGTACTAAAATACCTAAAGTTTCCATCTGTAAGAACTGTTCTGCTGACAGCTTAGAACCAACTGCAAGACCTAAGAATATGGTCACAATATTAATCAGTTCATTTTGCGCAGTGTTTGATAACCGATCGACAACACCTGATTCACGCATCAAATTACCAAGACAGAACATGCCAACCAATGGGGTTGCTGCAGGCAAGGCTAAGATGGTAAGCCCGAGCACCATCAGCGGAAAGATGATCTTCTCTTTCTTGCTCACTTCACGCAGCTGCTCCATCTTAATTTGACGCTCAGATTCAGTTGTAAGCAAACGCATAATAGGCGGTTGAATTAATGGTACCAGTGCCATATATGAGTATGCGGCAACGGCAATAGCACCAAGCAGATCCGGCGCAAGTTTAGAGGCTAAGAAAATAGCCGTTGGCCCATCTGCCCCACCAATAATGGCAATGGCTGCCGCGTCAGTCATCGAGAACTCAAACCCTGGGATCAAGTTCAGCCCGATAGCCCCTAAAAGGGTCGCAAAAATACCAAACTGAGCCGCTGCGCCAAGTAACAGCATTTTAGGGTTAGCGATAAGTGCACCAAAATCCGTTAACGCCCCGACTCCCATAAAGATAAGCAGAGGGAAGATCCCAGTTTCAATGCCTACGTGATAAGCGAAATAGAGTAGTCCACCTTCATCGGTAAACCCACCGTTGGGAATATTGGCCAGTATTGCGCCAAATCCAATCGGTAGCAGTAGCAAAGGCTCAAACTTCTTTGCAATTGCTAAATATAACAATAGGCAGCCAACACCCATCATCAACAATTGGCCTAAGGTAAAATTAGCAATACCAGACTCAGACCAAAACGCGATTAATCCTTCCATGATGACCCCTACGCCAATGCTAACAGTTGACTACCAACTGTGACTGCATCACCTTCTTTAACCCAAACCTTTGAGATCACCCCATCAGCTTCGGCGCGCACTTCCGTTTCCATCTTCATCGCTTCAAGAATAATCACCACATCGCCCTCTTTGACACTATCACCTGGCGATACATGTACCTTAAAAATATTGCCTGAAAGCGGAGCATTCTGCTCATGCTTAACTGCAGCTATATCAACAATCGCAGGTGCATGGGCAGCCCCATGGTTTGGCGCTGCAAACGGCACAACGTTTTCTGCCGGGGTTATTTGGCTAATGTCGCCACCTTCTGCAACTTCAACAACAAAGCTTTGCCCCTGTACGGTCACCGTATAGGTTTCAGGTCCTTGCTTATTGGCAGCAGCAAGCTCCGCCTTTTTAGCCTCTTCAAGCGCTTTAGCAGCCACGTCAGGTTTAGGTTCAAACGCATCGGGGTTATTGCGATTACTTAAAAACTTAAGGCCTATTTGTGGGAATAAAGCATAAGTAAGTACGTCATCATCAAGCTCTTTAGCAAGCGATATACCATCGGCAGCCGCTTTGTCTTTAAGCTCTATGCGTAATTTATCTAATTCAGACTCAAGTAGGTCTGCTGGTCGACAGGTAATAGCCTCTTTGCCAGCCAATACTCGTCGTTGCAGCTCAGCGTTAACCGGAGCTGGCGTCGCGCCATACTCACCTTTCAACACCCCTTCAGTTTCTTTAGTCATCGACTTATAACGCTCGCCTGTAAGCACGTTAATGACTGACTGTGTACCCACAATTTGTGACGTCGGCGTGACCAAGGGTAAAAAGCCTAAATCTTCACGAACGCGAGGGATCTCTTCTAGAACCAGATCTAACTTATCGCCAGCACCTTGCTCTTTTAGCTGGCTTTCCATATTCGTTAACATGCCACCGGGAACTTGTGCCCGTAAAATTCGTGAGTCGATCCCCTTTAATTCACCTTCAAATGCGGCATACTTTTTACGCACAACTCTAAAGTACGCAGCAATCTCTTCCAGCAAGGCCATGTCATAACCTGTCGCTCTATCTGTTCCTTCAACCATCGCCACTAAGGTTTCTGTTGCGCTATGACCATAGGTTTGGCTCATAGAAGAGATAGCAGTATCGAGCACATCAATACCCGCTTCTATAGCTTTTTGATACGTAGCAGTACTTAGACCTGTGGTTGCATGACAATGCAAAGAGACAATGAGATCGGTCTGCGATTTGATTTGGCTAATCATATCGAAGGCTTCAAAAGGCTTTAATAAACCTGCCATATCTTTAATACAGAGCGAATGACACCCCATATCTTCTATGCGCTTAGCCATATCGACCCAGGTAGTTAAGTTGTGTACCGGGCTTGTGGTATAAGATAGAGTTCCTTGGGCGTGGCCACCGACTTCAACAACAGACTTAACCGCCGTCTCAAGATTACGCACATCATTCATCGCATCGAATACGCGGAAAACATCAACACCATTGGTATAAGCTCTTTCAACAAAGCGATTCACCAAATCATCGGCATAATGACGGTAACCCAGCAGATTCTGTCCTCGTAGTAACATCTGTTGAGGGGTGTTAGGCATTACCTTTTTCAGTTCACGGATCCGCTCCCACGGATCTTCTCCAAGATAACGAATACAGGAGTCAAATGTGGCGCCGCCCCATGATTCTAATGACCAAAAGCCGACTTTATCGAGTAAAGGCGCGATGGGTAACATATCTTCGGTACGCAAACGAGTAGCGAGAATAGATTGGTGTGCGTCTCTTAGGACCACATCAGTTAAAGCCAATGGCTTGCTCATACGAATACTCCCTACTTTTATTATACTTTCTTACGATGCTGATGAATGGCTGCAGTGATCACCGCAGCCATTAAAGGACTTACAGCAGCTTGATCCGATTGTTGTTGAGTCGAAGGGCCTTGACTCATATTTTGTTGTGGCAAAGGGCCAAATTTTCGAGCAACCAAATTCATCGCTAAAATGAGCATACTCAAAAAAACAAATACCAGTGTCATGCCTAGAACCATGATCCCCAGTGCGTCATATAACTGTTCAGATATTGAAGCCATCTCTTCCTCTTGTAGACACTTTATTGTGAACAAACGTGGCGATTAGCCAATATAAATTCACTTAACATTCACATGTTATGCAATTCATTCCATTCATTTCAGATACTGCTTAGCAGTCAAATGGCAACCTCAGACAAAAACAATAACCAATATATAACAAGATTGCGACCCCTTTGTAAATTGGTCATACCATAAAAATCATCACAAACTCATAGCTACTAACAAATCATCACTATTAAAGCCGATAAATTGAATATCCATCAATATACAAGCTTTCACGGCCATTTCTTTATAATTTAATAGTGCATTTACTGGAAAATGAATTCAGAAAATAGAACAGAGAGGAGCGATAAAAGCCAAATTGCAATTTTATGCAATTTAGCTTTTAGGCTTTATCGCTGAGTGGAGTCACATAGTTAATGGCAATTTACGGAAAACTTAGATGTTTAGCGATTGAGTTTTTGACGATTGCATTGATAGCGATAGATATTATAAATCTGCTTGGTAAATATCATTAATCAGGGTTTTATAGCTATTACATTAAGTTGATTAGCGATGATAAAGGGAGGCTATTGTCGTGGTATCGCCAATGATCCTCAGCAGTATAAAGCGGTGAACATTCAACGGCGTTTAGCGCATCAGAGACTGGTCGTTAATCGCTCACTGGTTCGAGTTTGGTGGCATAGCATTTTCGGTAACAGCACCTGCGCTACTTAGCCTACTGAATCCTTTCAGTAGTGTATTAATGAAATTCGCTGCATCAGATCCCCATGGCCAGAGGAAATGTCTATGTAATCGGGATACAAGACCTTATACCAATCAGTATAAGAAGTTGATCTACTCAGAACGTTTTTTGGCAAACTGATTCAAGGCGAATAACTGAAAGAATGCTTGCTCCTTGTGAAGTTGTTCAACGCAGTAGTAGGCAGCCAAAAACGCGCCAGAATGGCGAGTTTTGGCGGCTCTGATCCTGTGACTCTTATGGAACAAGAGGGAGCTTAACCTAGTTCAACTATGCTCTTCACTCGTTGTAAACCACATGGTCTTGTATGTTCCCGACATACATAAGACATTTCCTCCATCCCTGGAGGTCAGATGTGGTGAATGTCATTAATGCACGACTATATGGATATAGGAGGTAGAGTAACGCAGGAGCAGTTACCGAGGAGTATTTAATGACCTTGTCTCAGTGCCGCTAAACTCTCGCTGAGCGACCAAATCTTTATACTGATTGGTATTAGTGTTTACGACGTATCGAGCATAATCGAACTAGGTTTATGTTTGTTAGCGCTGCATATGAAGCGTTAAAGCTCATTTTTTAAGGCGGGTTTGGACTTTCTACTTCAGCATTAAATAACTTCGTAAGGAATCCCACTTCATCATCTATTCTCATTGAATTAGTTTGTAAAAACTGGATGAGTAATATGATTGCTATTGTCCCCCTTGGAATAAAGCTTAGGTATGTTCAACAAGCACGATACCAATTCGCTATAAATTGATGCTGAATGCTGAAAAGGGTAAATTACAGACACAAAAAAACCGCACTTAGTGCGGTTTTTTTGTTTTTAATGAATGGCGGAGAAGGAGGGATTCGAACCCTCGATGGGAGTTAAAGCCCATACTCCCTTAGCAGGGGAGCGCCTTCGGCCACTCGGCCACCTCTCCGCAAAACATGGTGCGCGTGGGAGGATTCGAACCTCCGACCGCCTGGTTCGTAGCCAGGTACTCTATCCAGCTGAGCTACACGCGCAAAATCGGTACGACTTGTATCTAATTTGTTTTATATGGTGCGGATGGGAGGATTCGAACCTCCGACCGCCTGGTTCGTAGCCAGGTACTCTATCCAGCTGAGCTACATCCG